>WJIO01000333.1 GCA_014730235.1 Candidatus Poribacteria bacterium
GGTTCTTCCGGGTTTAGTGTGGTAATAGTTTTAAAATTCTCTCAACCTGTCATTCCTGCGAAAGCAGGAATGACAGCATAAAGATGTTTCTTATCTTTACCACACTAAACCCGGAAGAACCTAAAGTTTTTAGTCTGTATCAGAAGTTTTGGCTCATCCAGTTTGGGTGTGGAAGTGTAAAAAACATTGTCCAATTAAGAAAAAAAACATCCTCCATTTGTTATTCATGCTTCAAGCTTTTTGAAAAAGCTTGAGCAAAAAGGAATAAGAATTTCGCAGGAATGACAAGCTGAGAAAATTTTCAAATTATTACCATACTCAAACCAGAAGAGCCAAAGTTTTCACGGACACAAATTTTATGTTTGGAGGATTTTTTGTTGACTTAAAATTATCACTGTGGTATTCTATTTCGGATTTAACTTTTTGTTTTTAAGCAAAATGATTTTGAAATATGGATTTTCTGCTAAATTTAATATTTATAGGTGTTTAGCGTTTCAGATCCTCCTGAATCCCTCCTTTGGGAAAGGGAGACTTTTAGAACCAGATTTATTAAACTTGCTAAGCCTTTTTTCGCACTAAAATCCCCATTTGTGAAAGAAGGAAATTTTTGGTTGTTTTTTCTGGTGGATTTTTCCACCGTATTTCGTTGATCTGATTTTTTCAGATTAACCACTTAATACTTTAAGGAGGTTAAACGTTATGAAAGCTTTTGTATGGGTTTTAGCTCTTAGTCTAGTGTTATGCGGTTTTTCATATGCCTCTCTGGATGATGGTCTGGTGGGTTACTGGGGTCTTGACGGAAGTACCAAAGACGGTAGCGGACATGGTAATCACGGTGTTATTATCGGAGATCCCAGAACAGTAGAAGGTATGGTAGGCCAGGCCCTGGATTTCAACGGTGATGATGGTATTGATATTGCCAGTAATCCAGTTCTGGAACTACCGAATGCCCTTACAGCCGCCTGCTGGATTTATCCGCGCGCGATTGTTGATGCTGCCGGTAACGATCATGCAGGTATATTCTGGAAAGGCCATATGATCGGTTGGGGTGCAGACATGTATAACTTCCGTATTGCTACTGCCAGCGAATCCGGTTTAACATGGGGTTCAACGGGCAGCGGAGTTGAAGGCTACTTTGCTACAGCCAACTGCTTACCCGATCTGGAGGCATGGTATCATGTGGCTCTGGTAGAAGATGGATCAGAAGGTAGGGCTTATGTAAACGGCGTGGAATTGACTGATGCCGACGTAACCGGGGGAGATATGCACCGCCCAGCCGCTCCTTATGATGTATGGCCTGATGAGCCGGTCAGAATCGGCTACTCTCAGGGACGGGGTGGCGATGTAAACACGCTGGTATTCTTTGATGGAATCATTGATGAAGTCGTGCTTTACGACCGCGCTCTCAGCGTTGATGAAATTGGCGATCTTATGAATAATGGTCTGCCAACTACCGCTGTTGAACCTGGCGATAAGCTTGCTTCTACATGGTCAGAGATTAAGAGCCGTTAGTTTGTTCTTAGTTTTTACTAAAAACCCGGGATTGAATCAATCCCGGGTTTTTTGTTACCATATTGTAAAGTATAGCCAAGTGTTATGATACCTTGATTTTTGCTTTTTTCTCTTGCAATTTTGATGATATTCAGATACAATATGGAATAATCTCATAATGGGTTATAATGAGTAATTATGGCTTTTAAGATAGTTTTAATGATATATAAATAATGATTATTAAATAGATAAATTAATAATAAGGGACGGTATCATTTGGAGGAAAAAGATTCTTTTAGCATTGTACTCAAAGATTCATCTGAAGCTCAGGAGCTTTTTGGCCAACAGGATACAAATTTAAAAATATTAGAAGATAACTTTGATGCAAAGATTGTGGCCAGAGGATGTAATCTTGAGATTATCGGTGATGAAGAAGAAACAAGGGTAATATCACAGATATTTGAAGAGCTTTTAAACCTTGTGCGAGGAGGACACAGCATAAGCTCTGGTGACGTAAAATATGCTATTCGCATGATCAAAGGTTCTAAAGAGCTGGATCTGGCAAACTTTGCTACAGAACCTATACATGTATATTCTAACCGGATAATAAGACCTAAGACCAATGGTCAAAAGAAATATGTAGCGGCTATGCAACAATACGATCTTGTCTTTGGTATTGGTCCTGCAGGGACCGGTAAGACTTATCTTGCTATGGCCATGGCTGTTTCTGCACTGAAGAGCGGCAAAACCGGTCGTATTATAATGACCAGACCAGCAGTAGAGGCAGGAGAAAGCCTGGGGTTTCTTCCCGGCGATATGCTGGCAAAGGTTGACCCATATCTTCGCCCCCTTTATGATGCGCTTTATGATATGATGCCGGTAGACAGGATTCAAACATACATGGAACGAGGTGTTATAGAAGTTGCGCCGCTGGCTTTTATGCGGGGACGTACTTTAAACAACTCATTTGTTGTCCTTGATGAAGCCCAGAACTCCACATGTGAACAGATGAAGATGTTCCTCACCCGTTTGGGTTTTGACTCGAAAGCAGTTGTAACCGGTGATATAACACAAATTGATCTACCACCAGAAAGAGGCTCTGGATTACTTCAAGTCCAAAAAGTGTTAAGCGATGTTAAAGGTATAAAATTTGCGTATTTAACCGGTGAAGATGTTGTAAGACACGAATTGGTTCAGACAATAATAATGGCTTATGAGAAATATGAAGAAGACGATGAAACAACGGTGACTGATGAATAAAATGTAACGTAGAATAATTTTTTACCCCCATATAGGCTTATTTAGACTGAAATGGCCAACTTTGACAATAAAAGGGGGAATTTTCATGCGGATGCCCTGGTACGGGCATAGAAGTGATAAAAGCACAAGAAAGTATCACGGAATTTCTGAAATACTTTTTAACCGTGCAAAAATGCACTGGTGGTTGCTTGGTGTTATTTTTGCTCTTAATGTATTCTGGACGGTCTTTCCTATGGAAGAAGGCCGTCGGCTTTTAAGCCCTGATAGTTTTGAGGTAGGAGAAAAAAGCTCCCGAGATATATATGCCCAAGCCGATTTTACATATTATGATGAAACAGCAACAGAGGAGGAAAAGCAAAAAGCACTAACAGAACTACCTCCGGTATTTAAACTCAATTTTCTCTGGCTTGAAAATGCAAAAGAAGAGTTTAAAATAGTACGTCAGGTTCGAGACAGCGTTGCTCTTAGCAATGAAGAGAAAGTTGCGAGTATGAGGAGATTGTTTTATATAGGCCCTACGGATGAAGTTGGCCTTATACTGGCTACCGCGCCGGAAGAAGATATTGATGCCATGGAAAGATCTGTGGAAAACATCTTGTCCTCAGTTTTGAAAGATGGTATAGTTTCTGATGGCGATGGAAGCAGCTTTGCCAGTGAATTAAAAAGAATAGAATATATCAAGCCTAAGTGGAATCAGATCAAACGGAAGCTGGCAGCAGAACTTGGGCGTGAACCGAGGGACGAACAGATTGCATCAAGTATACCTGTGGTTTTGCTGGATGATACATCAACTCCACCTTTAGAAAGGCGTGTACTGGTAAGTGATCTGAGGACATGGACAGAGGCAACCCGGATTGTTGAGGAAAAAGCTGCTGAATTAAAAGAACCTATAAGTACGGTTGTAAGGGAAATAAGCATAGATCTGCTTCGACCTAATCTGACCTATGATTCAGCTTTAACAGAAAAGCGAAAAAAGGAACTTCTGGAGAATTTCCCTCCAGTCAGTAGAAGAATTCCTGAAGGCACAAAAATTATCGGAGCCGGTGACGAGGTAACGGAATATCACAAGGGTAAACTTGAGGCCATGTATTCCGTTCAAAAGCGTAGAATATTCCGCTCTATTCCAGGGGCTGTTCTGCTGACAGGCTTGTTGGTATTTGTCCTTGTAATATATTTAAGAAAATACGAATATGATACATTCTCCGAACCCAGAAAGATAATTGCGCTAAATACCGTTATACTTTTAATACTTGCCCTGGGAAATTTGATTATTGTCTGGGGGCCTGCACTTGGCATAACTCGAGCCGGATTTTTGATCCCTGCGGCTCTGGCTTCGATAATAATTGCTATACTTGTTAATGTGCAACTGGCAATAGTTGTAACCTGTATCATAGGTATTTTTATAGCCATGCTTGCAGGATTGGATTTAACGGTATCACTTCAATATTTTCTGGTTATACTGGCCGGGGGAATAACGGCTGCTGTTTCGGCATCCCTGGCACGACATCGAAGACATCTAATTTTTGCAGGGCTCTATGTATCGATAGTAAATATTATTACAATAATGGGATTGGGTCTACTAGAGCATGAACGTCTTATTAACATAGGTGTTAATTGTTCCATCGGTGCCATTAACGGTATTGCCGTTGCTGTGTTAGCACCGGGATTATTGCCAATATTTGAATATTTATCCAGAACAACTACAGACATGGAGCTTCTGGAACTTTCAGATCTCAAACAGCCATTATTGATAGAATTTAAAGAGAAAGCAAGTGGAAGTTATCATCACAGCCTTGCAGTTGCAGAATTAGCCGACGCAGCAGCGGAAGAGATAGGCGCTAATGCTCTTCTGGCAAGAGTCGGTTCTTATTATCATGATATTGGTAAAATAGTTAAGCCAGAAGGTTTTATTGAGAACCAAAAAGGTGAAAATGTTCATGACAGCCTGAGCCCACAGATGAGCGTAAGATTGATCTCCCGTCATGTAAAGGACGGAGCCAAGATGGGTAAAGAATATAAACTTCCGCAGGTGGTTGTTGATATAATTCAACAACACCAGGGAAACACCCTTATCGGTGGACAGCGATTTTACCAGAAGGCCCTGGAAGAAGACCGGCATAATACAGTCCGTCTTGAGGATTTTCGCTATCCCGGCCCCAAACCTCAAACAAAAGAGGCTGCTATTGTTATGCTTGCTGACTCAGTGGAGTCGGCAAGACGGGCTATGCTTCAGGACAAGCCTACTTACAGCCGCCTGGTTAGCTTTGTAAGAGAGATCATAGACGATAAAATAATGGACTCGCAGTTGGACGAATGTGATTTAACCTTGAGAGATATTAGCTCAATAGCTGATGCTTTTGTCCGGGTTTTGTCTGGGATGTATCATACCCGTATAGATTATCCCAAAGAGAAAGTCGTTGCGATAGGTACTGAAAGCGATTCAGCAAAGGAGACTGACGGTGATAATGATAGATAGCTCTCCTGATCTAGAAGTGGGAGATGATATTGTAGATACTGTCAGGAAAGCTGCTGAAGTTACCCTGTCTTCGGAAAATGTCAAGGATTTTGAACTAAGTATTCTTCTGACTGACGATGAAGAGATACAGCGTTTAAACAGAATATATCGGGATGTGGACAGGCCTACGGATGTGCTGGCTTTTGCTATGCGAGAGGGTGAAGACGGTCAACTGAATCAAAATATACTTGGTGATGTTGTTATATCACTGCCAACTACCAGGCATCAGGCTGAGAGTTATGGACACAGTTTTGATATGGAACTATCGCTTCTGGTTTCTCATGGTGTTTTGCATTTGATTGGTTATGAACATGATAGACAAGATAATATGGAGATTATGGAGCAAAGACAAAGAAAAGTTCTTTGTTTATTGGGATATGATTTATCTGATACAGGTAATTTTTTAGAAACCCCCAACGAAACCGGTGAAAGTAGGTGATATTAGCCTTATTAGCTTTCCGACTTCGGATATGGGTTCGGGGTTTGGTGAATAGCCATTATAGATTCCTGGCTTCATACCGTATAGCAGTAAGATACAGCGCTTGGCTTGCTTCTCGTATCTATGAGCTATATAACGCTGGAGAGTGATCAGTTTTGGATTTACCATTTACCGCGCTTGGATTAGGCGTAGTACTGGTGTTTTCGGTGATTTTTTCTACGGCAGAAGCTTTGCTAAATAAGATTACAAAAGGTGAAGTAAAAGATATTATAGAGGAAGGTGGTCCTGGAGTAGAAGCGATTACATCACTGCTTCAGAATCCCAGAAATTTCTCTAATACTATAGTAGTTGCCAAGAGTTTACTTTCTGTTGGTGCTGTTATAATAACCTTCTTGTTGGTCAGTAAGATACAGCCAGAAGGTAGTATAACTTATAATCTTGTGATTTCTGCTGTTGCATCGGCTGTGCTTTTGATAGTATTTACTGAGATGGTGCCTAAATCGTATGTTAGGGGCAGAGCAGAACGTTCTTTTATAACCGCGCTTAAGTTTTTAAAAGTATTTTATTTTATACTCTATCCTGTAATTAAGTTTTTGTCGTTTATTGGCAATTTAAGCGTGAGGTTATTAGGAGGCAAAATCGGCAATGAAGAAGAGCCTTTAACATCCCAGGAAGAGTTAGAAGCTCTAACTGCTGTGGGCGAAAGCGAAGAGATACTGGAAAAAGAAGAACGTGAGATGATTCATGGCATATTTGGTCTGGAGAATACCGTAGCCCGGGAAATAATGACACCCAGAACAGATATGATCTATCTGGATGTAAAGTCTGATTTAAACCATGTGCTTTCTACTATAGTAGAAAAGGGTCACTCACGAATACCAGTATACGAAGACAGCGTTGATAATATAGTTGGCGTTTTACATGTAAAGGACTTACTGCGGTGCTGGTATGAAGATAAGAGTGATGTTAGTTTGATGGAAATGGTAAGACCTCCGGTTCTTGTTCCTGAGACGAAAAAGATTGACGATTTACTTCAGGAATTTAAAGACCAGAGAACGCATCTGGCCATAGTTATTGATGAATACGGAGGAACTGCAGGATTAGTTACTATAGAAGATGTAATAGAGGAAATCGTAGGTGAAATTCAGGATGAATATGATGAGGAAGACCTGCTTTATGAACAATTAGAAGATGGCTCATATTCACTGGATTCCAGAATGCCTATTGATGAAGCAAACGAGCTATTTGATATCGATTTGCCTCTTGAGGGCTCTGATAGTATCGGAGGTTTTATAGTAAATTACCTTGGACGAGTTCCATTGGCAGGAGAAACCTTTTCCTATGACTATACAAATTCTATCAATTCTAACAATGGAAATGATAATTCCCGTAAAGGTATACAAATATCAATATTAGAATCAGATGGGCGCAGGATTTCTCGTGTAAAAATTAGCGTAGATGAACTTGTTTCTAATTCTTAATTAAATTGATTTTTATTCATGTATTGGTCGGGGTGTAGCGCAGTCCGGTTTAGCGCGCCTGCTTCGGGAGTAGGAGGTCGGAGGTTCAAATCCTCTCACCCCGACCACTTTTTTATTGTGATAATTATGGTTCAAGCACATATATTTGCTCATGGGCGAGTACAAGGGGTTGGTTTTCGTTATACTGTTCAGAAGCGCGCAAGCGCTCTGGCCCTTAAAGGATATGTCAGGAATTTAAGGGATGGCCGAGTAGAAATACTGGCTCAAGGTTCGCAGGAAAGAGTTGAAAAATTAGTAGAATTTTTAAAGAACAGTCCTGGAATGTCCTATGTTGCTAAACTGGATACAGAATGGGGAGAACCTGACGAAAATTATTCTGAATTTGAGATAAGATTCTAATAATTTTCAGGGTTTTGGTTCTTCCGACTTGAATAAGGAAAGATGAGATTCTTCGCTTTGCTTAGAATGACAAATTCATTTAAAGATCTGGTTCTTTAGGATATAGTGTGGTTATAATTGAAAATTCTTTCAGCTTGTCATTCCTGCTTTCGCAGGAATGACAGCATAAAAATGACGGCATAAAGAAGTTTCTTATCTTTACCACGCTGAACCCGGAAGAACCAAAAATATTATTGAAACTTGCTTATTTTTATCTAACAGACGCGGATAACGGTTTCATTTGTCCTACTATGCGTCTTCTTTTTGCTTTATACCATAACTATGAACGAAGACAAAGACTTATATGAAGATGTTTTGGATTCATCCCAATCAGATCAGGATAAAACTTCCGTCAGCCCATCTGATTCAATCGATCTTTATTTAAAACAAATTTCGAATATATCTATACTTACTGCTGAAGAAGAAAGAGAATTGGCTTACAGGATTTCCCAAAACGATAATGAAGCACGTAAATGTATGATTGAATCTAACCTGAGGCTTGTTGTTAGTGTAGCAAAAAAATTCACTGGCAGGGGGCTTTCGCTGTTGGATCTGATTGAAGAAGGCAACCTGGGATTGATAAAAGCTGTGGATAAATTCGATTATACCATGGATAACAGGTTCAGCACATATGCAATATGGTGGATCAGGCAATCTATATCCAGAGCTATTGCAGATCAGGGCAGGACAATAAGACTCCCGGTGCATATTACAGATTTGATTAATAAATGGCTGAAAGTTTCGCGAGAGCTTGCTAATCAACTCGGTAGAAAGCCTACAACAATCGAAATAGCCAAAAAGATGGAAATACCAGAGGAAAAAGTTAAGAGTATAATTAAGTTATGGCAGAAACCGATTTCTCTGGAAACCCCGGTTTTTGAACCAAATCAGGGTCAGCTTTCCGATCTTCTGGCGGATTCCACTCAGGTTTCCCCTACAGACCAGCTTGATGAAGATTTACAGCGAGAGGAAACTTTAAGCCTTCTGGAGCATCTAAAACCAAGAGAGCGAGAAACACTAATTCTAAGGTATGGACTTCATGATGGCGTTCAGCATACCCTGGAACAGATTGGCAATAAATTTGGAATTACCCGGGAGCGAGTTCGGCAGATAGAATATGACGCTCTTAGAAAGCTTCGTAAAATTATATACGCCAAGGAAATCAGAACCAAACGTACATGAATTTATCTTTATCAGGTGAATAATTTTGCCAGTACAAAAAACAAAGGCATTAGTCCTGGGTTATCATCCACTGGGTGAAGCTGATAAGATTATATCTTTTCTAACAAAAGATTTTGGATATATTCGCGCTGTGGGCAAGGGCGCAAGAAGAATAAAGAATAAGCTCTGCGGCAGATTGGAGATAATGACTTACGGTGACCTGGTATTTTATGAAAGGACAGATAAAGACCTTCATATTATCAATACCTTTGACATAATAGAGCACTTTCAGGAACTAAGGGAAAACCTTACAAAAATTGCTTATTGCTCCTATCTGGCTGAATTAATCCAACAGATTGAGACACCGGGTGTTCAGAATACTGAAATTTTTAATCTTCTGCTCAATATAATGGTTATGATGAGAGGACAGGATGACCCTGAATTGCTTGCCAGAATTTTTGAGCTACGGCTTCTTGCCAGTGCTGGCCTCAGCCCGAAACTAGATTCATGTGTTTTATGCACCAGCTATATTACTCCCGGCAATTCTGAATCTTTATCAGTAAAAGGGGTAACAGGTTTAAGATTTAGCGTTGCAGATGGTGGTATACTTTGTTGCGATTGCGGGAATAATTTTTCACAGCAGAAAAACAGGACGCAGACAATTGGCGCTGTAATTACAATATCCCGGGGAACCCTTGAATTGATGAAGCGCTTACAGAATGCTCCCCTTGAGCTTCTTGCAAGATTAAAGATGCTTGACAGCAGCAGGGCCGAGATTAGAAGAATAACCAGGAATTTTATTTCATATCATATGGATCGGGGGAAATTTCGCAGTCTGGATTTTCTTGAATCTATTGAGAAGGATGATCTGGAAACGATTAAGCAGGTTTGATATTATGTCGCTGACTTAAGAGAATTTTGAGAAAAGATTCATTGATCAAAATCCCACAAACTCCATTATAAAAGGAAGGATTTAGAAGTTCTTTTCTCAAAATTTTGGATAGATAAAAAAGTCTAGTATATATAAATAGGTGGTAAATATTGAAATGAATTTTCAAGATATTATATTAAAATTGCATGAATATTGGGCGAACCGGGGTTGTGTTCTCTGGCAACCGTGTGATATTGAAGTTGGAGCTGGCACCTTTAATCCAGCTACTTTTCTTCGTGTTTTAGGGCCAGAACCCTGGCGTGTCGCTTATGTTGAGCCTTCACGAAGACCTACTGACGGTAGGTATGGGGATAATCCCTGGCGCACCGGTCATTATTACCAGTACCAGGTTATACTTAAACC
>WJIO01000334.1 GCA_014730235.1 Candidatus Poribacteria bacterium
CCGTGTTAATATTTATTTTTGATGTTTTTTTCGCTTGTTTACTGAATTCAGGTTTATCAAATGATGTTTTTTCTGCCTTTTCGTATAATTCCGAAGATATATCATGGAAGTCCCTGAATTCGTATAATTTTGCCAGGGATTTATAGCTTTTGTCTATTTCACCCCGGGTATTATATATAAAGGCCATAAGAGCGTAATCCATTTCATTGCTCATACCGGCTTCATCAAGTTCTTCCAGCAGGGCAATGGCCCTACTGGAATCGTCGTTCAGAAAGCTCTGGATAGCTTCATCCTGTTTCTGGCTTCTTTGTCTTTCCTTTCTCTCAGGTATATCTTTACGCTTTTTCATGTCAATTTCAGGAATATCAAGCTCAATACCTGTTATTTCTCTGAGTTGGGCTAATTTGGTAATATCAATTTCACCCACCAGGTTTACCACTGTAAACTGCTGTGGCTTACCTACCAGGACTACAATACCTGTCATAGTATCATCTTTCATCAGCGAATAT
Source organism: Candidatus Poribacteria bacterium (assembly GCA_014730235.1). Taxonomy (GTDB): domain Bacteria; phylum Poribacteria; class DTPJ01; order DTPJ01; family WJIO01; genus WJIO01. The sequence goes on from WJIO01000334.1 coordinate 510, forward strand.
ATCCCTATATTTGCGTCTTTCTCTCTGATTTTTGCCATTATCTCCCATTTGGCTTTTTTCAACTGTTTTGTGTAATATTCCGATGCCTGCTCCAGGGTTTTATCACCCAGGGAAACCCGGTCATATATTCTCACCCTTACTGCCTTCAGGTTGGCCAGAAATTCTGAAGTCTCGGGTTCTTCGTTCCCCAGCATATTCGCAGCCAATGAGAATAAAGCTCCGGTAAGATTTACCTCAACCTTTGGTTCGCCAACGTCGGGTAAATCAATATCAATAAACCCCGGCATATCCTCATCAGCATTCAGTTGAGATGCTAAAACCATGAAAACCATGATGGCACACAAACCCATGAGAAATTTTGTAAGGTTGAATTCTTTTATCATTGTGATTTTCTCCTGTTATAATTCTCAATTATTTCCACCTTAATTCTACATAGCCATAAGCATTTAATCCTTTTTACTTACCAACGCCAGATTGCGTTTTAGGCTGTCAATAACTTCATCCTGTACTTTGGCCATATTTTCCATAGTACCTCTGGATTTATCTTTGGTTATACTGAAAGCCTGCGCACTGGCTTTCAGCGTGGTTGTTTCAACTTCCTCAGTAGCTACTTTGACTATGCCCAGGGCAAGCTTTAAATCTTCAGCGGCTTTGACTACCTCTTGTTTAGTTATTTCCTGTTTACGATCTGGCATGAGGTATGCAAAGCCAATAACTAACAATAATATCATAAAAGCTGGAACAGCATACTTCCATTTTTCAATCAGGAACTCCCGGATATTCAGCTTTTCTTTGCTTTTATGTAAACGTTCAAGGGTCTCAGGTATAATATCCTCTGGTGTTTTCGGTTTTTCTATGCATTTTATAATAATTTGAATACTGTGGGTAAGTTCCAATTCTCTCTGGCATCCGAGACAGTTTTCTAGGTGCGATTCCAATTTACTGGTTTGAACTTCGTCAAGTTCATTTTCCAGATAACGTTCTAATAATTCTATTGCTGCGCTGCAACGCATTTGATACTTCACCTCAAATAAGGACGCAGAAATTTCTTGAGTTTTTTTCTACCCCTGAAAAGATTTGATTTAACCTCGCTGATTTTTATATTTAAAATATCAGCTATTTCCGGGTAACTCATTTCTTCCAAATCCCGAAGAACCAGCACAGCCCTGTAGGAAGGACGCAGTTTTGCTATGGCTTTTCTGACTTCCTGTTGAGCCTCTTTACTAAGGCAGTTTTTTAACGGATCTGTGTCGGAACTCGGTAAAAGGGATTCAATTATTTCATCAGGTTCTTTATGGAAATTTATTCTGAATCTACGACGACGGATTTTATCCAGGCAGTGGTTCACAGCAACCCGGGTAAGCCAGGCCTTGCTGGTATTCCATCTCAACATATCTATCTTCTTCCAGGCTTTAAGAAACACCTCTTGGACAGCATCTTTGGCTTCTTCTTTATCGTTCAAAAGGTTGAAAGCCAGGTGATATATGTAGTCCTGATTTTGCTGCATAATAACAACAAAATCCTGCTCAACAGATGCCGATTCAGTCTGATATGTTTCCATAACTTTTTGCTGTTCACTCAATGCTATTTTTCCATCTATGAAATTTTTTACTCTATTCTTTGTAATTACAATACGATTAAGATACAAAAAAGTTGCAGAAAAAATTGGTATTTTTAGATACAAAAATTCCTGAAGGATTAAACTATTGCTAATATTAATTTCTATGTTTTTTTTGGCTATTGAATAATGACTGGAAAAGGTTTAATATATAATATATATATTTGTAAGGTAATCGTTAAAAAATGAAAAATATGTTTAGAAAATACCTTGGATACTAATTAATGTATAATTTGTTTTATATCTTAGTAGAGCATGATAATAAATAAGGAGTTAGCTTAATGTCAGATAAAATCAGAGTAGTTCTTACAGGCTGTGGAGGTATGAGCGGAAGATGGCTGGAAGTGGCCACCAAGATGTCGGATGTAGATATAGTCGGGCTGGTGGATATAAGAGAGGAAGCAGCGAAGAAGCGGGCCCAGGATTTTAGTATTGATAATCCCTTTATTGGAACCGATCTATCCGCAGCTCTGGATAAACTCAAACCCGATGTGGTTTTTGACTGCACCGTTCCCGAAGCACATACCCCGGTAACACTGGAAGCTTTATCCCATGGGTGTCATGTTATGGGTGAAAAGCCCATGTCCGATTCTATGGAAAATGCCCGAAAAGCATTAAAGGCAGCGCAGGAAGCCGATAAAATTTATGCTGTAATACAAAACCGCCGATATGATCCCAGGATACGAAGACTGAGAAATTACCTGGAAATCGGTGATATTGGTTCTATTACCACCTTAAACTGCGATTTCTACATCGGCGCGCATTTCGGCGGATTTCGGGATCACATGGAACATGTATTGTTACTGGACATGGCAATACATACCTTTGACGCTGCTCGATTTATTACCGGTGCTGATCCTGTTTCCGTATACTGTAAAGAATGGAATCCGTCTGGTTCGTGGTATGACCATGACGCGTCGGCTGTAGCAATATTTGAGATGACTGGTGGAGTTGTATATACCTATAGAGGTAGCTGGTGCGCTGAAGGTTTAAACACCACATGGGAATGTGACTGGCGTGTAATAGGTGAAAACGGAAGCGTGACATGGGATGGTGCAGGGAATTTTAAGGCACAGAAGGTAGAAGAAACAGGGGGGTTCTTCTCCAAATGGAAAGATGTGGAACTTCCACAGCATGATCCCGGAGAAAAAGTCGGTGGTCATGAAGGTCTTATTAAGGAATTTATAAAGTGCGTTAAAACCGGCGGCGTTCCTGAAACTGTTTGCACCGATAACATAAAAAGCCTTGCAATGGTCTTTGGCGCTATTGAAAGCGCACAAAAGGGTAAGCCTGTGGATATTCAGGTTTAATTCTTTTGCCGGAAGGTTATTAAACAATCGTTTCTTCTTGATTAATTTTAGTAAAGAATAAGAAAAACTTTTTATACCTGTCGTTTCTGCATTTGCAGAAACGACAGGTATACTTATATAAAATTAAAATGCTGATTAAATAATGATAATTTTCTTAAGTTAATACAAATAGGATTTCTTCAAACTCAACCCATCCTGCTGTTGCTTTATTAAGTCGATGCGACAAGCTTTACAAACGCACCAGCATCAACTTCAACGACCCAGCAATCATCTTCCCGCGTTTTCTTGGCTTTTACATTTGTTTCCACATCAAGGTTTGGATACTCCTTAACACTTACAGGAAGCACAATCCTTGCGTATACTTCCGCAGGCAGGCAAACTTCCATTTCAAATTCATCACCTTTTTTCCATGAAACGGCTATGTTGCCTTCAGGTGTGGGCATGCGTCCTCTGGCCCATTGCAAATCAACGGGTATGGGAGCGATAAGTGCTTTTGCAAAGCCCGGTTCCAAAGGCATAACCCCCAGTTGGTATGTGCTGAGGAAGTATGTAGGCGCAGAACTCCATGCGTGGCAGTGACTTCGGGTCCAGCGCCCTCCGCTGGAGAAGCCGGGGAAAGTCTCCCAGCATGTGGTGGCGTCCTGATCCAGCATGAAGCCCCAGCGATCCCTGGATATGTCCAGTATATCCTGGAATTTACCCATTTTAGCCAGTGCTTCAAAGGTAAAGAACATCATGAATGGGCTGCCCACTTTCACGAATCCCTCCGGTGCATCGGCGATATAACCCTTGATAATCTCCTTACGTTCCTCTGTCGCACAGTCGCATAAAAAGATAACCGTGTTGGTCTGTTGACTTACAACAGGGCTGCGCGTGCCGTCTGCTCTTATACAGTCAATATAAGCCTGTTTTTCATCGTCCCACAGATGTTTATTAATGCCTGATTTTACTTTTTCCGCCACTTCCATGAAGTGTCTGGCATCGTCGTCTTTTCCTATCAATTGGGCCATTCTGGCTGTGCGTCGGTATGCTTCCACAAGCCATGCGTTCTGGTGCGTAATAATACCCGCGCCGGGTGTGTCCATAGGTGCCCAATCCAGCATGTTCCATGCTTCGATGCTGAGAAGTCTATCAGTATCCAGCATATCTTCGAAGTTCCGGGCTTGCTTTTCCATGTATGGATATATCTCCCGGACAAATTCCATCTCACCCGTCATCTGGTAATATTCCTCGCAGGCCAAAGCCCACAGCAAGCTCCAGGCTGTGAGTATATTCTCCCATGCGCTGGGAACCTGGGATTCTACCACAGGAGATCGCTCCAAGGACTGTCCTGCCAGTATCAGGCAGTGGCGGGAAAGGGCATATTCACCAAAGGCAGCGTAGTTTACAGCCCCTTCGTTCCGGGAATCGCCTACCCAGAAGGTTTGCTCATAGGTAGGACAATCTACAAAGGTATCCTCACTGCAAAGCCTCGTGGTGTAACTTCCAATGTCCCACACTTGGTTCAGTGTGTGATCGTTACAGATAAATTCCCCTCGCTGGATAACCGGATATGTATTAAGCAATGATTTTACCTGCCGTATCTTCATAGGCGCTGACAGGTTTCGTATAGCCAGCAGGAAGTATCTCCCGCCTCTGCGAATGACGGAATGGAATTTTTGATAACCGGATCGGGTTACGTAGCGCATGACGTTATTCATACCCCATGCGTAATCGTATTCACCTTCCTGTATGGATTCAAAACCCAGCCAGTCCATTATGACATCTGACTGTCCTTCGATTTCAAATTCCAGAAAGCCCACACCCATCCTGCCAAAATCCAATACCAGTTCAATGTCCGAACCATCAGGCGATGGATGTATTATGGTAACATCTTCATTAGCAGAACATAAGGCATCCATATCCTCAATAACAGGTTGACCGGGAACTTCCTCTGCTGATGCTATCAGATCAAATATCTGAGTGGAATATTCGTCCTGTATTTTAACTTTTTTTGCATATTTGGATAGTTTTTCCAGATCTTCTGCGCTTTTGGCGTTCCATACTTCCGCGAAATCCGGTTCATCGCTGGAATCAAAGGGCCCGAAGGTGGAAAAGCCTTTATTTTTTGTAACTGGGGCTATTGGTTCCAGCTTTACCTGTGTGTCAACAACACAGCTTATAGACC
>WJIO01000335.1 GCA_014730235.1 Candidatus Poribacteria bacterium
CCACTTACACCCAAAAATATAACCCAGGGAATAGTAATATCCCAGATACTCAAAAGACCTGATTTTAAATAACTGAGGAATTAGCCTTATTATACTCACCAATAACAACTCCAAAGAAGGACTCTATGCAAAATCATGTTCTAATTATAACAATGATTATATAAGGAGTATATAACTTTGAGTAATTCCAGAAAAATAGTTTTTATCATGACAGACACCCAGGGAACCAACGTCGTCGGTTGTTATGGCAGACCTGAGCTAAATACGCCAAATATAGATAATTTAGCCGAACAAGGTATACGCTTTGACAGGGCCTATACTGCGTGTCCTGTCTGTGGGCCTGCCCGTTCTGCCATATTTACCGGCACATATCCTCACACCAACGGCAGTTGGGGTAATGATATGGATTTAGGGGCTAACATTAAAACAGTAGGTCAGCGGCTTCGGGATAATGGATTACAGACGGCTTACATTGGCAAATGGCATCTGGACGGAACGGACTACTTCGGCAGTGGTATTTGTCCTGACGGTTGGAAAGACGAATACTGGTTTGATATGCGCCGCTATCTTGAGGAGATGCCACCGGAAGATCGCAAACTGTCCCGGGAACTTAACACACCGGAGAAGATACATAAACATAATATCGCAGAGGATTTTACCTACGGTCATAAATGTTCCAACAGGGCTATAGATTTTCTTTCAAAATACGGCGACGATGACTTTATTCTGGTGGTTTCATACGATGAACCTCACGGGCCTTTTACATGTCCGCCTCCCTACTGCGATATGTTTCTGGACTACGAATACCCATTGGGCAAAAATGTAGCTGATACTATGGAAGATAAGCCTGCACACCAGCAGGAATGGGCCAGAGCCGCCAATCTACCCAAAGACAAAAAGACATTGAAAAGGGCCATGTATTTCGGCTGCAACAGCTTTGTTGACTACCAGATAGGCCGGGTGTTGAAAGCCGTTGATGAATACGCTTCCGATGCCCTGGTTATTTACACTTCTGATCATGGCACTCCCCTGTTATCTCATGGCTTGAACTCCAAGGGCCCGGCCATGTATGACGAGACCACTCGTGTTCCTTTTATTGTCCGCTGGCCTGGTTCATCACCGGAGAAGGCAGTTTGTTCCCACCCTGTATCCCATATAGACGTGGTGCCAACTATTCTTGATTTCATGGGCATGGATAGTGTGGACTATCTGGAAGGTAAAAGCATGCTGGAAACATTCCGCGATCCCGATAAACAGCCCAATGATAATATATTCATAGAATTCAACCGATACGAGATCGATCACGATGGTTGGGGAGGATTTCAGCCTATACGCTGCGCCTTTGACGGCCGTCACAAGCTGGTGATCAACCTGCATTACACCGATGAGCTTTACGATCTGCAAAACGATCCGGAAGAGATGAAAAACCTCATCAATTCTCCGGAATATGCAGAGGTACGCGATAATTTACACCAGCAATTGCTGGAATGGATAAACCGCACCAGGGATCCCTTCCGGGCGCCTGTTTGGGAACGTCGGCAGTGGAAAACAAATCCCAAACAACGCTGGGGTGGCCCAACAAGACCGAGACCCGATGATGGTTATTTACCGCGAGTTCTCCTTTATGAGACAGGTCTGGAAATAGAAAAATATACCTATGACAAAAATTAATAGAGAATTGGCTATAGTCCTGGTAAGCGGTGGCATGGATAGCTGTGTAACGGCTGCCATTGCCCATCAGTACTACGATCTGGCCTTTCTGCATGTAAGCTATGGCCAGAGAACCCAACAACGGGAGCTTAAAGCCTTTGACGATATAGCCGATTACTACAGCGTGGAAAAACGCCTGACAGCCAGCATAACATATTTAAAGGAAATTGGTGGATCAAGCCTGACAGATGGACGAATAGCTGTATCTGAGTCATCCCCGGATGAAATCAATCCGGCTCAGGGAATTCCCACATCCTATGTACCTTTCAGAAATACCCATCTGTTGTCTATTGCTGTTTCATGGGCAGAGATATCAGGAGCGGGAAAAATATTCATCGGCGCAGTAGAGGAAGATAGTTCCGGATATCCCGACTGTCGGGAGGAATATTACCAGGCCTTTAACAACCTGGTGGAAATGGGAACAAAGCCGGAGACGAAAATCCAGATAATTACGCCGCTGATCCACATGAAAAAAAGCGAAATTGTGTTAAAGGGCATTGATTTAAAAGCCCCGCTTCATTTAACATGGTCGTGTTATAAAAATGCCAACAAAGCCTGTGGTGTATGTGATAGCTGTTTACTGCGCTTAAGAGGTTTTCGCGAAGCCGGCGTTGACGATCCCATTGAATACACAAGGTACAATTCATGAGAGCCAAGAGAAATAGAACACTGACACTATCAGAGGATGACAAAAAATATAAAGAGCGTTTATTGAAGTTAAACAAACCTGTATCAGTTGATTATATAACAAACAAGATTATAAATCAGGATGTTTTTAAAGCCCTTCAACTTCTGCCCTCGAACTTTGTTGACCTGCTTTTTGTGGATCCACCCTATAACCTCACCAAAGTCTTTAACACCAGATCCTTCAGAGAAATGCCCGTTGATAAATACATGGATTGGCTGGATTCATGGATTTCTCAAACAGTTCGTCTTTTAAAACCGACGGCATCGATCTATATCTGCGGAGATTGGCGATCGTCTTCCGCTATACATCTTGTCTGTGAAAAGTACTTTAAAATAAAAAACCGGATCACCTTTGAGAGGGAAAAGGGCCGAGGTGCAAAGGCCAACTGGAAAAACAACTCAGAAGATATATGGTTCTGCACCATGTCCGACGATTATGTCTTTAACGTGGAATCGGTAAAGCTAAAAAAGAAGGTAATAGCACCTTACAGGAAAAAAGGAAAACCCAAGGATTGGGTCGAGTCGCAAAAGGGGAATTTCAGGCTTACTCATCCATCCAACATCTGGACGGATATAACTATACCCTTCTGGTCCATGCCTGAAAACACACCACATCCCACCCAAAAACCAGAAAAACTACTGGCTAAAATTATCCTTGCCAGCAGTAATGAAAAAAATATTGTATTTGATCCCTTTGCCGGTGCCGGAACAACGGGGGTTGTAGCTAAAAAGCTTAACCGAAAATTTGTTATGATAGAAATTGACGAAGAATATTGCCTTTATGCAGTTAAAAGACTGCGTTTGGCAGATGATGAAACGGCCATCCAGGGATATGTTGATGGCGTTTTTTGGGAACGAAATATGCTAAAATCAATCAGGAGGTAAATAATGTCTGATTTAGTAAGATTTGGAATTGTAGGTCTTGGTATGGGGGCGAATAGAGCCAATATCGCCGCAAATACAGAGGGCGCGAAGCTGGTCTGTGTGTGCGATATCCTTGAGGATAAGGCCAAAAAGGTGTCAGAACAGCTTAAATGCGAATGGACTACCAATTATGAGGACATGCTGGACAGGGATGACATAGACGTGGTGGGCGTTATGACACCAAGTGGGATGCACGCTGACTTTGCCATGATGGCAGCGAAAGCCGGTAAGCATGTGTATACTACAAAACCTATGGACATACTGGTGGAAAAATGCGATGAGCTAATAAAGACAGCCGAAGAAGCGGGAGTTATCCTGGCTGTAGACTTTGGCGAAAGATACGGCGTAGCAAACAAACGGGTCCGAAAAGCCATCCAATCCGGTGCAATGGGGCGAATGATCCTGGCCGACCTGCGGATGAAATGGTTCAGGGATCAGGGATACTATGACGGCGGTTCACCGGTAGCATGGCGAAGCAAGCGCAGGTATGAAGGTGGTTCAGCCGCTAATCAGGGTGTGCATTTCCTGGACTTACTCCAATGGTTCATGGGCCCTGTAAAGACAGTATACGGCAAAAGCGGCACTTTCGCCCATGACATAGAGACAGAGGATTGCAGTATAGCCCTGGTGGAGTTCGCCAGCGGAACATGGGGGGTTATCCAGACAACCACATGCAGTAACCCTAACCTGGGTAGCGCGCTGGAATTTACCGGAACAAAGGGGACATTGTCTTGGAAGGATTCAAAAGTGGTGCTATACAGCGTAGCCGATAACCCTGATGCGTCCCTTGATGATATAGAAGTTGAACCAGGCCCGGCTAATATAATCGAGGACATGGTTTCAGCCGTCACCAAAGGCACTCCTGTTATAGTGGACGGATATGAAGGCAAAAAATCTGTGGAAATCTTCTGCGCAATATACAAATCATCCAGAACAGGTAAACCAGTGGAACTGAACCAGTGAGAGAAATACCATGAATTTAATATGTATATGTCTTGATACCTTTCGAGCCGATATTGTGGGCAATAATGGCAAAATGAGCTTTGTGAAAACGCCAAACCTTGACGCCCTGGCCAGAGACAGCGTTTGCTTTGATCGAGCTTTTGGCGAAGGCCAGCCAACCCTTCAAATTCGCAGAGCCATGTTTACCGGGAGACGATCCTTCCCCTGGCGATATAACTTCGACAGGCGCGGACACTGGCACCACGCTTCCGGCTGGCACAAAATACCACCGGAGCAAGATACAATTGCTGAAATGTTGTTGAGTCGTGGATACATGACCTGCCTTGTGGCCGACACATACCATATGTTCAAGTCCACCATGAATTATGTCCGGGGATTTGCAGCTTATGATTTTATACGGGGGCAGGAGTCGGATAACCTTCGTGCTGGGAATGGTAAACAGATAGAGGAAAATTTGAAACAGCATGTCCGGGAACCGGTAAACTGGCGTAGACATGGAACGCTTATCCAGTATTTGCTAAACATGCAGGATCGCAAATCGGAGGACGATTATCTATGCGCCAGGGTTTTCCAGAGTGCTTCCAGATACCTGGAGGATATGAAGGATTGCCAACCCTTTTTCATGTGGGTAGACAGCTTCGATCCTCATGAACCTTGGGATCCTCCCAAAGCCTATGCGGATAAATACTGCCCGGATTACTCAGGCAAGGATTTCATAATGCCCGGTGCAGCCTATGAAGACGGTCAACCCGCTGATGAAGAAAAAGAGCGCATTAAAGCCTTGTATTTCGGTGAAGCAACCTTTGTGGACAAATGGGTTGGTCATCTACTCAACAAGATTGATGAACTTAAGTTATGGGATGACACTATTGTCATGCTGACATGCGATCACGGCACGCAGATCATGGATCATGGCAGTTTTGGCAAAGGAGCGAATAAACTGCATCCGTTTAACACCCGGATAATGTGGTATGTAAAGCATCCTGATGGGCCTAAGGATAAACACATAAATGGTTTTGTCCAGAGCCATGACATAGTTCCTACCATGATGTATCTGCTGGGACACGATTATATCTGCGACGGTATGAACGTATGGCCCCTGGTGACTGGTGAGACTGATACTTTGCGGGATCACGTTGTCACAGGATGGGCTGGATGGAGTAACGGCCCGGCCCTGGGAAGAGCTTCTGTCCGGGACGATGAGTGGAATTACACCGTTGAGGTGGGCCAACCGGAGAAGAACCCTGAGTTATTTCATCTGCCTTCTGATCCAGATGAAAGGAACAACGTGATTAATCATCATCCTGATGTGGTTACCAGGCAAAAAGATCGTCTGGAAGCTGTTTTAGGACATCCGCTTCCGGCTGTCCAGAACGAAGTTTGCGACAGCAATGCTCCACCTCCGGGTGTAAAATATAGAGCCATGAAATATGATGTTTGAAAAAGGTCAGGTCAAAGGGATGAGTCTTTCTTCCCTTTGACTTTATCCTCTAATCGCTAATTGCCAAAAAAATTCAGCAAGGGAAAATATATTGAACAACGCCGTTTATGATGCTCTAATAGAATTCCTGTATTCCGGTAAAATTCCCCGGGAATCTATTGAAGAATACGTTTTTACGATACCCAATGATACATATCAACAGATTAAGCTTTTGAAGCAGTTGCAGCGGCGTCATGCCAGGTTGCAGGTGGCTAATTCTGCATACCGGGAGTCGCCAGGGATGCAGATGATAAGCCATATCAGGCGTATAATGTTGAGAAAACCCGATCCTGTTGATGAAATTCGGAAGCTAAGCGAACGAATTAATCAGCAACAAGCAGAACTTCGCAAAGTAATTTCAATGTCGGAGATGTCTGATAATGCCTTTTTTGAATACAGACCCTGTGGTGATGAATATATCCGTATACGTCCAGATGCTCAAAAAGACATTATGGACTATTTCTTTCAGAAAGAACCAGAGACCAATCCAAAAGAAGCTGTAAACCGTTTTAATTCCATCATTAAGTTATTTCAGGATTTTCCACCTGATATCCGGGTGCTGGGTTTTGCGGCTCTTCTCTGTTCCGCTGTAAAGGATTTTGACAACACAGAATTTCTGAAATGGGATAAACGCCTTCTTAACCTGATTTATGGGCCAAATATAGAAGCTACTCACCCGTTATCCCTTGACAGGTTTCTGGTGCATGCGGTTATATATGGAGCTCTTGATGGCGAAATTGAGGACAGATACATTGCTTTTCGCATAGGATGGGATATGTTCCGGGATCAGTGGTCAAGGCATTTCAGCCATCCGGTAAGGGCTTTGTCCAGCGCGGCTTATTTGCTTCGTAGCGTGGAGCATTTTCCCAAAAGCGAAGGGGATTTCAGAGAGTTTTACCAGAGTAAAATGGAACGCTATGGCATGTTAATGCGAAGTATACACAACCGGGCTACTGCACCGGATGAGCAGTTGGGTCGAGGGATGAAAATCGGCGGTTCCGACTCATCTTCTGAATCTACCGAGATAAGCGGTGGCGGCGCTCCGGGGATGTTTGGCGGCGGCGGTATGGGCAAAAACGCCCGTATCGGTATCCCTGATCCTGTATTTGTTAGCGCAGCCCGACTTGTGGGTCTGCCAGCTACTATTGGTAATATATTCCAGCGTTTTGACGATCTGAGTATGGCAATGAAAAAACTCAACGATCCGTCCCAGGCGGCAGCTATTCTGGCCGATACCCCGATTTTTCCCGTAGATCGTCGGGATAGCAGAGATTCTTTCAGAGCCGAAGAACCCAGCGATTTTGCCATGAAACTCCAGGAGAGAACCCGATTGGCATCTCAGATGGGAGCACATCTAACATTAAAGACGGTTCACGGAGCAGTTATAGCACTTCATCCCGGCCCTGTGGAAAATTCTATACAGATATTTGAAGAACTCTGGACTCAATTGCCGGAAATTCCTGAGACATCCCGCAGGCTTGCGACTTTTCTGCTTATGGATGCATCTATGCCATTTGTAAGGGATCAGCGTTTTGCTTATGATTTGTGGTTTTCTGAGGGTGTGGGATAAATATCATAATCAAAAAGCAAAATTAAGGCAAAAGGCGTGCCAGTCAGTTCGCTCATCACCGTAAAAGGCATAATCGAAGTCAAGGAAAAATAGTTTCAGACCAGCACCCATAGTCATGAATCCGTGATAGCTACCAATTCTACCGGAAAGCTCAAGAATGGGAAAATCCCAGCATACCTCCACACCCAGACGGGACATTTCTATAAAGTCGCTCTCTTCCCACATGTCCTCCTCCACGTCCAGTCCTCCGGCCAGAATTATATCCAGCATGGGAATATCAGGGGTTGTGAGTTTGGCTATGTTGGTTGACGCTGAAACTTCCAGGCTTCGCTTGAGCTCATCGTCTCCGATTTTACTTGCGGCGTTATGAATTGTGACTCCCAGGTTCATGACATCAGCCAGATTTACAATGGCTCCCAGGTCTAAATCATATCCTTTTGATTCTATAAGGCTTTCCAGAGGATCGTTGGGATCAAAATATTTTTCCTCAAAATCATCATCGGTTCCCGGTATTCCGTCTTTACCATCGGGATTTATTATCTCTTCGATGCCCATAGGATCATTCTTGTCAGTCATCTGCCATCGGTGTATGCGTCTTGCCGCTGCGCCTAACGACAATTCCAGGGGAAGAGGATAAAGGGGGATTTCAAGGGCCAATGCGCCACCATAAGAGGCTTCCCCCACAATGTCATAATAAATTTCATCATCCATCAGGTCTTTAACAAAGTCATCCCAATCCAGTCCTCGCCGGATTACGTGAAAGTCGGCCTGAGACCAGGCATGGGACATTCCGCCTAAAGCCAGACTGTAATTACCCACATGAAAAGGTATTATAAAGCGGAAAGGAACGGCTGCTTCAAGACCTAATTCATCATCGGTAAGGTCTTCTATGTTACGGGAAACCCGAATTCGCTCATCTTCCAGTGCGGGATCTTCCAGGGGATTGTCGCTTTCATTTAGCTTTTCTATATCATCAATGAACTGCTCCAGATCATTGTATTTATTAAAAAGATCCCGGGTGGGAATAACCCTAATTGGCTGAAAGTCAATTTTTATGTCCCTTATGTTCGCCATACCTGCTGGGTTGTAGTAAAAGGCATCACCGTCGTCAGATACTGCACCGAAGGCATTACCCATACCCATAGCCCTTACGCTTCTGTATTCGATACTCACAGAATCATAGTAATTATATTCACTTAAAGCTTGATTTTCTAAGAAAACAATCAAAAATAGGCAGAACAATAAAGATGATTTTTTTAAAGTCAAATTTCACCCCTATCTCCATGGTGGGAGGTTATAGGTAAAACCCCACATCTCGGATTTATCTTGGAATATTCTCCTGAATTTATCCAGTTCCCGGTTGAATTCGTCCATTGCGTCCATAATCTCAGGTTTGTATTGACCAAATAAAGCCGCCGCTTTGTTGAAGTGCCACAGAGCATATCTGTAATAAGGAGGCCGGTCAACAGATGAGAACTGGGGCAGTATATCAGGCGATAAAGGCTTTACAATGGCATCGTCAATCAGGTCCATTGCATCAATAATAGCTTGTCGCTCTTTCACAGTAAAGGCCAGGGGATACTCAATAGGATCTGCCATTGACGCCAGATCGTTCTGCACCTTCTGAGAAATTTCAAAGCTATACCAGGGCTCCTGAGTTTCTCCCGGTTCAAATTCCAGAATAAAGGTTTCCGCTGGATCATCGGAGATAAGAAGCCTGGACATGGCATCGAACATATACAAAAAACCCAGATAGAGATGAAGCAGGGCTTGATCGCTGATAGAAGCATCACGTTCTGCATCCAGTTCATTGAGGGCTGTGTTAAGCAAACCTATGGCTTCTTCTATCTTTTCCTTTTTTTCCGGGTCTTCCAGATCTTTCAGATCTGGAATCATGTCCTCTGGTTCTAACAGTTCACCAGGCTCTTCAAAGGAAATATCAAGTCCGGCTTCCTTTAGCATTAATTCTGCTTCTTTCAAAGCCTTATCAGCTTCGGATGTTGAACCGGGGCCGGTGGGAGATTCTTCTCTTTCCCGACAACCGTAAGATGAGAAAATACAGATTATGACAACCAAAAAAATAACTTTGTTTTTTATCATTAACTACTCCTGAAGATGGGAGATCTTGCGTCTGAGGTGTTTTATCATGTCCAGTTGCAAATCTACGACATTTGAACCGGGGGAGGAATTCACCTCATATATGGCTTCTCTAACAAAAAATGAATTTTGAACATCGCTTTCTACGATCATGTCCAGAATCTGTTCCAGGGAATTTACAGCCGCTGCTCGGTCTTTTTTCTTTTCTTGTATAGAAGCTACAAAGGAATAAGCAGCCGCTCGTCTGCATGAATTTGGAAAATCCCTTAGAAAACTTTTGAATGTGTCCAGGGCTTTGTCATATTCATTTAGATTTTCATAGTATAGTTTACCTATCCTGAAATGGGCTTCATCAGCAAGACTGTCTTTGTAACCCTCTCCTACATACATACTGCGTCTGGGATAATTATTTAATACAGCCTTATAAAATTTTAGGGCATGGTTGTAATCTTTAAAACGAAGTCTGTATAACTCACCCGCATGAAAAGATGCCTTAGCTGCTGCATAGGTATATGAATATTCCTGTATCAGACGATTAAAGCTTTCTAAAGCTTTGCGATAGTTAGGTCTTATTTTTCTTACTTTTGCATTTGCTGTGGAATTAGTTTCTGTAACACTTAAGCCGGAGTATATAACACCTGTTCTATAAAGTGCATCGGCTGCCCAGTAAGTATCGGGATAATCAGAAGCAACTTTATTATATTCTTTGAGTGCTGTTACCTGATCTCCCAGTTCCATTTCGTATATCTCGCCGATCCTGAATTGAGATGCAGGAGCTTCGATCCCACCGTTTTTAACTTTTTCCCGGTAAGTCTGAATTTCCGCCAGATATACAAGATTTTCCATCATATCTTTTGCTTTAACAGCAAATTCACTCTCAGGATAATCCCATATCAATTTCTGCAATTCTACCAGGGCCTGGTTATAGTCTCCATTTTTCTGGAAATCCTCTGCCCTCTTCCATAACATTCTAGGTGCAGATTCTTCCATTTCGGCTATTTTCTCTATAATCCTGTCTTTTACATTTCTTTCCCCAAGCCGGCCAATATCTGCCAACCATTCAGGTTCTATATCGGGATAAATAGCAACAAACATGCGCAGGGCTTTTACCGATTCATTATAATCCCCCATTTGTTCGTAACACATACCTGTCCAGTATACCGCAGCCGGATATTTCCAGTATGTCCTGTATTCATTAAGAAATTTACTAAAGGCTTCCTGAGATTTTTTATATTCCTGGAGTTCGCTGTAGTAAGTTCTGCCGATTCTAAACAAGGCTTCGGCTTCAAGGTTTCCTGATGAAGCTTTTGTATTAAGAAGATGTTGATAAGAATTTATAGCTTTCTGGGGTTCATGGAGAATCATGCGATAAATGTTACCAATTTTCAGCAGGGATTCAGAAGCTCTTCGGCTGTTGGAATACATCTCCACCACTTTTTGATATTCCTGTATAGCTCTTTGGGGGTTGTTAAGACTTTGGGCTGAAAGATAAAGTTCAGCTATCTCAAACTGAGCTTCTACCGCAAATTCAGTCGCAGGATATCTTTTAATAATTTCGCGTTTGGCTTTAATCTCGTCCTGAGCGTCCTCAATTCCCTTTATATTTCTTGATGCTACCCTGGCATATTCGGTATCGGGGTAATCGGATATAATCTCACTATAAATATCTATGGAATCCTGGTATTCACCTGTACGGCGATGTATACCAGCAATGGACATACGGCTCAGAGCCAGATAAGGCTCTAATGATGCTGTAGTCCGAGATTTCTTACGGAGGGATACAACTTTTTGGTATGCAAAGAGGGCTTGTTTGTAATCATGGGTGTATTCGTGATTTATAAAGCCTATGAGGTAATAGATTTCCGCCAGATGTTCAGTGTCCGAATCTGAATCGGCATAAGATTGTAGTTTGTCCAAAGCTTTATCATAATTTCTGGCATCTATAAGGGGGGTTATAACGGATAATGGCTCACCAAGTTCCTCTGGCTTCATAGCTGAGGAGTTCAGCGAAATAAAAATAAAGGTTATAAGGAATAAATAATTGAAGCTTTTACGAAATGTAATCATATTATATTCACACAATTTCATCCCTCCATAATGTACTTTTTAGAGGCGATGATTGAAGTTAAGGACGTTAAATTCCTCCATCAACATCTACTACAAGGTTTGCATTTTGAAAACGACTTTCATCCCTGTTAGACATAATAGATTTTATACGATTTCTGGCTTTTGCTGCCGCATCTGTATCGGGATAATTATCTACCAGCCACTGGTATTTTGAGAAAGCCCGTCTTTGATCCCGTAGAGAATAATTAATAAAATCAGCCTCTTCCAGCAGTCGCTGGGAGTCGTAAAGGGTACTGGGATTTACCATTGTTTTATAAGAAGATATTTCTTTTGATGTGCCCATGGATGCCAGAATTGTATCATCACTTATCTCAGAATCTGACAATGTTCCCTGCCTCTTAAAAAATTCCTCGACATAAAGGGATGCCCTAAGTTGTTTTTTATCTGTTTGCTCTGTTTTTGCTGTAAAAGTCTCCATTCCGTCTTCAGGTTTTTCACCAACATAAAATTCCCGGTATCCTATAGTCAAAGTAATAGTCAGAACAATAGCAGCTAAAGCTGGCTGCATAATAAATTTTCTTACAAAAACCTGACGGGTACGCCGTTTCATAGCATCCGAAGCTATACGTTTGTATACGTTAATTGCAAAATCAGATTTGGGGGATTGAGGTTCCTGATCAATCTCTGTATTATATCGCAGTTGATCCACAATTATTTTACGTCTTTTTAAATCTTCAGCACATTCTCCGCATTTTTTTACATGATCTTCAACAAACATACGCTCAGACGGCGTTGCTTCGTTATGCAGATAAGCTCCGAACAGTTCTTTAATTTTATCACATTCTTTCATATAAAATACACCTCGATAACATTTTCAATCATCCTTAACTTCGATATTCCATTCATCAACTACATCTTTCAAGAAATCTCTCATCTTTGCGGTGGCTCTGTTGAGATGGGCTTTTATAGTACCGACAGCACAGCCCATTATTTCCGAAGCCTCTTTTAATGAAAGCCCACCGTAAGTAACCAGCATAAATGCCTCACGCTGTCGGGATGATAATTTTTCCGCAGCTTTAAGTATTTTCTGTTTTAACTCCTCTGCCTCTGTAGAACGCAGCGGACTATCAGCAGGATCCGATGTAATATCCACTACGGCTACTCCGTCTTTATTTTCAATTAGCTGGGTTTTATGCCGGACTTTCGTTCTATGATAATCTATACATAAATTTACAGCTATAGTGCGCAGCCATGTATAAAAACTGGCTCTGGGTTTCCAGGTTGGTAAGGCTTTAAATACTTTAGCAAAAACTTCCTGGGAAATATCCTCTGCATCCTCATGGCTCTTGGTCATCCTGAGAGCAAGGTAATATATGGATTTGCTGTATTTTTTCATCAAGGTGTCAAAGGCAGATAAATCTCCCTCCTTAACCCGATTTACCAGAACTTCGTCATTTTCTTCTTCAATCATAAACTGGCAGAAATCCTAATCTATATGTCTAACACTGAACTCTAAACGATTATACAGCATTCGAAGTTTACAGCATAAAATTACATCAGTCCGATTTTGCAGCGTTAATGAAAACATTGGAATCAAGGTAAAGTTATCAGGTTTCCAGTCAATTGTCAAACTTAAAATTTCATAACCAAGCATAAAATTTATGTCCCTGTGTTATTGCGAAGAACGGGGTAACAAATAAAGTTTGGTTCTTCCGGGTTCAGTGTGTTAAAGATAAGAAGTTCCTATATGCTGTCATTCCTGAGAAAGCAGGAATGACAGGCTGAGAGAATTTTCAAATTATTACCATACTCAAACCGGAAAAGCTAAAGTTTTTACAGATAAATTTTATGCTTGGATTTCATAGCTGTGTTGATTTCCCGTATTTTAAGAGGTATAATTAAGCCGATTGTTATTTATAAGTAATTTTTATTATTTATCTGGAGTATTTACTATGTATGAAAATATGGGAGTAGCAATAATTGGCTGCGGTGGTATTGCTCATGCTCATTGCAACACTGTATTAGCAAAAGACGATACCATTCAGCTTTATATGTATGATGTGGATTTAGAAAAAGCAGAAAGTATGTGCCAGCAGTATTCCGGTGCAGGTATCTTTGATACATATCAGGAAGTCTTATCCAGCGAAAAAGTTGATGTAGTTGACATCTGTGTTCCTCACGATTTCCATGTGCCAGTAACTATTGCTGCCGCTCGGGCTGGGAAGCATATCCTGTTGGAAAAGCCCATAGCCAGAACATTGAGGGAGGCTGACCAAATACTTAAAGCTGTTGGTGATTCTGGTGTACGTCTATTTGTTGCGGAATGCTGGCATTTTTATCCATCTGCCGTTAAGTCCAGAGAATTAATAGATCAGGGAGTCATTGGTGTTCCATTTCTTATACAGGCAAATTCCTTGCAATATCATACACCACCAGAGTGGAGAGCCGTAAAAGATAAAATGGGCGGCGGTGTTTTAATTGATCGGGGTATACACTTTATTAACTACCTCAGGATGCTGGGCGGAAAGGTTGAATCCGTATCAGCTACATTTAACCACCAAACTATTCACAGTATGGAGGGCGAAGATACGGCATCGCTTCTGCTGAAATTCCAGAACGGGGTTACCGGACAATTGACGGTTAGCTGGGCTACTCGAACGGCTATGAACTGGCCCTGGTTAGCTGTATACGGTTCAGAAGGTAATATGTATGACACAGGCGATGGGTTTTATGTTCAAAGCTTTATTAACGAGCGTTATAACGATAAAGGTAAACCTGTGCGATTGTTCGATACAATGCTTGAGGATTATACGATCCCGGCAGAGATGGAACATTTTGTGGAATGTATGAGAAGCGGCGAAAAATTTAAAGTAACAGGTTTGGATGCCAGGGCTGATCTGGAAGTTGTGGAAGCCGGTCATCGTTCTGTGGAAACAGGGAAATTCATATATCTATAGAACTTTCAATAAGTAGTTAAGATTTTGTAAAACCACAAGTTTTTATTCAAGTTTCTATAGGCTAAAAAAGGAGACGAGGAAATGATAAAGTATATTCTTGTGTTTATATTATGTATACTGGTATTATCCGGATGCGCCGCCAAATCCAACCCGATGGAGGACACGCCTATGGATGATGCGGAAAAACCAGCGGGATTCTGGCTGGGTTTGTGGCATGGTATGATAGTTTTACTCACCCTCATTATATCTATATTCAAGTCATCTGTGGGTATATACGAAGTCCATAACTCAGGATTGTGGTATAACATCGGATTTGTATTGGGTGCTTTAATTATATACGGTGGAAGTTCGGGAACTGCTTGTAGAACCGGTAAATCATCATAATTATTTTCATAGACGGAGGCCCTTATTAATGCTTAACTCTTATAACGGTAAGATATTAGTAATTGATATGACCACAGGACACATAGAAAAACAGGATTTAAATGAAGACTACGCCAGGGAATATATAGGTGGTAGAGGTTTAGGAGCTAGATATCTCTACGATCTATTGGAACCGGCAGTGGATCCCCTTTCTCCGGATAATGTAATAATTGCCATGACTGGGCCCTTTACCGGAACAGGAATTTACGCCTGCCAGAAATACGAATGGACAAGCAAAAGCCCACTAACGGGTATATACCTTTGCAGTAACAGCGGGGGCAGATTGGGGGATAGGCTTAAGCGATTAGGATATGACGGTCTGATAATTAAAGGCGCATCAGATGAACCAAAATATCTCATTATTGACGGTGATAATGTGGAACTCCGGGATGCTTCTTTTGTCTGGGGAAAGATGGTTTCTGAAGCTCAAAATACATTAAGACACGTTACTGGTGCAAATGCCGTAGTCTGCACCGGATCGGCGGCGGATTTGCCTGATCCGGTTAAATTTTCCGGCGTTTATGATGGCTCAAGATGTGCAGGAAGAGGCGGTCTTGGTGCTGTTTTTGGTAGTAAAAAGCTAAAGGCCATAGCCGTTATGAATCCGCCCAAAGAAAATTCTTTTCAGGTCAAAGATGCTAATAATCTCAAGGAATTGATGAATGAACTGCTTAAAGACATGAAAGAAAATCCTGTCACAGGGGATCAGCTTCCCAGAGCCGGATCGATTATCTGGCTGGATACTTCGGCTGGGTTCGGTATTTTCCCGGCAAAAAATCACCAGGAAATTCGCACAATGGAAGATGTGGAAGGCAAGCTGGATGCTGAAACCTATGAAAAATATGTAGAAAAAGGCAGAGAATCGGCTTTTGCCAACTGTATTTCGTGTCCTATAAAATCTGGTCATGTAGTTATACCAAAGCGAGGGAGATGGGCAGGTGAATCATCCAAAGGGCCGGAGTTTGAATCAGCCTGGTCACTGGGAACGAATGTGGGTAGTATGGAATATGAACACATACTGGCAGCCAACAAAGCATGTAATGAATACGGTATAGACACTATATCCACCGGCAGCGCTATGGCTTTTGCTATGGAATGTAATCAACGAGGTCTTCTGGATAAGAATAAGCTGGATGGCCTGCAACTTGCCTGGGGGAATTCCGAAAACATACTTAAACTTATAGATAAAATTGGCAATCGGGAAGGTTGGCTTGGTAACCTTCTGGCCGATGGTGTAAGGAATGCCTCAAAAGAGATCGGCGGCAACAGCAGTGATTTTGCCCTTCATGTTAAAGGGTTGGAACTGCCGGCTTATGATCCCAGAGGTGTCTGGGGGATGGCTTTGACCTACGCCACAGCCTGCCGCGGGGCTTGCCACCTGAAATTATGGACGGTGGGTGCAGAATTTAAGGATTACGACCCGATTTCCACCCAAGGTAAAGCCGAACTGGTGAAAGATATTCAGGATTTACGTGCAGTCCTTGATTCTCTTATAGTCTGCATATTCGCAGGTAGAGCCATTACAAAGGAATGGGTGGTCAGGCTTGTTAATGCAACCACAGATCACGAATGGACAGAAGATGATATAGCTGAATTCGGAGCCAGAATTTACAACCTGGAAAGGGCTTTAATCACCAGGGAAGGCATAACCAGCAAAGACGATATGCTACCTAACCGTATACTGGAAGATGCCCTAACAGGTGGTCGTTCCAAGGGGGTTAAGATAGGTAAAG
Source organism: Candidatus Poribacteria bacterium (assembly GCA_014730235.1). Classification (GTDB taxonomy): domain Bacteria; phylum Poribacteria; class DTPJ01; order DTPJ01; family WJIO01; genus WJIO01. The sequence goes on from WJIO01000335.1 coordinate 16,612, forward strand.
ATAACTTCCTTAAAATGCTAAATGAATACTACAAAGCAAGGGGATGGGATAAAGACGGAATTCCATATGAAGAAAGCATAAAAACGTAGAGGTAATATGGAGCTTTATAAGAAATACTATATAGATAGAGACTACGAATACCTTGATTTGTTCGTCAAGCTTAATCAAGAATATGAGATAGAGAAGGTTCTATATCCAGGATCTTTTGTGCATATTACACCGTCCTTTGTGTTTCCCCATATTGTGTATGTGGATTCGTATAAGAAAGCCGATACTTTTTTTAAGGATCAGGTCGTTTACGAGTTTATAAGCAAAAAAAAGAAATATCCGCAGGAAGCGAAGGTTGTTTTTCATAATGCAGATTACACTGAAAACTTCGGTGAAAAAGAATGCAACTTTGATCTTCTAATCTCCCTGTATGCCGGATTTATTTCTCAAGCCTGCAAAAAATATCTTAAAATTGATGGTTTACTGGTTGCCAATAACAGTCATGGAGACGCAGGTATGGCCTCGATTGATGGAGATTATGAATTCATAGCCGTTGCCAATCATCGTAATAAAAGGTTTTCAATTAGTGGGAAGAACCTGGATAGATATTTTGTTCCCAAGAAAGACATCACCGTTACAAAAGAATATTTACAGAATATAAAACGAGGAGTTGGTTATACAAAAACTGCAACTGTTTATATTTTCAGGAGGATAAGATAATTGACGTAAAATCTTATATAAAAAGAAAGACATATAAAAGGATGGTGTTCCTGATGAGGCGACGAACAAAGAATAATATTAAAATATATATACCTACCACTGTATTCATTACCTTTATCTTAATTGCAATATTAACACCTTTGACTTATGCACAGCAGTTGGATAAAATACAACTACCTCCGGGATTTCAAATTCAAGTCTATACCGACAATGTTCCCAATGCCCGGTCTATGGCCCTTAGTTCCAACGGGGTTTTATTCGTAAGCACCCGAAGTCTAACCAATATTTATGCCGTTTTAGATCATGACAAAGATTATGTAGCCGATGAAGTAATAACTGTAATAAACGGTCTGGATACGCCCAATGGAATAGCTTTGCGGGATGGTAACCTATATGTGGGACAGATAAATCGGGTACTGCGTTATGATAATATTGAGGAAAATTTACAAAATCCACCGGAACCTGTTGTAGTAAATGATGGATTTCCCTCGGACAGAAGTCATGGCTGGAAATTCATACGGTTTGGGCCTGATGGAAAGCTGTATGTGCCGGTGGGCGCGCCGTGCAACGTTTGTAAGCGTGAGGACGAACGTTATTCCACAATAATGCGCATGAATCCTGATGGCACAGAACTGGAGATTTACGCCAGTGGTATACGCAATACTGTGGGTTTTGACTGGCATCCGGAAACCGATGAACTTTGGTTTACAGATAACGGCCGGGACTGGCTTGGTGACGATATACCTCCCGATGAGCTTAATTACGCACCAGAACCGGATATGAATTTTGGATTTCCTTACTGTCATGGAGGAGATATACCCGATCCGGATTTTGGTGATGAACGGAATTGCAACGAATTTACTCCGCCGGCCATGAAACTAGGACCTCATGTCGCCGCTTTGGGTATGAGATTTTACACAGGCTCTATGTTCCCGGAGGAATACCACAACCAGATATTTATCGCAGAACATGGTTCGTGGAACCGAACAATACCTATAGGATACCGGGTATCCCTGGTACGTCTTGAGGGCAACGAGGCTGTTTCCTACGAGGTATTTGCAGAGGGTTGGCTTCAAGGTGAAAATGCCTGGGGGCGTCCTGTGGATGTGGAGGTTATGCCGGATGGATCACTTCTCGTTTCTGATGACTTATCAGGAACGATATATCGCATATCCTATACGGACACAACAGAGGCAGTAAATCCAAACGAAAAGCGGAAAGTATACTGGGGACAGGTAAAAACAAATCGGCTTTTCCCGAATTATCCAAATCCCTTTAACCCAGAAACATGGATTCCTTACAGCCTCACAAATCCTGCTTATGTAAAAATCCAGATTCACGATGTGGCTGGTCGGTTGATACGTATATTTGACTTAAAGTGGCAGGATGCAGGACTTTATACTGATAAATCTAAAGCTGTATACTGGGATGGTCGTAATAATAAAGGTGAAACTGTAGCATCGGGAACTTATTTTTATACTATTCAGGCAGATGGATTTGCGGATACCCGTAAAATGGAGATAATTCGCTAAATATTTAGTTTTTAAGGAATTATATTTGCCCAGAAGAATCAAATTAGGATGAAAACCTATGGTTTAACTTAACTCAAAATTCAATAACTCAATTTTTCCATGATTATTGTTAATTTTGCTCTTCTTTTTCGCTTTTATCATCAACCAGCTTTCCTATTACTTTGAAGTCATCAAAGCTAGCTGTATCGTCAAAGGAACCGATGCCCACTTTTCCGGAAATAAAGGTTTTATCCTGCATTTGCATTATCATTTTTCCATCAAAGTAGACTTCGGTATTTCCTGTTGACGATTTACGTTTTATCTTGACTTTATGAAAATCCCTGTCGGTAAGTGTTGGTTCTGGATTTTCTTCATTTAATTTTTTTCTGTATTCACCATTTACCAGCATAATAGCGTTATGCAAATCATCGCTTATATTGGATAGATGGACATAATAAAAATGCTTATCATCCTGAAATCCAAATATAAACACAGCATCCCGGTATCTGAGATTTTCATGGGCGTCACACCTTACCTTGCATTCCATTGTAAAATCGTTGTATACCAGGTTTCCAACTAGAGAATACTCAGAAGGTCGACTTATGCCTTCTACAGGACCTCCTGGTTCTTTTAACTGGTAAAAAATCTTTTTACCATCTCTGGTAAGTTTCCATTTTTCAGGAGTTTTAGGCAACCAGTTTGGTTTGATGCTGTTGTTAAAGTCGTCTTTGAAGGTATGTAGACCAAACTTAGGGGTCAGCATAACGAGAAATACAACGCATATAATAAAAAACGTAATAGGAACAAGCAAACGTAAAAATCTCATGAATACAGCCTTATAAATAGATCCAAAGAAGAATCAATTACAGAAAATAACTTTCATAGATCCAGCGATCCGGCAATATCTTTTAATATATTTGCTGATTTGCGGAAGGCATCGGCTTCACTATCATCCAATATTAATCCTATCAATTCCTTGATACCATTTCTATTAACAACAGCTGGGACGCTTATACAAATGTCATCCACATCATAATAATCATTCACCAAAGTTGAAACCGTCAGTATTGCGTTTTCGTTGCGTATTATACTTTCCACAATCCTTACAGTTCCAGACGCTATAGCATAATATGTAGAACCTTTTGCATCAATTATTTTATATGCGGCGGTTTTTGTTTTTTTGAATAGTTTGTCCATTTCCTCCTGATCATATTCTATCCCACACAAAGGACAGTATTCTTTAAAACGAACACCTGCCACGTTGGCCAGACTCCATACCGGCACTTCGCTGTCCCCATGTTCGCCGATAATATATGCATGAATATTTCGGGGATCAATGCCGAATTTATTAGCCAATTCGTAACGAAAACGTGACGTATCAAGTATAGTACCAGAGCCTATAACTCTTTCCTTCGGTAAATCTGAAAGCTTCCAGGTTACATAGGTTAGAATATCCACAGGATTAGAAACAACGATTATTAGGGCATTTGGAGCATTTTTATTTATTTCCGGTATCATTTTCCTGAATATATCAACATTCTTTTCAACAAGCTGTAATCTTGTTTCACCGGATTTCTGAGCAGCTCCTGCCGTTATCACAATAACATCAGAGTCCTGGCAATCTTCGTAATCTCCCGAATGTATTTCTACAGGACGGGAAAACGATAAGGCATGGTTCAAGTCCATCATCTCTCCAGCGGCTTTTTCCTTGTCAATATCAACCAGAACAATCTCTGAAGCAAGACCATTTAGCATAAGCGCATATGCGAAAGTTGAACCAACATTGCCTGCACCGATTATTGATATTTTTGTCGCACGATCCACTTCCTTTTCCTCCTTTTAATTAAAAATACTACGGGCTTTTTTATTTGTTATCTATTTTAACAATCAGTAGATTTTGTGTCAACAAAAATTAAGGTTTTACAAACAAATTAAAGAAAGATATTAGGTTCTTCCGGGTTTAGTGTGGTAATAATTTGAAAATTCCCCAGCCTGTCATTCCTGCGAAAGCAGGAATGGCAAAAAAATGAGATTTTTTCTTAATTAGAAAATGTTTTCTTATTGCCACACTCAAATCGGAAGAACCAAATATTATCGGTCTTTTTTGATAATTTTGTTAAGCTGCTTTTATCTTGCATTTTGACTGTCATTTAAGTATAATATGGCAGTAAGGAGGATTATAATATGTCAGATAATAACTATCCTTTTGGCCATATTGAATTAAAATGGCAAAAATACTGGAAAGAAACACAGCAATTCAAAGCTGTTGAAGATACAAAGAAAGATAAATGCTACTTGCTGGAAATGTTCCCATATCCTTCAGGAAATATCCACATGGGGCATGTGCGGAATTATTCCATTGGTGATGTTGTGGCAAGGTTTAAGATGATGCAGGACATGAGCGTCATACATCCTATGGGATGGGATTCCTTCGGCCTTCCGGCTGAAAATGCAGCTATTAAAAATAAAATACATCCGGCTAAATGGACTGTCCAGAACATAGAAAATATGAAAGCCCAGTTGATGAGAATGGGTCTTGGTTATGACTGGGAACGGGAAGTCTCTGCATGTTCACCGGATTATTATAAATGGGGACAATGGCTGTTCCTGAGATTCTACGAGCGCGGGCTTGCTTATCGGAAAATGGCCACTGCTAACTGGTGCGATTCGTGTATAACCGTTTTGGCCAATGAACAGGTGGAAGGCGGCTCCTGCTGGCGATGCGGCGGCGAGGTTACTCAGAAATCCCTGGATCAGTGGTTTTTCAAAATCACCGACTATGCTGAGGAACTGCTAGAATATCTTGACAGACTACAGGGATGGCCTGAGCATGTAGTGGCAATGCAGCGCAACTGGATCGGCAAAAGCTACGGCGTGCAGATAGATTTCCCCATGGCGGATTCTGATGATAAAATAACCGTTTTCACCACCCGGCAGGATACTATCTTTGGAGCAACGTACATGGTTTTAGCACCTGAGCATCCTCTGGTGGATGAATTAATCGAAGGAACAGAGTATGAGTCGGATGTAAGGGAATTCGTCGCGGAGGTTTCAAAGCAGGACAAAATAACTCGGGAAGCGTCAGACGTGGAAAAGCGAGGGATATTCACCGGAGCTTATGCCATTAATCCCATGACAGACGAAAAGATACCTATCTGGATTGCTGATTATGTGTTAATGGAATATGGAACCGGAGCAGTTATGGCTGTTCCGGCTCACGACCAGCGAGACCTGGAATTTGCAAGAAAATACAAGCTTCCTGTAAGAATTGTTATCCAGCCCCCGGATGGTAAACTGGATTCTGAAACCATGACGGAAGCCTACATAGAACCGGGGATAATGGTAAATTCAGGACAATTTAACGGACTGGACAGCAACGAAGGTAAAGAAAAAGTTGCCGATTACATGGAAGAAAAGAAAATCGGTAAAAGAACTGTAAACTACCGACTTCGTGACTGGTGCATATCCAGGCAGCGTTACTGGGGTAATCCTATACCTGTTGTATACTGTGATGACTGTGGCATCCAGCCTGTTCCTGATTCGGAACTGCCGGTTATTCTGCCTGAGGATGCAGAGATTCTTGACGACAGCATATCGGCTCTGGCATCCTATGAGCAGTTTATAACAACCCAATGTCCGAAATGCGGAGGCACTGCCCGTCGGGAGACGGATACTATGGACACCTTTGTGGATTCGTCCTGGTATTTTCTCCGCTACACCGACGCTAAGAACGATTCCCTGCCTTTTTCAAAATATAACGCCAACTACTGGATGCCGGTGGATCAATACATTGGCGGTGTGGAACATGCGGTAATGCACCTGCTTTACTCACGATTTTTCACTAAAGTTATGCGGGATATGGGATTGGTGGATATAGACGAACCTTTTTTGAATCTGCTGACCCAGGGTATGGTACTTCTTGATGGCAGCGTTATGTCTAAGTCAAAAGGTAACATCGTTGATCCCACCGAAATGATCCAGAAATACGGTGCTGACACCACAAGAGTATTCATGCTGTTTGCCGCGCCACCGGAAAAAGAGCTTGAATGGAGCGAAGAGGGCATTGACGGCGCGTTCCGATTCCTTAACCGGGTGTGGAGAATAGTGGGCAAATTTATGCCTGCAATTCAGTCAGCACCTGATTACTATGACGCTAAAAATATTTCAGATGATGCTAAGGAACTCCGACGAATAACTCACACAACCCTGAAGCGAGTAACTGTGGATATTGGCGAAAGGATGCACTTTAATACAGCCATTAGTGCCATAATGGAACTGGTAAACTTCCTTTACTCTATAAATGAGCCTAAGGACGACCCCTACAAGGCGGTTTTAAAGGAATGTCTTGAAATCCTCGTTATTGTCCTGTCTCCCTTTGCACCGCATATATGCGAAGAACTTTGGGAGATGACGGACCATGAAAAGGGAATTTTAAACATTAAATGGCCTGAGTGGGATGAATCAGCCCTGAAACAGGATGAAATTCTCATAGTCGTCCAGATAAACGGCAAAGTCCGAAGCAGGATCAATGTTCCAAGTGGTTCAACCAAAGAGCAGTTAGAAGAAGCTGCTCTGGCTGATGAACGTATAAAGAAATTGACATCCGACAAGGAAATAAGGCGTGTTATTGTCGTGCCTAAAAAGCTTGTTAATATTGTAGTGTAGTTATGATAGAAATTAAAATCCACCGACTTGATGACAATTATGATATCCCTCTTCCCCGATATATGAGTTCAGGCGCGTCGGGCATGGATTTGTATGCCGCTGTAACCGAACCTGTAACCATCCAGCCAAAGAATTTTGATATTATCCCTCTGGGTATAAAGATAGCTGTGCCGGATGGTTATGAAGCCCAGATCAGGCCCAGGAGCGGTTTGGCTGCCAGAAACGGTATTGGGCTGTTGAATTCTCCCGGAACAATTGATTCGGATTACCGAGGTGAGATCAAGGTTATAATGTTTAACTTTGGTGATAAACCATTCACAATAAATCGGGGGGATCGTATCGCTCAGATGATCATTGCTCAGGTTATAAAAGTCAGACTTATGAAAACAGATGATCTGGATGATACCCAGCGGGGTTCGGGCGGGTTTGGTCATACAGGCGTTTAAAAGGATATATTATTGACAATCTGGAAAGTTGTCCTTCTAGGTATTATACAGGGTTTAACTGAGTTTCTTCCCATCAGCAGTTCGGGACATCTGGCCCTGGCCCAATTCTTTTTTGGTATAGAAGAACCGCAGTTGTTCTTTGACGTAATGCTGCATGTGGGAACTCTAGGGGCTATTATAGTAGTATATGCCAGAGATATTGGTCATATCATAATGGCTGTCTTTGGACGTGAACCAAAGAAGGATCCACAATCTCTATATGGTATAACTAAAAAAACAGGCAGAAAGCTTGCGCTGCTCATAATACTTGGGTCAATACCTACTGTAATAGTGGCATTGATCTTCAGTCTTTTTGTGGAAAAGCTTTTTGTTTCACCTTTGTTTGTTTCGTTAATGCTGGTGGTAACAGGTTTTATCCTCTGGTACTCTGGCAGATTTCGCAATATAAATGCCTCTGCGGAAAGACTGAATTTTTTATCAGCCCTAATAATTGGTGCAGTTCAGGGATTAGCTACACTTCCAGGAATATCCCGGTCTGGCTCAACTATATCTGCGGCTGTAATACGCGGGATCAATAGAGAAGAAGCGGCTCGATATTCTCTGCTACTGTCTATACCCGCCATAATAGGTGCGACTTTACTGGAACTCAGAGATATAAACAACATACAAATATCCATCACTGCTATTATATCCGGTACTGTTGTGGCTTTTATCGTGGGGTTTGTGTCTATAAAATTACTTCTTAAGACCCTCAAAACCGGCATTTTCTCTAAATTTGCTTATTACTGCTGGATAATGGCTGTATTAAGCGCGGCCGGTTATTTAATAAAAACCGTTATTAGCTAAAAATACAAAAACAATACTGGGTGATCTCCAAATGGGACTTTTTGGTCGTCTAAACAGAGAACACTGGCATGAATTCTTGGGGGTTTTGCTGGTCATTTTCACCCTATGGATGATAGCAAGCCTTCTGGGATATGGCGGCAGAATAGGTGATTGGGTGTCATCCGGTTTGTATTTTTGCATAGGTCATACCTCCTTTCTGATGGCCATCATTATAGGTTACTGGGGAGTAAGTTTTTTCCTTAACGCCAAAAGAGGGCTTCTCTCTGGAATATTAGGTTCATTTTGCCTGCTTTTAGGTGGTCTTATTTTCCTATGGCTTTTTACTTCAGGCACTCGTAGCACTGTTGGTATAATAGGTGAAAGACTGGGTTATTCTTCTGTAAGATGGATCGGGACACCGGGACTTTGCCTTTTCGGATTCGTTTTTCTTGTGCTGGGTGTTACCCTTTCCTCAGAATTGACCTTCACCGCTCTTTTTAATGTTATTTATTCAGCCATTAAAAACCTTATAAAACGTCCTCAAAAGGAAGTCTTTAAGCCTTCTGTATCTAAAAAACCTGTAACCAAGGAAAAAGAAAAAGAAAAATCCTCCAAACCTTCAGAAGCCCCTGTTGTTATTTTTGACGGATTCAAGGAAGAATCAAGCGAAGACGGTTATCTCAGAAAACCAAGTACAGTCAAGCCTTATGTTATTCCTCCTTTGTCGCTACTGGATAGAATTAATTCTGAAGATGAAGAAGTAGCCAGAGATGTAATCAGGGAACGGGCAAAAATACTTGAAAGCAGTTTTGCCAGCTTTAACATAGAGGCCAGAGTTATGCGGGTAAACCGAGGGCCTGTTATCACCAGATATGAGGTAGAGCCAGGTCCCGGGGTAAAAGTAAGTAAGTTTGTCAATCTGGCTGACGATCTGGCCCTGGTGTTAAGAGCTACCCGGGTTAGAGTTGTAGCACCAGTCCCTGGTGAAGGTGTAGTGGGTATAGAAGTGCCCAACGAAGTTATTGCTCTGGTAGGTCTGCGGGAGGTGTTGGAATCCCAGGAGTTCAGAAAGAGTAAATCCAAGCTAGCCTTGCCGCTGGGAAAGGATATTTCCGGCAAACCTGTTATAGCTGATCTCTCATCAATGCCTCATCTTCTTATTGCTGGTACAACCGGATCAGGCAAAAGCGTATTTATAAACAGCGTAATATGTAGCATGCTTTTCAGGATGACACCGGATGAAATCAGGTTTTTAATGATTGATCCCAAAATGGTTGAGTTGAAAGCCTATGACGGTATACCCCATCTTATGGCGCCAGTTGTAACCGATAGCACCAGAGCCCCGGCTTATCTGAAATGGGCTTTAAGAGAGGTGGAAAAACGTTATAAGAGATTGGCTGATCTGGGGGTTAGAAATATAGATGGCTATAACCGTTATATGGTGGAGCATCCGGAAGTTATAGGTACGAAAATAGAGGGACAGGATCTGGTTCATGGTAAACTGCCTTATATAGTTATAATTATAGATGAATTAGCTGATTTAATGCTGGTAGCCAGTTCAGAGATAGACACATCCATTACCCGTCTGGCCCAAATCGCCAGGGCGGCTGGTGTGCATATGCTGGTATCAACCCAAAGACCCTCTGTTAATGTGATAACAGGTTCGATAAAGGCAAATTTGCCATGTCGTATATCTTTCCGATTGGCATCCATGGCCGATTCCCGAACTATCCTTGATATGAACGGTGCTGAAAGCCTTATGGGTAAAGGCGATATGCTTTTCCTTAACATGAATGCTGCAAAACCAGTCAGAGCTCAAAGCTGTTACGTCTCCGAGGCCGAAGTGGAAAGGATTGTGGATTTTATTAAACAGCATTTTCCAGCCCGAAGAACTGAAATAGAAAACTTAGAAGAAGGGCAGGATAAAGATGATATTGAAGAAGACGATAGCGATCTTTATGACCAGGCCGTTGAGTTGATAACAAAATACCGAATAGTTTCTGCATCCTTTTTGCAGAACAAAATGCTTATCAAGCGTGACAAAGCCGAAAGTCTGATCCAGCGCATGGAAATGGAAGGTCTTGTTGGCCCAAGCATGGGAAACCGCCCCAGAGAGATATTAATAGAAAACTGACTGACAAATCGCAAATATAACCGATCCTAAAAACCAATTGCGACTATGTAATGGAAAAGAAAAATCATAAATCACAATAACTCCTGGTAAATTAAAATGGCAAATCGTGAAAGCAGATCATTAGGTTCCATAAGTTCCAAAGGGCGGATTAATCATTACGAAGATGGTGAATTAATTTTCAAAGAGGAATCCGTCGGGGATGAAATGTATATAATCGAAAATGGAAAAGTAGAAATTAGCAAGCAGATCGTTGGCAGAAAAACCATAATATCCATACTTGGCAAGGGAGATTTTTTCGGTGAAATTGAGATGTTCTCGGATAAACCCAGGGATGTCACTGCTACCGCTGTTGGAAGAACTATTCTTGTATCATTTTCTATGGAAGAGGTATTATTCAGAGTACAAAATGACCTGCAGTTTGCTATTCAGCTTCTCCAGGCCTTGATGAAACGCCTTCGAAATACCAATACAATACTGGGAACTTTAATCGCCAGGGCATATAACTTCAGCGATGGATTTATAGAGGATTTACTACAGAAAAAAATAGCGATAAAAATTGGTGAAATACTTGTCGAAATGGGTTATTTAACCAAAAAGCAGTTAGATAGAGCAATTCAAAAGCAAAAAGAAATTCACATGAAAAACCATGAGCATAGGTTGATAGGCGAGATAATGGTAGAAAATGGCATGATAACTCACGAACAACTCCGGTCTGGATTGGCTGAGCAGCGAATCAGACTCAGGAATCGTTCAGAATAAAGATTAAAAATTTTCGGTTCTTCAGAGTCAAGTATGATAATTAAGAAAAGTCAAAACTTTGTCATTTTTATCAAGCACTTCAACAATGCAACCCCCTCCAGGACATCAATATAAATATATAGATAAGTTCCGGTTAACTTCAACAATTCAGTAATTGTAGTACCTTTAGTATCTCTCTTATCAAAGTATACAGCACATATCAGGATAAAATCCAGGGGGAGTATAAACTTTCCATTGGGATACTCACCAACGTATTTCCAATGAGTTCGATATTTCAAAAGTAAAATCATAATTCATCATACTTACGCAAAAGTCACACCATAAAAATAAGTCGTTCCTGTTACATTTTTCTTGACATTAATATTTAATTATGGTAATATCACTATTAATAATTATTCCGATTATTAATAAATATAAACGTAAAATAAAGAATGAAATGAAAAATAAAGAAAAACCAAAATACAGGCATAGCAAACAGCGACAGCGTATACTTGAATTATTGCGCTCAACCGAAACTCATCCTACAGCGAACTGGCTTTATAACAAATTGCGAAATGATTTTCCAAATCTGAGTATGGGAAATGTATATCGCAACCTGAATATATTGGTCGAACAGGGCCTTATTGGCAAAATTGAGTTTGGAAGCACCTTTGACCGTTTTGATGCGAATATCCACCAACATTACCATTTTATATGCGAGAACTGTGGAGAAATAATCGATCTTGAATTGCCAGTTGATAAAAAACTCAATGATAAAGTTACCAAAAAAATAAACCTGAAAGTGCGGAGTCACAATATACAGTTTTATGGATTGTGTGACAAATGTACGGAGTAAACTTGCGAAAAGCGACATAATAATATTCACAGCAACACTATACATAAGTTTAGACAACAAAAGGAGAAAAACCTTATGAATAAAGAGGATAAAAATCCGGCAAAGGGCAAAGCTAATATACACGTATCCGGTGGCGGCACGTCAAATCAAGATTGGTGGCCGAACCTGTTAAATCTGAAAATTCTTCACCAGCATTCATCCCTGTCTAGTCCCATGGACGAGGATTTCAACTATGCTGAAGAATTCAAGAAACTTGATCTGGAAGCCGTGAAAAAGGATCTCTATGCGCTGATGACAAACTCGCAGGAATGGTGGCCAGCCGATTACGGTCACTATGGGCCTCTTTTCATCCGGATGGCGTGGCACAGCGCAGGTACATACCGTATGGGCGATGGCCGCGGCGGCGCGGGATCTGGCAGTCAACGTTTAGCACCGCTGAATAGTTGGCCCGACAACGTGAACCTCGACAAGGCACGCCGTCTGCTATGGCCGATCAAACAGAAATACGGCATAAAGATTTCCTGGGCTGACCTGATGATCCTCGCCGGCAACTGCGCTCTGGAGTCTATGGGTTTTAAAACGTTTGGCTTCGGTGGAGGACGCAAGGACGTTTGGGAGCCAGAAGAAGACATTTATTGGGGCAATGAAACTGAGTGGCTTGGTGACAAACGCTATTCAGGTGACCGGGATCTCGAAAATCCCTTAGCCGCTGTGCAGATGGGTCTGATCTACGTAAACCCGGAAGGTCCCGACGGCAACCCGGATCCGGTCGCCTCCGGCCGTGATGTTCGAGAGACCTTTGCACGCATGGCCATGAACGACGAGGAAACCGTTGCACTTGTTGCTGGTGGTCATACTTTCGGCAAATGTCATGGCGCCGGCCCTGCATCCCATGTGGGTCCTGAACCCGAAGCCGCCCCCATCGAGGAACAGGGACTTGGGTGGAAGAGCAGTTTCGGCACCGGCAAAGGCGGCGATACAATCGGCAGTGGCATCGAGGGGGCCTGGAAGCCAAGACCGACCAAGTGGGATATAGGCTATCTGAATATGCTGTTTAAATACGAGTGGGAACTGGTCAAAAGTCCTGCCGGCGCTCATCAGTGGCTGGCCAAAAACGTTGAAGAGGAGGATATGGTTGTTGACGCGCACGACCAATCAAAAAAGCACCGACCGATGATGACTACAGCGGATCTTTCCCTTCGATACGACCCCATCTATAAACCGATCGCTCAACGCTACCAGAAAAACCCTGAAGAATTCGCGGAAGCTTTCGCCCGGGCATGGTTCAAGCTGACTCATCGTGACATGGGGCCTCGCTCGCGCTATCTCGGCCCAGAGGTACCTGAAGAGGAACTAATATGGCAAGATCCGATACCTGAAGTCGATCATGAGTTGATCGACGCACAGGACATTGAAGAACTCAAAGACAAGATCCTCACATCAGGACTATCTGTTTCCCAACTGGTTTCGACAACCTGGGCATCAGCATCTACATTCCGCGGTTCTGACAACCGCGGCGGTGCAAACGGAGCACGCATCCGGTTTGCCCCGCAAAAGGATTGGGAAGTCAACCAACCAGCTCAACTGAAGATGGTACTGGAGACACTTGAGGAAATCCAGAAAGATTTTAATAACGCGCAGTCAGATGGGAAAAAAGTTTCACTTGCTGACCTGATCGTCCTGGGTGGATGCGCTGGTGTCGAACAAGCTGCGAAGAATGCCGGTTATGACGTGACGGTTCCCTTCACCCCGGGACGCATGGATGCGTCGCAGGAGCAAACTGACGTGGATTCGTTCGCTGTACTCGAACCTGTTGCAGATGGGTTCCGTAACTACATGAAATCAAAATACGCCGTATCAGCAGAGGAATTGCTGATTGATCGTGCACAATTACTGAACCTGACCGCTCCTGAGATGACAGTTCTCATTGGCGGTATGCGCGTCCTGAATGCCAACTTTGAACAATCACAGCACGGAGTCTTTACCAAGCGTCCAGAGACACTCTCCAATGACTTCTTTGTAAATCTGCTTGATATGAGCACAAAGTGGAAGGCAACTTCGGAAGACGATGAGATATTTGAGGGTCGTGATCGCGAAACAGATGAACTTAAGTGGACCGGCACTCGTGTTGACCTTATTTTCGGTTCGAACTCTCAACTTCGTGCCCTTGCGGAAGTCTATGCATGTGAGGACTCCCAGGAGAAGTTCCTGAACGACTTTATAGTGGCTTGGAACAAGGTTATGAACCTTGACCGTTTTGACCTCAAATAATCATAGCAAGAACTTCTGGTTCTTCCGGGTTTAGTGTAGTAATAATTTGAAAATTCTATTAGCCTGTCATTCCTGCGAAGATAGGAATCCAGTTCTTCATAATGATTTTTCTGGACTCCTGCTTCAAGCTTTTTGAAAAAGCTTGAGCAAAAAGAAATAAGAGTTTCCCAGGAATGACATAGGACTATATTTTTAAGCATTTTCATCCGTTTCTTCATGCTGAAATCTTATAAACATTGGTTTTAGAGATTCTTTAGAATTCCCAGGTTAAATATTTTGCTGGATGACCCTCTTTTGACTATTTTCCCTGACTGCATAACTGCAATTCTATCGCTTATCTTCCTGGCAAGAGCTATGTTGTGAGTAATGAATAATACGCTTAAGCCCCTCTCCTCCTGTATATTGTTGAGGAGTTTCATTATCTTTGCTTGGACGCTTGCATCCAGGGATGAAGTGGGTTCATCAGCTATTATAAGCTTTGGATTAAGAATCAAAGCTCTGGCTATAACAACTCGTTGGGCTTCACCGCCGCTAAGCTCATGGGGATATCGCTCCAGGAATTCTTCATCTGTAGGAAGCTGGACTTCTGAAAGCACTTTCTTAACAGCTTTGAGCCTTTCATCCTTTGATCCTATATCCTGTATTTTAAGGGGTTCCTCAACAGCGTGAAATATATTCATACGGTGAGATATGGATTCTCTCGGGTTCTGGAAAATCATCTGAATCCTTCTGTGAAAACCGTTTCCTTTCATTTCCTCTCCATCCAGATATATCTGGCCGGCTGTGATTTCCAGCAAACCCATTATAGTCTTTGCCAGAGTTGTCTTCCCTGCGCCGCTTTCCCCTACTAAAGTCAGGGTTTCTCCCTCAAAGAGGGTCAGATCAACAGAATCTAAGACTTTGAAATTTCCAAAGGATTTTATTAAACCTTTTACTTCTAAAAGCGGCACAATTCCACCCCTATGACATGCTATATATCTATCGGGCTGATTGCTAACGTTTAGCCTCGGTCTTTTGTCCCTGCATATATTTATGGATTGAGTACAGCGGGTGTGAAAAGGGCATCCGCTTTCTATGAATTCGGGTCTACCCCTGATGCCCTGTAAGTCCTTTGTTCTATACATATCAGGATAAGAACGGATCAATCCCCTTGAATAGGGATGCCTGGGTTCTGAAAGAAGAAGGGAAGTGGGAGAGAGTTCCACAATACAGCCGCCGTATAGGATGGCCATATTGTCTGAAAGGCTGGCAGCCGTTGATAGATCGTGGGTTATCAGGAGGGCCGTTTTGTCTTTGCATAAGGTTTTAAGAAGCTTTATTACACTTTCTTTTGACATAACGTCCATAGCGGAAGTGGGTTCATCCAGGATTATAAGTTCCGGATCACATACAAAGGCCATAGCTATCAGGGCTTTTTGCTTTTCACCCATGCTTAACTGGTGGGGATAGGCTTTGGCGCGATGAACCGGAAATCCCACTTTTTCCAGCATATAAAGTGCTTTCTCCTCAGATTTTTTTTCCTGAAGCGGTTCTTTTACCTGATCGAGAATGGTATAAACGGGATTCAGGGCATCTTCCACGTTTTGGAAGACCAGGGAAAGCTTGCTCCACCTTATTTTTCTCAATTCCTCTTTGCCCATTTTATTTATATCTTTTCCATCCAGAAAAATCTCGCCTTGAATAGTACCATTTTCTGAACGCTCTTTTATAAGACCCATAATGCTATAAGCTAACGTAGTTTTCCCGGTGCCTGATTCACCAACAATTGAGAGAATTTTTCCTTTATCCAGCCTTAGATCAAGATCCCTGATAATCTTTCTTTTCCCATAGCTGACATTTAATTTTGAAATTTCAAGCATTCCGTAACCTCGGTTCTAAAACCTTCTCCAGAGAATATCCCAGAAAAGCAAAGGATATTATAAGCAGAGAAAGGGCCAACCCCGGCGGGATAAGCCACCATTTCCAGACCGGCAGGTAGTAAAATTTAAGTGCATGGTGCATCATCATTCCCCAACTGATCATAAGGGGATCGGATATCCCTATAAAAGCCAATCCTGCCTCCATAAAGACCGCCATCCTCGCCCTGTGGATGAAGGATACAACAAGTATGGGCCCTAGATCAGGTATTATGTGCCGAAAGATTATATACCATCTTCCTGCGCCAAAAGTCCGGGCGGCTGATATGTGC
>WJIO01000336.1 GCA_014730235.1 Candidatus Poribacteria bacterium
GAAGAAGCACCTGTGATTCGTATGGCTGCACCGTTGTCGTCGGGCCATGTCTCTCCGTAGGTTTTACCGTTTCTGATGGTAAAACCCTTTACTATTGAGTTTTCATCTTCTCCATTATGAAAATAGAATCCCCGGCGTCCACCTAATCCCTGACAGTCTATAATGCAATTTTCAGGACCGTTTTCTGATTTAACCTCAATTGATTTTCCACCAAAATCCAGGTTCACATTACCTGTACCTGTATATATACCATCCATTACGATGACTGTATCGTCGTTGACAGCCGCGTCTATACCATCCTGAATCTTGTTAAAAGGATCAAAAATAGCACCACTTCCACCGGAAGCTGCTTCGGCATCTACATATATATTACTGGCACTAACCATGCCTGTTATAAATATTATACCCAGATATACTAACACAGCCTTAGAAAATATTTTCATTTCCTTTCCCCTTAGTATTCCTTTGAATAAATTAGAATTTATCTTTTTAATATCATCTTGGCAGTTTGTTGGAAATCTCTGCCAATTATCCGGCAAAAATAGATGCCTGATGATACTTTCTCACCTTTGTCATTTTTTCCATCCCAATATGCTGCAAGCTCTTTAGAAGCATATAATCCTGGAAATTTAAATCCCATATTCATAGAACGTACCAGGCATCCAGAGGAATCATATATGTTTATTGTAATATTACTTTGCTCAGCCAATTGGTATGGAATCCAGGTTTCAGGATTAAATGGGTTGGGATAATTGGGTAAGAGGCGAGATTTATATTTTTTATCATAATCAGTATAAGATTTAAAATCTTTATTACCTGATATGGGGTTTGCTTTAGAATCATCAACAGACCAAAAACTTTCTTCTGCATTTATAACCTGGTTTGCCTTAATATTTGTCAATTTTGTAACTATACCTGATGGCCAGAATATATTTAATACATTGATAAAATCATTATTTCCCAGGCCAAATTCAACAACGGGGCTATTTTGTGAACCATATCCAGAACCCCTGGTTGTCTCTCTGATCAAATTAATTCCACCGACGGATAAATTTAAACGGGTACCAATACCATCTCTGTTGCTTGAAGTACCTGTGAGTTTTATATACAGCCAGTTATTATCAGAACCATTATTCAGGTATAATTTATTGGCTTTGGTTGTGTAGGTTGTATATAGATCCAGATCACCATCGCTGTCATAATCACTAAAAATAGCACTCCAGCTATTACCAAAGTCACCTAAACCGACTTCATGAGTCACTTCTTCAAAGGAGCCATCACCTTTATTATGAAACATGACAGACCAGCCGTTCCATACTGCTAGGTATAAGTCAAGATGACCATCATTATCGTAATCACCAAAGGCAGGAGTGCTTTCCTTTCCTATATAGCTTATACCAAGTTCTGGGGCAACGTTTGTGAAAGTTCCATCGTTTTCATTGCGATACAGATAAACTTCCCTGCCTCCATCTACACATAAATCCAGGTCACCGTCGTTATCATAATCGGCAAAAGCCGCTCCTGTACTTATATCGGGAATATCCACACCTGCATCTTCTGCTACGTCCTTAAATCCAAAACTATCATTGCGGTATAAAAGGTTTGACTCACCTTTATTAGTTACATATAAATCCATATCGCCGTCATTGTCATAATCAGCCCAGGTTCCACATCGCCCATTACCAGGATGCGCTACGTTCATCTCCTGAGCTACATCTTCAAAGCTTTTTCCGCTTCTGTTTTTGTAAAGTATATTCGGTGCAGATTCGTTTGTTACATAAATATCCAGAAAGCTATCGTTATTAAAATCGGCAAAAGCCGCGCTTCTACCCCTGTTTGGGTTATTGATTCTTACATCCCTTGTAGCATCCCGGAATATTCCTGCACCTTCGTTTTGAAAGAATATATCCCAGCCATCGTTTACAGGTATATAAAGGTCTGGATCACCGTCGTTATCATAATCACCAAATACAGCACCAACTCCATCACCTTTTACAAATATACCGGCTTCTATAGTAGCATCGCTGAAAGTACCATCTCCGTTGTTGCGATATAGTATATCATGGGGATCGGCAGATACATAAAGATCCAGATCACCGTCCACATCATAATCAACAAATGCAAGTCCATTGCCCACTTCGGCTCCGGGAACATCTGCTTCCTCAGTGAAATCGGTGAAAGTTGCGCATATTCCGTATGATATTCCCATTAAAAAAAATGGGATAATCATTATTAAAAACTTCTTAAACATCAGAACATATCACCGTGAGGAAACTAGAAATTGATACTATATTCAGTTAAATATAGCACTTATGGTTTCTTTGGTCAAGCGAAAAATATTTGTATTAATAAGAACCTGTCCCAAATTAGTAGGTTGGGACAGGTTCCGTTTTTACCAAGCATAAATTTTATGTCCGTGAAAACTTTGGCTCTTCCGGCTTGAGTGGGATAAAGATAAGAAACTTCTTTATGCTGTCATTCCTGCGAAAACAGGAATGACAAGCTGAGAGAATTTTCAATTATAACCACACTGAACCCGGAAGAACCAGAAAATATAGTCATAATTAATTTAAAGGCTTATCAGGAGCTTCGCCCTCCTGAATTGTGAATAACCTACTAATTTGGGACAGGTTCGAGCAGGATGAATACTTGAAATGAATACAGAAATAAGGTAATATATGTTCCATTAGAAATATTAAAGCAAACTAATATTGATGGTTAAATAAATGATTCACAAAAATATTATCAATACATACAGTGATTTAGCCCGATCAGGTAAATTTCCTGATGATACATATCTTCATAGAGATTTACTGAAGCTGATAAAAGACAGAGTTGGGAATACAGATCGGCTTAATATTTTGGATGTAGGTAGCGGCGCTGGTTACTTTGGTCTTAACCTTACCCAAATGGAACATAATGTAACAATGATTGACCCATCTTATTCTGCTTTGCGTTTGGCCGGAAAGCGGGTTAAATATAGTAATATAAATTCAAAGGTAAATATAGTTGTGGGTGATGGGGAAATGTTACCTTTTACAAAGGATAAATTTGATATTATTGTTTGTATCTTTGTGTTTTCCCATCTTGAATCACCATCTAAAGCTTTATCAGAAATTGCCAGGGTTTTATGTAAAAACAGTAAAGCCTTAATATCCTTTGAGAATAAATTATGGCATGTGATTTCCAATTCTCTGAAAGAGGATTATAAACAGGCTTTTTCTCTGCTTCTTAAAGATAAACCTGCCATAAAAGCCTATGATATTTTACCACCAGTAAAGCTTTATACACTTTCAGAAATACAGGAGATGTGCAATTCCTGCGGTCTGGATATTATTTCTGTATCAGGTTTAAGATACCTGACAGCCTTTCAGGAAGTGTTAAAAGGCATAGGAACTACAGACGCTGAAAAGATACTTATATCAGATAAAAATGCCGGTGATCTGGAAAAAATATTATCTGATAATAAAGATTTTTTGCAAATAGCGCGTCATTTTTTAGTGGAGTGTTCGCCGGTTTAGTTTTTGGTTTACAAAATACTGCTATTGTGTTATAAACAAGCGTGGAAAATTAAACGGGGGGTTAAAACTCCCGAATGAATAGAAACTCATTAAGTTTTCAGAATGTCAGGAGGGAATATTGTGAAGGTTTTATCATATAAAAGCAACAAAGGAGACCGGATTGGTCTGGAAACCAATCGCGGTATAATTGATTTTTCTGCCGGATTGCAGTTATATATATTGGTTGAGAAAGAGGAAACGACTCCGATAATTACAGATATTATGAGCCTTATAAAGAGCGGGATGTTTGATGATGAATTGTTCTCCCAGGTATTGGATTTCCTGGAACGTCATAAACTGGTAGATCGCTATATTGTGCCGGAAAAAGTTGTCCTTAATCCACCTATAACAAATCCATCAAAAATCGTCGCATTGGGACTAAACTACGCCAGTCATGCGGAAGAATCAGGCAGAGAAGCTCCGGAAGAGCCTGTTATATTCTGCAAAGCCCCTTCGGCTATTATTGGTCCTGAAGATAAGGTTGAAATAGATCCGGAGATCGGGAGAGTTGATCCGGAAGTTGAGATGGCTGTTATTATAAAGCACAAAGCCTGTAACGTATCCAGTGCTGATGCTGATAAATATATTGCCGGTTATACCATATTAAATGATATAAGCGCAAGGGACATGCAGAGCGCTGATTTTGAAAAACGTAACCCCTGGTTCAGGTCTAAGAGCTTTGATACATTCTGCCCTATCGGGCCCTGCGTTGTGCTTCCTGATGAAATATCGTCAACCGAAGAATTGAATCTGGAAATTAAGGTAAACGGTGAAATAAGGCAAAAAAGCAATACCAAATATCTTATATTCAAAATACCTCAGCTTATTGAATATATTTCCCAGATAATAACCCTGGAACCCGGGGACATTATATCCACAGGAACACCAGAAGGTATTGCACCTATACAGCCCGGTGATGTAATGGAAGCCACTGTTGAAAAAATAGGCACACTTGTAAATTATGTCCGTTCAAAATAATCAGGATTAGATGAATATGGGCAAATATATTTCCCGTGATCTAAAGATTTTATCTATCGCTTTCTTTTTCCTGTTCATGGGATCGTCATTCCAGCAGTTTGTCCGACCTTATTTACAGGAAAGCACAAGCTGGAGCGAAATGCAAATATCGGCCATACTGATAACGCTTTACAGTGTTATCATGGTATGGCGGATATTTATACAATATTCCGTAAAGTTGTTAGGTGATTATTTTTCCATTGTATTGGCTTCTTTAACTTACTCCGGTTTTGTGCTTGTTTTATATCTGACAAAACAGTATCCACTGGTCATACTGGCGGCGTTAGTATGGGGATGGGGTGGCGCTTCTTTATGGATTGTAAGCAGTACTCAGGTTTTAGATGCTGTTAGTCAGTCCAGATACGGCCGGGCCTCGGGTATATTTTATGGCGCAACTCATGCCGGATTTGCCATAGGTGTATTATTGCTGGGTAGAATGGGTCAACAGTATGGCAAGGATGCCATATTACTTACAGCCCTTACGGCTATGGTAATCGGCAATGTGGCTATGCTGTCTGTACCCCGAAGACGGGTTAATCGGGAAACAGGGATACGGACGTTGTTTTCGGTTATGCGCAGCACCAAGGCCAAAATCGTAAGTTTTTTCCTGTTTGCCTCTGCCCTGGGTTTTGGTTTTCTGTTAGGAGCTTTTACCGGTGTTGCTAGGGCCAAGGAAGAAAGCTTTATCTACCTGGCAAATGCGGCTTTTTTGTTTCCTCTGGCCAGGTTTATTGTAAGTCTGGTAGGAGGAAGTATATCCGATAAGCTGGGAAGAGCTAAGACCTTAATCTTACCATTTTTTGTCTGTTCTGCTGGATTGTTTCTCGCTGGTTTATGGTCGAATATTTTTACCATTGGCATAAGCGCCTTTGGTCTGGGGTTACTGGGAGGTCTTGTTCCTGTGGCAGCTATGGCTATAATCGGTGATTCGGCTAACATTGAGCGTCGGCATCTGGCATTTGGTGCTCTGTTCTTCTGGCGGGATCTGGGTGTAGTATTTTCCCTGTCTCTTGGACAATACCTGTTAGTCCGACTGGGGGAATTCCACCAGTGTTTTATTATATTTGCCTTTATATTTCTTGTTTGCGCTTTATTATCTATTGTTCTTATAAAACGGGAGGCTGAGGCATTTTAATATGTTGAATCTGCGTAAACGTCTGGGAGAAAAAGGTGAAAGTGTTGCTGCTAAATTTCTTAAACGCAAAGGATACAGTATTATAGAAAAAAATTTTAGCTGCAAACTTGGTGAAATAGACATTATTGCAGAAAAAGATAATACTATTATTTTCACCGAGGTAAGAACCAAAAATACAGATGAATTCGGTACACCCCAGGAATCTATAACCCCTAATAAAATTAAGCATATATCAAGAGTTGCCTTATATTATATTAAAGCTAATAAACTCTTTAAACGAAGCTGTCGTTTTGATGTAATTGCAGTAAATTATGCAAATAATTTCAAGAAACCCAGTGTAGAACATATTGAAAACGCGTTTTACTTAAGCAATAGATATAGGTATTAAATTTATCTAGTGAGGTAAGTCTATGGCTACGGTATTTGTAACTGGCGGCGCAGGTTTCATCGGTTCCAATTTTGTGCGATATTGGCTGGACAACTATCCAGAAGATTTTATAATAAATTATGACGCTCTGACTTATGCAGGCAATCCGGCAAACCTGGCTGATATATCAGATAATAAATCTTATGATTATTTATTTGTTAAGGGTGATATAAATAACTATGAACTGATTTTACATTTATTTAAGCAGTATAAGCCTGATTATGTGATAAATTTCGCCGCCGAATCCCATAACAGCCGGGCCGTGTTAAATCCGAGAATATTTTACCAGACTAATGTATTGGGCACTCAGACACTTCTTCAGGCAGCTAGAGATGCCGATATTCCCAGGTTTCATCATATTTCCACCTGTGAGGTATACGGTGACCTGCCGCTGGATTCAGATGGGATATTTACAGAGAAATCACCCTATCGTCCCAGAACACCTTATAACTCATCAAAGGCTGGGGCAGATATGGCAGTTCGGGCCTATTATGAGACGTTTCATCTGCCTGTAACTATATCAAACTGCGCCAATAACTACGGACCATACCAGTTTCCGGAAAAAGTTATCCCATTTTTTACAATACGTGTTCTTCAGGGTGAAAAAATGACTCTCTATAAAAGCAGTCAAAATAAAAGGGAATGGTTGCATGTTTCAGATCACTGCCAAGGTATAGATATTATTCTGAGAAAAGGTAAAATTGGTGAGACATATAACATAGGCAGCGGAATCGAGGCTGATGTGGAAACCGTTGCGGATTTAATACTGGATACCCTCGGTCTTGATCAATCTTACAAAACCTATGTGGAAGATCGTCCAGGACATGACCGTCGTTACCTTCTGGATTCAGGTAAAATCCGCAGGGAACTTGGTTGGAAACCCGGAATAGAATTCCAGAAGGGTTTTAAAGATACAGTAATCTGGTATAAAGATAACTCTGAATGGTGGAAACCGCTGTTAAAAAGTCTTGAGGTTAATGAAGATAAATGGAAAAAATAAATCCAGGAGATATAAATGAGTAAAACCAGAAAATTTGCAGCTATTGATGGAGCAGGAGTTATTTCTGTCCAAGAAGGGCCGATCCCGGAACCGGGTAATGGTGAAATCCTTGTGGAGGTTAAGGCATCATGTATAAGCTCCGGTACGGAATTGGGCGGGATAAAGAACCGTCGGGAAAATCCAGGTTCGTCAGGCCCCAGGCCTTTTGGTTATCAAAATGCTGGAATAATAATTGCCAAAGGTGAAAACTGTGATGAATACCAGATAGGCGACAAAGTAGCTTCTATTGGCGGAGGCTATGCGCTTCATGCAACTCATGCCTGTGTGCCAAAAAACCTATCTGTGCATATACCTGATGGTATAAGTTACGAGATAGCATCTACCGTTCATCTGGGGGCGACTGGTCTTCATGCTGTGCGTCGGGCAAAGCTGGAATATGGTGAAAACGCAGCAATATTCGGTGCAGGAACGGTTGGGCAGTTTACAACACAATTTTCCAGGCTTTCAGGTGCTCATGTTATGGTTATTGACCAGTATGACCTGAGATTGAAAGCGGCAATTGAGGGTGGTGCGGATATTACCGTTAATTTCACTGAAGAGGATCTTGTCTTTATATCAAAGGATTTTACAAGAAATTACGGTATAGATGCTTCTTTTATATGTTTTGGCGGCGATGCCAATCCTGCTTTGAAACAAATAAGGCAGATGATGAAAGTTTCACCTGATACCCATATTATGGGGCGATTGGTAATTGTTGGTGGTGCTACTATTTCTCATGGATTTGGCGCAAGTCTGGGTAATATGGATATACGAAGCTCTGCACGACCAGGGCCGGGATACCATGATGAAGAATATGAGAGGGGTAAAGATTACCCGACGGTATTCGTCCAGTGGACGACAAAGCGAAATCTGGAAGAAACATTAAGGGCGGTTCAGGAAGGTAAACTAAAGGTGAAACCGCTTATCAGTCATGTATGCCCACTGGATGAAGCTCCTGACATATGCGAAGAGATTATTCAGACTCCGGAAAAGACTCTGGCTGTTGTCTTAAAACCATAGAGGTATTATAATTCTATTCTAACAGGAGATTGTGGGCGATGACTATAGAGGAAAAGAAAGACCGTGAAATAGTTCGTAATTTAGCCGCTCAGATCGTGGAACTCGCAGAAAGTGATGAATATGAGAAGCGAAGAAAAAGATGGCGGGATGTAAATGCTTTAAGGAAACCTGATCGTTATCCGGTATGGTGCAGGCCTGTGGGTTGCTGGCCTGAACTTCTTCCGGAAGGAGATCTTGAGTGTAAAGATTCATTTTACCGTAATATGGAAAGGTCTATGCGTCGGAATCTGATTAAACATTCCATAGGTGATGATACAATATTTGAACCCTGGTGGGGTGTTGGTGCAGCCTTTGACCGAGATACAGCTGATGTCTGGGGGGTGCCTATTAAACACACTCCAGCACCTACAGCAGGAGGGGCGTGGAAGTATGATCCCCCATTGAAAACAGAAGCGGATTTTGACCGACTCACTATACCTACCTATACATACAACGAGGAGAGGACAAAGCGTTCCCTGGAACGTATGCAGGATGTCCTGGGGGATGTTATGGAAGTTCGTCTGACTTGTGGAGTTCCTTTAGGGGCAGGCCTGGGTGGAACAGCGGCTTATCTTCGAGGGCTTGAACAGCTAATGTATGATATGGTTGACCGGCCTGATCTGGTTCATCGTCTTATGTCCCATCTACAGAAAGGTGTGTTAAAAGCTCAAACAACTCTGGAAGAAAGCGGTCTGCTTACTTTAAATAATAAAGGCCCTATGTTTTGCAGCGATCCGCCAAGGGAAGACGCGAGGCCAGGCAATATAAAGCTTAACGATCTATGGGGACACACCGAAAGCCAGGAATTCCAGGAAGTCTCACCGGCTATGTGGCAGAAATTCTTGCTGGAATACCAGAAGCCTATACTTTCCCGATACTGGCTTTCAAGTTATGGGTGCTGTGAAGACTTAACTCATAAGATTGATGGTGTTTTAAGCATACCCAATCTGAGGATTTTCGTCTGTTCCGCATGGACTGACCTTCAGAAAGTGGTTGACAAGGTAGGAAAAAATTATACAATTATGTGGCGGGAAAAGGCTTCAGCTATTGTTTTCCCTGACAGCATCAAACCTATTCGGGAAAATCAGGAGCAGGCCATGAAGATCGCCAGTGGGTGTTATGTCCAGATAGTTTTGCGGGAGTTGCAGACTCTGGATGGTAAACCCAATAGACTTAAGGAATGGGCTGACAGCGCAAAAGAGGTAGCTGCTAAGTATACTTA
>WJIO01000337.1 GCA_014730235.1 Candidatus Poribacteria bacterium
GCATTGACGCGCAGGATTTGAATTCAAATCCCGCAAAGGTATCAAGGCTTTGAAGCCAATGCCAGTGAGCCTTGACGCGTTTTTTACATTCGTCCATGGCTTTTTCGTAGCCCATGTCCAATAAGGCAATTCCCGGGAGCATGGCCAGGGGATTTACAATCAAACCTCCGCCCGGTGCTGTGGTAACATGGGCGGATTTGACCCATCCTGATACGGATGATCCCGGTGATTTCTGGCGAACTGGATTGTTGTTTTCAATGATCCAGTAGCACAGGGATATAGCATTTAAAGACCTTTTGGGATCTTCCGGGGCTGATGGTTCATTAAACCGGGATTTGCTTTCGACTCCCAGCATAGATTCACATCCAATCATACGGCAAAGATGCCCACCGCCGGTGCTGTCTATGTAGTTGCTGGCTTTAATCCTGTATAACTGATTGTCCGATGATTTCACTGTTACCCCTGTGACCTTATTACCGTTTGATTCGGCCCGGATGAGTTGGGTATCAAACATTATGCGGCAATTGCCGGTTTTGTCCAGAAAGCCTTTAACAACGTTATGGAAAGCATGGGGATTAAATACCACACCATGCCACTGGTTACGCTGTAAATTAGCCCGACGCTGGCTTTGCTTATATTCTAATCCCGATGTTGAAAGCCAAAGACCGAAGGGCCCCTTACTCCTGTCGGCGTTGTAGTCGGATGTTATACCTACGGCATCCTTTTGTTTAAGGCTCTGGTAGATTTCAAGGGCAAAGGCGTCACCTGGGCCTGGTTCCCAGTTGCAAACCAGTCCCAGGGTACTTGTTCCTCCCAGCTTCTGGTTTTTCTCAACCATAACCACCTTTGAGCCGTTGCGGGAAGCCGCCAGAGCAGCTCCGACTCCGCCGCTGCCTCCGCCGATTATGCAAACATCCGCATTGATCTCCTGCATATCTGTAACCTCTTTGTCTGCTGATTTTCCCAAAGTGTTAAAAGCCGTTGGAAAAACAAAAGCCGCCGCTGTGGTTTTTAACATGGTGCGGCGGCTGATTTTTGTTTTGTTTATAATTGTATCTTTATTTTTATTCATTTGATTTTACTGAAGACCACAATCCCGGAAGCTTGTTTAATGGTTCCACGCTCAATTCGGATTCCTGCACGAATATTCCATAAGCACAGTCGTTGCCGGTGGTAAAGGTTTTGAATTCTCCCACCGGGAAAACCGTTTTGGATCTCCAGGGGTTAAAGCCCAGGTCAGGCCCCCATATCACTATATCGTCCAGCATTTCATAATCGTCTTTCAGCCATTCAGTTGGAGGCGAGGGTTTTGCCGCTTCCCACATGTCCTCTGTATACCATAGAATATATACTTGAGAGGGTGTATCAACCTCAACGGTAATCTCCACATCAGGGGTTTCCCTGACGCTTTGAACAGGGCATCGAATATAAGTTGCTCCGATGAATTTTTCTGGAACAGTCTTGAAAATATGATCCCGATCAGAGAATACTTTTATACCTTCGTCAAATTCTTCCAGCTCGTATAGTCCGCCTATGTTATCCTCCACATTAACAATACCAGCTACAACCGGAAATGCTATTGAAACAATAATTAGCGGAATAACAAGTCTATTCATTTTCTTACCCTCCAAACGATGGTTTCTAATATTTGCTTTATATGATACCAGATAATGGCATTTTAACAAATTATTAATCCCGGATCAATATAATTTCATTTTAACCAAGTATAAATTTTGCCTCTTCCGGTTTGAGTGTGGTAATAATTTGAAAATTTTCTCAGCTTGTCATTCCTGCGAAACTCTTATTCCTTTTTGCTCAAGCTTTTTCAAAAAGCTTGAAGCAGGAATGACAAATGGAGGATGTTTTTTTCTTAATTGGACAATGTTTTTTACACTTCCACACTCAAACTGGGTGAACCAAAACTTCTGATACAGACTAAAAACTTTATTTGTTACTCCGTTCTTCGCAATAACACAGGGATGTAAAATTTATGCTTTGCCTGGTCATTTTAATTTAACATCATGTTGTTTTTCTGATATAATGAATAATATTGAAGGATTTATAGTATACTGAAAATTATGAAGCTTATAAGCGCGGAGGTATTGACCGGTGGAACGTTTAGCAATCATAAGGGAATATTTAAGAGAACCCGGGCCGGTTGCATGGGGTGAAACTTTTTATGAAACATGGATAGAGAATGAAGGCTCAGACAGACGCATACAGTTTGCTCGAAGTCAAGCGGCCGAAATGTCCGGAGCCAAGCCTTTTATTAAACCGGGAGAGCTTGTAATTGGAAACAATGCCCTTCGATCTATCATTACGGGATTACCATCTCCTTTTGGAACTGGCATGCGCTTTCAGGGACATCATGCGGAAAGCCTTCTGAAAGATTTTCCTGAATCCCAGGGTAAAGTTACTGAGATAGAGTCTTTCTGGAATGAGTGGAACTCTGAGAACGGTCAATACGCGCCCATGACCTGCCATGCTTCCCTGGCTTATGAAATACCTTTGACCCTGGGGTTAGACGGTATGCGGGAATATGTGAAACACTGGCGGGGGATCAATGGACCATCAAATCCGGATTGTATTCCCTGGTACGATGCGCTTTTGATAACACTGGATGGTGTTTCTGCCTTTATTGAAGCCCATGCAAAGGCTGCCGAAGAAGCTTCTTTTAAAGCCCAGACTGCTGAAAGAAGCAGAGAGTTGGAACGCATTGCCGGTGCATGTCATAATATCGCATACAAACCACCCGAAAGCTTCCATGAGGCCGTTCAGCTTTTTTACCTCATGTTCTATGTATGTGGGCATGATTCCCCCGGTCCCATAGACCGATACCTTTATCCATGCCTGAAGAAAGACCTGGATTCCGGTAATATATCCTGGGAAAAAGCTCAGGAAATTCTGGACTGCTTATGGCTGAAATTTGAGGAAAAGACGGCCTACGGCGCAACTATCGGCGGACAGTTGAGGGATGGCTCTGATGCTTCCAATGAACTTTCCCTCATGTGCGTCAGTTCCATAAAAAGGCTTCGTCTTTTATCACCCAGGACGGCTTTAAGGTGGCATCCCGATATATCTCATGAGCTTATGGACGCTGCCTGCGAATCTATAGCCGAAGGTGCTACCTTCCCTTCTTTGGTAAACGATACGGCCATTATTCCGGCTATGTTGGAAAGAGGTATATCCCTTGAAGATGCCCGGGAATATACATTTGTGGGATGTGGGCAGACCTTTCCCCATGGTCGCGGGCATGGTAACTATGAGGATGTAGTTTTAAATTCGGTTAAGCCGCTGGAGTATACCTTGAACGACGGTATAGACCCTATGACCGGAAATCAGGCAGGCCCGGCTACAGGAAAGGCCGAGTCGTTCCATACCTACAGGGAATTTGAGCAGGCTTATCGCCAGCAGATGGATTACTACATATCCCAGGGCATCCAGAACGCCAATCAACGGCGGGAGAGGATCAAGGATCATGCCTATGATTTCCTGCGTTCTCTTTTGACCTATTCATGCGTGGAGCGCGGTCTGGACTGGCACGCCGGTGGGGCTGATTGCTGCGAGGGCATGGTGGATATGGTAGGCTTGCCCACAGTTACCGATTCCCTCATGGCAATAAAACACAGTGTTTATGAGGAGAGATTACTCTCTCTGGAAGAACTTGTGGATATTATGAATAACAACTGGGAAGGGTTTGAGAACATCCGTTTATACATGCTGAATAAAGCTCCCAAATTCGGGAACGATCTGGGTGAAGCCGATAGTTTTACGGTAAAAGAATTTAACCGCATTAATAATCATATAAAATCCCATAAGACTTACTTCGGCGGGCCCTGGGGGATGGACATAATAGGCTGGTCTGGCTCTGTTATATACGGTCTGGATACAGGCGCGACGCCGGATGGAAGATACCGACAGGAGGCACTGGCTGACTGCGCCGGCCCGGCCCAGGGGCGAAATATAATGGGATTAACGGCGACTTTAAGGTCGGTATTAAAGCTTCCTCACAGTAAAACCCACGGCCCCATGGCCTTAAGCCTGCGTTTTCCTGCAAAGGTGGTCGAGGGCAAAGAGGGCAGGGCCAAACTCCGGGCCACCATCGAGACATATTTCCGGGAAGGCGGACAGCAGTTGCAAATATCCATAGCCAGCACCAAGGATATGAAAGCCGCCCAGAAAGACCCCGAATCCTACAGATCACTCATGGTAAGGGTAGGCGGCTTCAGCGCATATTTCACCCAGTTAGATAAGAAATTTCAGGACGATATGATCGCCCGTTCGGAGCTTGTTATTTAGACCCCAAAAAAGGAGGAATGCCAATTCCGAGAAAACGCTGGACCGAAGAGGAAAGAAAATTTATATCAGAAAACTATGAGAACATGACCCGAAAGGAACTCGCTAAACACTTCGGTGTTTCGGAACATTCCATCGTTCAGCAGATAAGAACCCTGGGCCTGGTGAAAGTGGAAAGGTGGAACGAGAAGCGGGATAAATACCTTCGGGAGCATTACATTTTTTTGAGCAACAAAGAGCTTGCCCGACGCCTGAAAACCACACCCCTGGCCATCAATAACCGACTTATAAGATTAGGCTTGCGGAGATATTTCCGCTGGACTCCGAAAGCTGAAAAATACTTAAGGGATAATTACCTGCACAAATCCGATAAAGAAATGGCCGACGAACTGTTGACCACGCCGGATTCGGTATCCAAAAAGCTGAGAAGAATGAATATTACACGTCCATCAGGAAAGAATGATAAAAAGTAATTTTCGGTGCATGTTAAGCAATTTCTAGAAAATTTTCAAATTATAACCATACTTAAACCGGATGAGCCAAAGTTTTCACGGACAAGAAATTTATGCTTGGAAGGCAAAATAAAATTTGACATATCAAATCTACTATGCTATGATATATATATTAATATTATTGGCAGGCATCGCTTTTTATACCTACCTGAATAATCCGATCATTTAAATCTTATTACCTGGAATATAAAATATATATTTATGGGAAAGAAACCCCAATAATCCTGTAATACTTCCAGGAGCTACTATATCTGGGAGATCAGGAATATGAATGCATTATCTTTATCTCAATCATTTATCATACCAATAAAAGTTATTCGAAATTACCTGATAAAAAAACCTTTGATAATGATATTTGAGGTAACTCTATCCTGTAATGCCAGATGCAAGCATTGTAACATAACGGGACATTATCCTGATGAGAAAAGGATGCCTCCTGAAGATTACGGAAAATACATATCAGACTTACGTCCTGCCGTGGTTGAGCTTTCCGGCGGAGAACCATTGTTGAGAGATGATCTAACGGAGATTATTAGATCCATAAAAGAAAGTGCCTTTCCTCCGTATATTATCCTGGTGAGTAATGGATACCTTCTTAATCAGCAAAAGTATTTAGAACTGAAGGAAGCTGGTCTGGATATTCTTTCAGTATCCATGGATTTTCCCAATGAGGAACATGATAAGTTTCGACGGGTCAAAGGTTTATATGCTCATCTTGCGGATATACTTCCCAAATTGTCTTTATACAGAAACAATGATATTGTAGTAAATTGTGCTATATCCTGGGCAAATTTACCATATCTGGAAGATTTAGTGCAAAGATGTATTGATTGGAAAGTTAAGGTTTCATTCAGTGCTTATTCTGCATTAAGGACAGGTGATGAAAAATATCTCATATCCAGTGAAGACGATCTACAAAGACTTCAAGAAACCATAGAAAAACTGATTGCCCTAAAGCGAGAAAGCGGGGTAATAGCGAATCCTACATCTATTTTAATTAACATTTACAAATTTTTCAGGGATGGTGGTATACCTGATTGTAGTGCAGGAAAGAGGTTTTTGTTTGTGCAGCCTGATGGTAAACTCAATCCATGCGCAATGTTTCGAAAGGAAGTATTTTCAAGCTGGAGAGAGATGTTAAACGACTTTCCACCAAGAAATATCTGTGAGCAATGCTACGTTGCTTGTCGTGCATACACAGATAGATCTCTATGGACCCAATTTAAGGACTTGAATGAATTTATAAAGTATTAAAGAAATAGGCTCTTCCGGCTTGAGTGGGGTAAAGATAAGAAAGTTTTTTATGCTGTCATTCCTGCTTCAAGCTTTTTGAAAAAGCTTGAAGCAGGAATGACAAGCTGAGAGGATTTTCAATACTGCAATATCCCATATTTCTACTGATCTCCCGCGTCTGCTGAATATCTCCTGAGCGTCTTGAAAGTTCCGAAGCTTGCTATATACAAAGGAGTATATACCGGCCTTATATTTATGCACGCTAAAAAACTTATATGTAATTTCTTTCTTTATTTACCCTTCTATATTATTTGACGCGAAAAACAGATAAAGTGTGACAATTGATTTAATTTTACAGACTTTTTAGCCTTTCCCGAGATTCCCTATCATATTTAATGCAGCCGACAGGAACTTGGCCCACCAGTAATTTTGCGCATCCCCGGCATCTGACGCAGTAATTGGCTTCACCTGATAATATTCTTTCTATATCCGGATCGGCCAGGGTTTGCCTTCCTATACCTATCAAATCGGCGTAACCTTCCCGGATGGCGTTTTCGCCGACCTTGCCTATGTCTTTGCCAAATACTGAGAAGCCCGACGCGACAACAGGAAGCCCTAAATCCAGCTTTTTAGCCGTCAGGGAATAGGCCAGGTGATGGTATTGGGTATATGTAGTTGGATCATCAGCATCAAAAGTCTTTGGTGGTTTTGCCGGTCTTACCCATGTGTCGGCGTTATAGGCTGGAATCCCTGTGGATATATTCAGAATATCCACACCCCAGTCAGCCAGCATTTTAAGGGTCTCCAGTGATTCGTCCAGGCTGTGTTCTGAGCTTTCCGGGCCGGTTGTACCTACTCCCCCGGTGATGGTTTCGCCGCTGGATATAGCGTCGCCCTCATCCATGGAAATTCTCACCATTAAACAGAAATCTGGATCGGTTATCCGCTCTTTTATACCTTCTATAATCCTTTTCGGGAATCTCAATCGGTTTTCCAGGCTGCCGCCGTATTCCCATTCCCTGTCGTTTGCCGGTCTGGTAATCTGCCCGATAAGATAACCGTGACAGAATTTAACGTCTACTCCATCCGCGCCGGAGTCATATACTATCTCTGCTCCCTTGATAAAGGCGTCAATTATCTCATTAATGTCCTCGACTGTAAGCATTTTCCCCGGTTTATTGTCAAAGCCCTTTGGCTTATAAACTCTAACTACCTGGGATTCCCTTACATCGGGCCGATGGAATTCGCCGCTGATCTGGCCAGCATGATTAAGCTGATATATAAACAGTGAATCAGGATTGACATTTTTAAATGCCTTTGTAAGTTCACAGATACCTTTTCTATGTTCTTCATCCACCATTAGCTGGTTTATCCGGGCCCTGTTATTCCCTACCGATACGGCCTCAACCATTGTTATACCGGCTTTTCCTCTGGCAAGCTTTCTGTATCTGTCCAGGGTTCTACCGCTGGGAAAACCATCAATCGAGTCGTCGCACTCCATAGGCTGATGGACAAACCGATTTGGCGCGGTGAGGTTGCTGAATGTTATGGGGGTCATTAAATTTGGATAATTTTGTTCCATATTATATTCCTTGGATTATCTTGATCAAGCATAAAATTTATGTCCGTGAAAACTTTGGCTCTTCCGGTTTGAGTATGGTAATAATTTGAAGATTTTCTCACCCTGTCATTCCTGCTTTCGCAGGAATGACAGTATATAGAAGTTTCTTATCTTTAACACACTGAACCAGGAAGAACCAAACTTTATCGCAATAACACACGGACATAAATTTTATGCTTGGTTATGTAC
>WJIO01000338.1 GCA_014730235.1 Candidatus Poribacteria bacterium
CCGTATATCTCCTTCGCTATCTCGATCCCCTCTATAAAGCACCTGGCCGCCACTTCCGGTTTGAGATACATATCCTTGAGTTTCAAACCCAGAAGGTGCGGAAGAGCGCCGTAGGAAAGGCCCACAAAATAAGTAAACATATTTATTTCTTCTCCTGTCTTTCTCCAATAGGACAGATTTAACGCGTTACAATCATCTTTCGGGTATAAGTACAGCGGTCACCAGCCTGGATGGTATAGAAATACACGCCGCTGGAAACATCTTCCCCTGCGCTGTTTCTGCCGTTCCAGTAGACAGCCCTGTCGCTGCTGATATAAAGTCCCGCCGGTTTATGCCCCAGGTCAAACTTTCGCACAAGTTCACCGGACATGCTGTAGACACTGATTTTAACTTCACAACCTTCTGTAAGCTGATAGGGTATCCATGTTTCAGGATTAAACGGGTTGGGGAAGTTCTGCAACAGGGCATCATGATCCGCTGGAACTGCCCAGGACACAAACTTACCGTCTTGCTTTTCAAAGTTTAACTGTACAACATCCGGCTGGTAAAGCTCTACACGGTTCAGGGCTATTGGGGAAATTTCATCCGTTAGCACTTCAAATTCTATCTCCGTAAGTTTCTGTTTTTCCAGAACGTCCGAACTGGCGAAGGAAATACTTACCATCCCCGGATTATTGACGTTACTCACCAGAAGCATACCGGAATCGGACGGTACCCCCGTAGCTTTGAGAACTGACGGATCGTACGCAATAGAAATATCTCCACCGGCTAACAACCGGGGGTTATCAATTCTCAAAGGAACTGATATTGTTCTTCCGGCCAGGCTGTATACCTCGTCCACAGACAGTCTGATATTTCCTCTCACAACAGCGACTGATCCCCTGTCCGGTGCGGCCAGACCTGCCGACTTGCGAAGTATGAGTATACAGTCGTTAGACCTGACGTTCCCGTCGTCGTTCATATCGGCAGCGCATAACTGCTGCGCTGTGGGTGTAAGTAGTCCGGCAGAGATACGCAGGGCAAGTATGGCATCGTTAGACCTGACGTATCCGTCACCGTTTACGTCGCCTTTGACGCAAAGCTGTTCTATTTTGACTTTGCCGTTCTGTGTAGTTATGTTCAAGTTCAGGGCTTCT
Organism: Candidatus Poribacteria bacterium; assembly: GCA_014730235.1. Taxonomy (GTDB): domain Bacteria; phylum Poribacteria; class DTPJ01; order DTPJ01; family WJIO01; genus WJIO01. The sequence goes on from WJIO01000338.1 coordinate 1,137, forward strand.
GCGTTGTAGGCTTCGGCACTCTGGAACGTAACGGGCGTCTCCGTTCCAACAGACGCACCTGCGCTTATGGTGAATGTAATATCCACCAACGCACCATCCCCGCTGGAAATAGAGCTTGTCCCGGCCAGTCTTATGATAATCGTTCCGGGTGTATTGGTGTTGGAAACCAGGCTCATTCCGTTTGATAACGTTGTTGATTTGATTTCTCCGACAGTTAATATACTGCTGTTATATGACACTTCTATGTCTGCGCCAGCAACTCCTGTAGCGTCGCTTATGTTGATGGGAACAGTAATCTGATCTCCGGGAGAGCCGGTGACTTCTGGAATAATCAGCTTTCTTCCATCAGTTTCACCTGGTGTAGTTCCTCCTCCTGTTATTCCTTTGTAATTATTCTCTATCTCGGCTGCGGATAAAGCTACATTGTATATTTTCACTTCATCAATTCTGCCTTGGAAATATTTTTTGTTATTGCCACCGATCCACAAATCCGAATCAGATTTGGCAACTTTCATCAAGCCAACATCCTTCACACCGAATAAAGCACCATTAACATAGATTCTCAGATATCCAGTATTGCTGTCGTAAGTAGCCGCTATGTGGCTCCATGCCCAATATGGCAGTGATTCGCCATTTATCTTTCCTTCGGCAAATAACTGCTTCATGTCAACTACAAGCTTGATTTCTGTCGAAGGCTCTCCCGCATCATAAAAACTCATGATAACCTGGCTAAGATCCTCAGATACTAGCAGTTCATATCCGCTCTCCCAGCCGGGATCGTCCAGTCTTGCGACTCTCTTGGATATAATAGGTCCATCACTAAGTCTCAATATATCCGGGTAAATCCAGGCTTCCATGGTGAAAGCATCTGTCAGATCCAGATTGTCTGAATGCGACACCTTAACATAATTGTAATCATGACCGTCAAAAGCTGCGTTGAACTTACCCTCATCCTTCCAGGGAGAACCTATTGAGAGTGGTGAAACAACTTTCCCATGGTTTCCATCTTCCGAATCCATGGCATCCGTTCCCTGGCCTTCATCAAATCGCCAGTGAGACACTAATCCCGCAGCAGCAGTATTTCCACCTTTCATAGCCGTATAACGCTGCTGAATTTCCTGTTGAGTTAGTGCTACATTACGAATTACAGCTTCATCAATCATACCATAGAAATACACATGGTTGTTATCGTCACCGCTGATCATGACGTTAGCAGAAGAATTTACCACCGACTTTGCGCCCAAGGACTTTGATCCCACCAGAACGCCGTTAAAGTAGATTTTCAAATCAGCATTGTCATACGTACCAACTATGTAGCTCCACTGGTTTACAGGTATGGTCTGATCTACGAAGAAATGATTTCCGTACCATGTTTCTCCCGGAGCGTTGAAATTCAGGAATATCTGGGTATTGTCCTGGGATATACCAAGCTGGTAACCGTTATTACCCGCAGCGCCTCCAATTTTTGAGATAATAGCTGAACCGGATGAATCTTTTCCTGTACCAGCGGGATTAATCCAGGCTTCCAGAGTAAAGTGGGTGGTTACGTCCAGGTTATTAGCATCAGGAACAATTACAGCATCATCCACGCCGTCAAATTGTAACGCACCATTGGATATACCTGTTGTCCAGGCCGCTCCGCGAACTGTGCCTGGATTTGAGTCGGCCGAATCCTCGGCAGTTGTTCCCGAAGTGTCGTCAAATTTCCAGTAGGAAACCATGCCCGGATCAACAGGAGGTTGTGTACCTCCGCCTCCGGCTGGTTGATTAAACTCCACAATGAAAGGAAGTACCCTTGTAGGAACATTATCATTCCAGCTTTCACGGGGGTGATCCGGATAGCCCATTTCCACATAATGTTCATTATTGCCATTATTATCCGGTTGACCGGAATACCAGTTTGTATAAGTCACAGGTTCGCCGGTAACCCAAACAAAATTACCTTCCTGAGCTTCGTCTGACAGACCGAGCCAGAAACTTCTGATGCCTTTGGCTGTTGCCATATCGGCGGCGCATTTGTTTTCCTGTTCGCTGCCTATAGTGATAAGATAACCACCGAGGGATTCAGCATAAGCCTTAGCATCGCGCCAGGTTTTGCTTTCAGTAACTACCGTATATGAATGATCAGGTACAGAAACGCAGGTTTCCTCGCCTCTTCCGGTCGCTACACCGCTCTGAGGGCCTTGCTTCATAATGGTTTTTATTTCGTTATTATCCAGGGCTATGTTGTAAATTATAACCTCGTCAATCACACCTTTCAGCGTCATACCTAATGGAACCTTACTGCCTATGCTGACCGGGGCTGTATTAAGGTCAGGACTTCCTCCAACACCTTTTTCACCCATATATTCCCCGTCCACATATAACCTCAGGTATTTACCATCGTAAGTTCCACAGATGTGATGCCATTGGTTGTCAACAACTGAAACGTCGGAATCTACAGCATAATTATATCCGGAACTGACGGCTGAGTGATGAAGAGTGCCGCTTGAGTTTACATACAGACCGTAATTCCTCTGGGGCCATGAGCCTTCCTTGCATATTATAGCCTGCCAGTCACCTGTGACAGCGGGAACTTTAATCCAGGCTAGCAAGGTATAAGCACCCAGGCTTAAATCGCTGGAATGAGGAACTTCAACAACGCTGCTGCCGTCAAACTCAACGGCCTTGCCGGATTTTCCCGTAACCCAATCTATGTTACCTTTTAGAGTCCCGTGATGATTATAGCCCGACGAATCTGCGGCTGTAATTCCGCTTCCTTCATCGAATCTCCAGTATGCCACCATGCCATCAGCCGGTGGAGTAATGGGCGGCAGTTCACCTACGACAAGGACTTTACCGCTAACCGCAAGCTGAAGCCCCTGGGAATCCACAAGACGGTACTCATATTCACCCGGATCAACCGGGGCAAGAAGATTAAGGGAACCGTTTTTGTTTCCGTCTAGCTGATATTCGTATTTCTGTATTGAATACGTTATGGAATATAAAACGATCTTTTCTCCGGCATTTCCCGGAGCGTTGGAATAAGTCACAATTATGGGCTGACCTGCACCTACGCTGTCGAGAGACGTAGATACAGATGGTGGGTCTGTATTTGCCCCTTGACCTAATACGGTTATGGTGTTGCTCACAGCTAATACCGGCTCGTAAGCGTCATTAGGAAACATGCGGAATTGGTAATATTTGACCTGGCCAGCGGGTACGTCAGGAACCGTAAATTCGTCAATTACACCTGCTGTATAGCCCATCAGGTAAAAACCTTCCACATAAGCTTCATTGGGCGCGTCCAACTCAAACAAGCCGATCCAGTCCGTTTCGTAGCCCGGAGCACCTGAAAACTCCACGCTGATATTCTCACCCGGGCTGACGCTTTCAGGTGAAGCTTTTATATAGGCGTCACCACCTGTCGGAATAATATCCAGACCAAAGGAATCGCTGGACGCAAACAAAACGACAAAAAATAATGTAGCAACCACAGAAATTTTATTTACTTTCATATCTACTTCGTTTTTCATGTATTCCTCCGCTTTCTATATTTATTATTACCTTACCCCTCGCAGTTATGCTATTCTCATAATAGTAAAATCCATTATACCATAACCACCATAAGGAGTCAAACTTGTCCCCAAACATGAGTGCGATTCAAAATTGTGAAAAGCGAAAAAACTTTGACGACATAGAAACTCAGGTTCGTTGTGTGATGCTTGAGATAGGCATACAGACAGTAGAATCCATAATAAGAGCCCGTGGCACAGGGTTTTGAGGCAAAGGC
>WJIO01000339.1 GCA_014730235.1 Candidatus Poribacteria bacterium
GGTGAGGCAGAAGCCGGGGGATACTGGGGCGCAGAATTAAAAAGGACAGGCTACGATGCAATTATATTTGAGGGAAAATCCGAAAAACCTGTCTATCTCTGGATCGGTGAGACTGGAGAACCGAAGTTAAGAGATGCAACGCATTTATGGGGCAAAACCACCCATGAAACAGAAGAAACCATAAGAGAAGAGTTAGGCAATAAACTCATAAGAACAGCACTGATCGGCCCTGCTGGTGAAAATCTGGTAAGAGTCGCGTGTATACTCAACGATCTAAGTCATTCTTATGGTCGTTCCGGTCTTGGAGCTGTTATGGGATCAAAAAACCTGAAAGGTGTTGCCGTTAGAGGTAAAAAACCTCCAGCCATGGCCGATCCTGCAAAGATAAAGGAATTTGGTAAGTGGATCAACGAAAATTATTCCAAAGGCTTCCAGGATGTAGGAACAGCCGGCGGAGTAATGGGTCTTAACGAAGGTGGCGGTTTACCAACCCGGAATTTCCAGGAAGGTCAGTTTGAAGGCGCAGAAGCTATTTCAGGGCAGACTATGCGAGATACAATATTAATTGATCGGGGTACATGTTATGCCTGTCCGGTTAAGTGTAAGCGTGTAGTAAAGGTGGATGAACCCTACCAGGTAGATCCCATATACGGGGGGCCGGAATATGAGACTATAGGCTCTCTGGGATCCAACTGTGGTATTGATGACCTTGCCGCAATTGCCAAGGGAAACGAGCTTTGCAACGCTTATTCCCTGGATACAATAGGTGTAGGCACAACTATTGCCTTTGCTATGGAGTGTTTTGAAAACGGCATTTTAACCGAAAAAGACACCGACGGCATAGAACTTAAGTTTGGTAACGCTGACGCTATGGTGAAAATGGTGGAGATGATCGCAAAACGTCAGGGTATAGGTGATCTGCTGGCGGAAGGTTGTTATCGGGCATCGAAGAAGCTGGGTAAAGACGCTGAAAAATTCGCCATGCACGTTAAAGGCCAGGAATTTCCCATGCACGAACCCAGGTATAAGCAGGGAATGGGCCTTGGTTATGCTGTATCACCCACAGGTGCAGACCACATGCAGTCTATACATGACGCTGGCGAAGGAAAACACCCGGGTGGATTATTAAGACTTGGTGTATTGGAAGGTCTACCGGGAAAAGACTTGAGTCCGGGTAAAGTAAGGATGTTTACATATCAACAACACTGGAACAGCTTCCGCAACTGTGCGGGTATGTGCGTTTTTCTTCCTTACAACTATAACCAGATGCCTGAGATCATCCAGGCTATGACTGGCTGGGATGTTACCAATTGGGAACTTATGAAAGCCGGTGAACGTGGAACTACAATGGCCAGGGCTTATAATGTGCGGGAAGGTTTTACAAAAAAAGATGATATATTCCCGGATCGCATATATAAAGCCTTTCCGACAGGACCTTTAGCCGGTGTTGAATATGGTGAAGATAGATTAAGCGATGCAGTCAACGTATATTATGATATGATGGGATGGGATAAAGAAACAGGTAAACCTACAAGAGGAAAACTTCAGGAATTAGGTATCGAGTGGGTAGCAGACTTGCTGTAATAAGGAGAAGGTAATTTATGAAAGTTAAAAACAGTTTGGATCAATTATGCGTAAATACTATTAAAACCCTGGCAATAGATGCGGTACAAAAAGCAGACTCAGGGCATCCAGGTGCACCTATGGGTCTTGCACCTGTTGCTTATACTCTCTGGACGAGATTTCTTAAACATAACCCCAAAAACCCAAACTGGCACAACCGAGATAGGTTCGTTTTATCAGCAGGCCATGCCTCAATGCTGCTTTACAGCCTTTTGCATTTAACCGGCTATAATCTTCCACTGGAACAGTTGAAACAGTTCCGCCAGTGGGAAAGTAAGACACCTGGACATCCGGAACATAGCTTAACACCCGGTGTTGAAACTACTACGGGCCCTCTCGGCCAGGGTTTATCAAACTCAGTAGGTATGGCTATAGCAGAGCGCTGGTTGGCTGAATATTTCAACAAACCCGGTTATGATATAGTAGACCATTATACCTACGTAATTGCCAGCGATGGGGATATGATGGAGGGTATAACCAGTGAAGCCTCTTCCCTGGCCGGTCATCTTGGCCTTTCTAAGCTTATAGTTATGTATGACGATAACAGGATCAGCATTGAAGGTAGCACCGATCTAGCTTTTAGCGAAAGCGTAAAAGATAGATACAAGGCCTATGGTTGGCACGTTCAGAATATAGATGAAGACGCAGATATGGATGATGTAGCAGAAGCCATCAAAGCCGCCCAGGATGAGAAAGATCGACCCTCAATAATCGTTATTCACACCCATATTGCTGATGGCAGTCCTAACATGCACGATACAGCCGATGCTCATGGTTCACCTTTGGGAGAAGAGGAAGTACTGCTGACCAAAAAAAACATAGGCTGGCCCACAGAAGAGACTTTCTTTGTTCCTGAAGAAGCATTGAATAAATTCCGAAAGGCCATCCAGAAAGGCGAGGAGCAAGAAGCCGAATGGAGCATGATGTTTGATGCATACACCAAAGACTATCCAGAACTTGCAAAAGAATGGAATATGTTTATGGAAAGGGATTTGCCCGAAGGTTGGGAAAAATCTCTCCCGATTTTCCCCGGTGATGACAAACCCGATGCTACCAGATCCCGCTCAGGAAAAGTCCTTAACGCTATAGCACCGGTTATTCCAAATCTAGTAGGTGGTTCGGCTGACCTGGCGCCGTCAACCAAGACATATCTTGACGATTTTGAAAGTATAAGCAAAGGTAAATTCGGTGGACGCAATCTCCACTTTGGAGTCCGGGAACACGGTATGGGCGGAATTGTCAACGGAATGACCCTACATGGTGGACTCATACCCTATGGTGCGACATTTCTGGTATTTTCCGACTATATGCGTCCAACATTGCGACTGGCTGCAATTATGGAAATTCCATCTATCTTCGTATTCACCCATGACAGCATTGGAGTTGGTGAAGACGGACCCACACATCAACCAGTTGAACATTTTGCAGCTTTAAGGGCTATTCCCAATCTGTTATTTATCCGACCAGCCGATGGAAACGAAACCGCTATGGCCTGGAAAGTAGCCCTGGAAAGCAAAGACCGGCCTGTGACATTTGCCTTTACCCGTCAAAAACTGCCCACAATTGACCAGGAAGAATACGGTTCTGCCGAAGGGCTGACCAAAGGTGCATATATACTTTCCGATTGTGAAGATGGTAAACCCGATATAATTATCATGGCCACGGGTTCTGAAGTTACCCTTGTTCTGGATGCTGCGAAGGAATTAGAGGAAAAGGATATAAAAGTCCGGGTTGTCAGTATGCCTTGCTGGAACCTTTTTGAAGAACAGGATGAAGAATACAAAAATCATGTCCTGCCTCCATCCATAACAGCGCGTCTGGCAGTTGAAGCTGGTATAAGTATGGGATGGTATAAATATATAGGTGAGTCCGGTGATGCTCTCACTCAGGAACAATTTGGTGCTTCTGCTCCTGGTGATAAAGTTTACGAAGAGTCCGGTTTCACCGTTGAAAATATAGTTAATAGGGCCATGAAGCTCCTCAAAGACTAGCTTTGATTTTTAAAATGCAATAAGGGCATGTTTAATACATGCCCTCTTTTTTAAGGAGTGTAAAAAATGAAATATGGTGCAAGAGATGGCGTATTGAGACAGCCATGGGATAAGCTGTTTGAAGAAGCGGCAAAAATAGGTTTTGATGGCGTTGAGCTTGATTTGGGGGCGAATTACGCAGATACGATGATGTGGAGTCAAAAGGGCCGGGATCATCTAAAGAAATTATCTGAAAGATCCGGCGTAGAGCTTGCCGCTGTATGTCTTGGGGTTATGTGGGGAACCAGCCTTGCCAATCCAGATCCTCAGGTGCAGCAGGAAGCAAAAGATATTATTAAAAGTACCATCATGTTTTGCAAAGAATTAGGTGCGGGATTTATTCTTGTTCCTATAACACCTTTTCGGGATGGTGATATAGAACCGGATCAGGCGGTTGATAACTGGATCGAAGGGCTTAAGCCATGCGCTTCACTGGCTGAAGAAAACAAGGTTTTCCTGGCTGTTGAAAATGTAGGCGGCGGGGTGTGTCCATCGGCTAAAAGACAGATGCAGATTATAGAAGGTGTGGATTCACCTTATGTTCAGGCCTATTATGATTTTGGTAATGGCTTAGGTCTGGGAAATGATCCGGTGGAAGAAATAAACTTGCTGGGCGAAGAACACATAGCGGCAATACACGCAAAAGCCCCGGGTGGAACATATCTCGGAGAGGGAAAACTGGATTTTGACGCTGTAGCTGAAGCTATAAAGGGAATTGGCTACGATGGTTATGTTATCCTCGAGACAGCAGCTACGGACAACCCGTCAGAAGCCGCATCCAAAAATCTCGCTTACTTGAAGAAAATGTTTGAATAGATATAAAACGGGCGCATGGTATACCATGCGCCCGTTTTATAAATAAATCTATTTCTGCAAAGCCTTTTGATAAAGTGCGGTGCTGTAAAATTCATACGAAGCCGCTTTATCCGGAACATCCACCAGATGCACGGTAAACCGGGCAGGAACTCCGTTATCCGGCAAATAATCCCTGAAGAAATTGCGATAACCTTCGGCATAAGCCTTGCGCAGTCTTTCCTGTTCTTCCGCGTAACCAACCGGATCTACCAGCGGATTTGGTGACTTGGGTTGACAACCGAAAGCGTGGACTTCGATAAAGTCTATGTCTTTCAGAGAATCACATATCCCCGCGTCCCGCAGCCACTTTTCCCAGCTTTTAAATACCAGAGGTATCTCTTCTTCTGGTTCCATTGATGTCAATTCATCCAGGTCCAATACCCCTTTTGCAGAATATCCCCCGGTCAATCCTGCGAAGTATATTTTCAAATCCCCATCCGGCAGTTCCTCCGTAACAAGTGCAGAAAGAACAGGATGCTCTCCGTTATAATAATATGTAACTTTTCCTCGTTTTTTTACGTTGAAGGCCATTATCAATACCTCTTTTATTTTTGTAATCGTTAAAAAATGAAAAATGTGTTTATAATAATTGCTTTTTTCTATAGTCAATTATAGAATTTGCTATTCCTGCGAAAGCAGGAATGACAACTAAATATATTCATTTTTTAACGATTACTTTATAGAAATTTCAACCTTTTTTACAGATGCTGGATTGATCTTTATCTTTGCCAAGGTATTTATTTCTTCCAGATATCCACAGGATTAGGAACAGAAATCTGGCTTGTTGTAGGAACACCGCTCCATACATCCTGAGGTGCTGGAATTGTAACAGGTCTTGATGCTGCCGTATTCCGCCAGAAATTCTCAGGTGGTGGTACATGTATCTGGCTGTTAGCAACAGTTGGAGGTGATGTTGGCTGGCTCAAAACCTGTTGAACCCGTCTTCTTTGCTCTCCCTGGGCCACTTCCTGCGCTAAGGCTGGTTTGGGAAGATACTGACCCAAAGCCGGTGTGCCTGATTGAGTAACCTGCGTATACTGTCCTGTTTCAGCAACACTGGTAGTTTGCATTGGCAGATAATATTGATCAACTGTAGCCGTACCCGGTAATACAGCAGGTTTGGGAAGCTGGCCTGGTTGTGCAATAGGATTGGGCTGAGGTAAAGGTGTAGGTGGAGATATTGGCATAGGTTTTGGTATGGGTATTAAGCCTTGTGTAAAACCTGTCTCTATTAACGTAGTCTTTTTCTCAAATAACAATTCAAAACACCCCTTTCAGGAATGCTTAAAAAGCTTAACAATTATAATTATTCAACAATTTATTCTAAGTATATCACATAACATGCACTAAATAAAGCCAAATTCTAAATTACCAATGACAGTTTTCCTTTGATATAATCAAATGCCTTTTCAGTGTCATCACAAAAATCAAATAGATCCAAATCTTCCTTGCTTATTACACCTTCCTCCAACATTATATCAAAATTCACTACCTTTTTCCAGTATTCTGATCCATACATTAAAATCGGTATTCGGGTTGGCAGTTTTTTTGTTTGTTCAAGGGTTAAAACTTCAAACAATTCGTCAAATGTGCCAAAACCCCCGGGAAACACTAAAACACATTTAGCCAGATGTACAAACCATAGCTTTCGCATAAAAAAGTAATGAAATTCAAAACCCAGTTCTTCAGAAATATATGGATTGGGTTTCTGTTCAAAAGGAAGGGATATATTCAGACCAATAGATTTCCCCCCTGCCTTTGAAGCTCCAAGGTTCGCCGCTTCCATAATACCTGGTCCACCTCCAGAACATACAACAAATTGTCGTTCTTCCGGTAGTGATAAAGACCATTCAGTAAGCCTTTGCGACAGGATAACAGCATCTTTATAGTACCTCGATAGATCCAGTTTTGAATTGGCCTGCTTCTCGGGCCGAATTCTAGCAGAACCAAAGAATACAACGGTATTTTTAATATTATATTTGGCAAACCTTGCAGAAGGTTCTGTATATTCACACAATATCCTGATAGTTCTGGCAGCCGGACTGTTAAGAAAATTAAGATTCTTATAAGCTTTTTTCGGTCTTTTAATATTAAATCTTCTATTTTTAGCATCAAATTTTTTTTCCAATATTTATACCTCCCGTTTAAAACCTTTATCTCAATAATAGATGTTTTAATTATGTAATGTAATCGTTAAAAAATGAAATTTATGTTTATAACAATCGCTTTATTCTATGTTTAACTACAGAATTTGTCATTCCTGCGAAATCAGGAATCCAGAAGATCCGACTAAAGACTGGATTTCTGATTTCGCAGGAATCACAGCATAAAGAAGTTTCTTATCTTTACCACACTGAAGCCGGAAGAGCCATATATTTTTTAACGATTACGTAATTGATAAAAATTAATATCATTTACAATTATAAAACAATTTCATAGTTGCATATAGTCCGACTAATTTGTTATACTTTCAATCAATATGCAATTTTGCAGTAAAATAAAAAATTCTGGATAAACAAAACTGGTTCTTTTGGCTTTAGTGTAGTTATAATTGAAAATTCTCTCAGCTTGTCATTCCTGAGAAACTCTTATTCCTTTTTGCTCAAGCTTTTTGAAAAAGCTTGAAGCAGGAATCCAGTAGAGCCGCCTAAAGACTGGATTTCTGATTTCGCAGGAATCACAGCATAAAGAAGTTTCTTATCTTTACCATGCTGAACCCAGAAGAGCCACAAAACTTTTATTAAGTTTTATTTTAAATGCTCGAGGTAAACAAAAATGGGTATGACAATTACACAAAAAATACTTGCAGCTCATGCGGGTAAAGAATCAGTTGATCCCGGTGAGTTGATTATGGCAAAGCTTGATGTAGTGTTAGCTAATGATATAACTGCTCCTATAGGGATAACAGAATTCAGAAAGGCCGGAGCGAAGAAAGTCTTTGATAAAGATAAGATCGTGTTGGTAGCGGATCATTTCGTTCCTAACAAAGATATCGCATCAGCCCAACAGACAAAGCTAATGAGAGATTTTGCCAGGGAACATGAAATTACAAATTATTTTGATGTAGGGAATATGGGTATCGAACATGCTCTGCTTCCCGAACAGGGGTTGGTCTTACCCGGTGATACTGTCCTTGGCGCGGACTCCCATACATGCACCTACGGTGCGCTGGGAGCTTTTTCCACAGGTTCCGGCAGTACCGATTTTGCCGCAGCCATGATTACAGGAGAGGCATGGTTTAGAGTTCCTGAGTCAATGAAATTCATATTCTATGGTAAAAGACAAAAATGGGTCAGTGGAAAAGACCTGATCCTGCATCTGATAGGTGACATTGGAGTAGACGGCGCGCTCTACAAGGCAATGGAATTCACCGGCGAGGCCATCGCTGATCTCTCAATGAGCAGCAGACTTACAATGTGCAATATGGCCATTGAAGCCGGCGGGAAATCGGGTATAATTGCACCGGATAAAGTCACCCTGGATTATGTGGAATCCAGAGCTAACCGGGGATACCGTATATACGAAAGTGATCCTGATGCTGAATACTGTGAAGTCAGAGAATATGACGTAAGTAAAATCAAGCCCCAAGTCGCTCTGCCGTTCCTTCCTGAAAATACCGTTCCCATAAGTGAAGTCACAGATATTAAGATCGATCAGGCAGTTATCGGATCATGCACCAACGGCAGATTGGAAGACCTGAGAATTGCAGCCCAGATACTGCGGGGTCACAATATTCATCCTGATGTTCGTCTCATAGTTATTCCAGCCACCCAGAGCATATACATGCAGGCATTATATGAAGGCTTAATCGAGATATTTATCGAAGCCGGTGGTGTAGTCAGCACGCCTACATGCGGACCCTGTCTTGGCGGATATATGGGTATACTGGCCGAAGGTGAAAGGGCCATATCCACCACCAACAGAAATTTCCGAGGACGTATGGGACATGTTGACAGCGAGGTATATCTTTCAGGCCCGGCCGTGGCCGCCGCATCGGCTGTTTTAGGCAAAATCGCAAGCCCAGAGGAGTTGTAAAATGAAATTAGCAGGTAAAGCATGGAAATTTGGTGATGATGTAAATACTGACGAAATTATTCCGGCTCGTTATCTTAATACCAGCGATCCCGATGAATTGGCATCCCACTGTATGGAGGATATTGACCCGGATTTCATGAATAAAATGTCTCCCGGTGACATTATTGTTGCTAACAAAAATTTTGGATGCGGCTCTTCCCGGGAACATGCTCCTCTGGCTATCAAGACAGCAGGTATATCCTGTGTCATAGCAAAAAGCTTTGCAAGGATTTTCTATCGTAATTCAATAAATATAGGTCTGCCGATCCTGGAAAGTGAAGAGGCAGCAGCAAAGATACAGGAAGGCGACAGGTTAGAGATTGATCTGGCATCCGGGGTTATAAAAAACCTGACTAAGGATGAAACATACCAAGCTCAACCCTTTCCCGGTTTTATGCAACAAATCATATCGTCTGGAGGACTTTTGAATTATGTAATGTCCAGACAGAACTGAAAAGAGGGGATTTAAATGAAAAAACTAATATTAATCAGCTTTGTTCTTTTACTGGTAACAGTTTCCTATACAAGTGCCAGGGATTTTGCCATAGGAGTAAAAGGCGGCCTTAATCTGGCAAGGGTAGTGGAAAAAGAAATAGAACAGGATACGGATTTCAGAACAGCAGGGATCGCCGGGATTTTTGTAACCATAAAAATGGGCGGAGAAATGCTGGCTATACAGCCTGAAGTTTTGTTTTCTATGAAAGGTGCGGAAACTGATTCAGACTTACTCAGCAATAATATTCTGGACGTAAGTATGCAGTTGGACTATGTGGAAATACCTATACTGGCTAAAATCTCTTTTCCCATTAGTGAAACCCTTACGCCCAATATATTTATAGGCCCGGTTATTGCACTAAATACAAAAGCGAAAGCCAAATATGAAATACTTGGCGTTGAGCGAGAGGATGATCTGGAAAATATAACTGATTTAGACATGGGGCTTGTTTTAGGCGGTGGAATAAAAATAAACAAGCTATTAGTGGAAGTCCGATACACCATGGGCCTTAAATCCATATATGAATTGGATACAGCAGAAGACATATTCGATTTTGACAGCGAAGCTGATGTAAGAAATCAGGTAATATCCATTATGGCCGGATTTTCATTTTAATAGATTTTTACTGGAGGATATTAATGTATAAAATAGCAGTGCTTCCCGGCGATGGAATCGGTCAGGAAGTGGTAAACGAAGGTTTGAAGTGCATAAAAACCGCAGCTGAAAAAACAGGCTTTGACTACGAAACTGTTGACTACGATTTTGGCGCGGAGAGATACGCCGCCGAAGGAATGAAAGGCGAACCTCTCCCGGATTCTGCACTGTCTGAATTAAGAGAAATGGATGCAATATTCCTGGGTGCAATAGGCGATGAAAGAAAAGTTCCACGTGGTGTATTGGAAAAAGGCATCCTGTTGAAAATGCGCTTCAGCCTTGATCTATATATAAACCTGCGTCCTATCAAGCTGTACCACGGTGTAGATACTCCCCTGAAAGACAAAGGTCCGGAGGATATTGACTTTATTGTTGTAAGAGAAAACACCGAAGGACTATACGCGGGCGTAGGCGGCTTCCTGAAAAAGGGAACACCAGACGAGGTAGCCATTCAGGAGATGGTCAATACCCGGAAGGGTGTTGAAAGATGCGTAAGATACGCCTATGAATTGACAAAGAACGATCCTGATCGCAAGCGTCTTACCCTGTGTGACAAGGCCAATGTCCTGACTTACGCCCACGATCTATGGCGTCGAACTTTTGATGAAGTAGGCGGGGAATACCCGGAAGTTGAAAAAGACTACGCCTATGTTGACGCCACAACCATGTGGATGGTAAAAAATCCCGAATGGTTTGAAGTAATAGTAACATGCAACATGTTTGGTGACATTATTACAGATCTTGGGGCCATGATCCAGGGGGGAATGGGTATCGCCGCATCGGGAAACATTAATCCCCATGGAGTTTCTATGTTTGAACCGATTCATGGTTCTGCTCCTAAATACAAAGGCACCAACAAGGCCAATCCCCTGGCAGCTATATGCGCCGCAGGGATGATGCTGGATCATCTGGGTGAAAAAGATGCCGCTAAAAGCATTGATAAGGCCATTGCCGAATCATTGTCCAGCGGGAAGATCAAAGACCTGGCAGCCGGTAAGATGGGCATGGGAACCACAGAAGTTGGTGACCTTGTGGCTGAAATGATATAATGTCTACCGCTAATTAACCACAGACATTTTAAGCAAAATATCTGTAGCTAGCCATATCAGAGGTTAATATTATGAAATGTGAGTATTATAACTGGTATTATGAATGATTTCACTCCGTAAAGATCTTATATACCTTCCGGCTTTACTCATGGATATGTGCGTAGGCAGTATAATCCTGGGTGTTACTTACTTTGCGTCCCGACTAGGTGCTTCACCGCTGCAAATAGGCGTAATGGCATCAGTAAATACCGTAATGTATGTAATATTCTGCCGCATATTTGGTAAGCTTTCCGATAGAGTTCAACGCAAGCGAGTGCCCCAGTTGGCCTGTCTTAGCCTTTCTGCTTTGTATCTTGCTTTGCCTTTATGCAAACAGCTTTACCAACTTATGGTTTTGTTTCCCCTCAATGGTGTTGCTCTGGCTGGTTTGTGGCCTGCCTTGGAAGCCTGGATTGGTGAACGTGACGATGGTCGTCCTTTAATCCGACGGGTGCAGATGTTTAATGTGGCCTGGAGCCTTGGGCTTGTTATAGGATATGTTTCAGGGGGTTATATATACGATCTTAATGTATTTGCACCTTTTTATCTTGGTTCATCTGCCGCTTTTATAGCGGCTTTGGCTTTGACTATCCAGCCCAGTGCTCCGGTTACAAAAAATTTCCATGAGGAAACTGTTGAGGTGGAAACCGGTAGAAAATTGACCATGAAATACCTTATGGTAAGTTGGGCTTCTATATTCATCGGCTGGATGACTTTGGGCATCCTGCGTTACATTTTCCCAAAATTCATAGAACAACTGGGTATGCCTCCCAGGGTTGCTGGACTGTTGATGCTATGCCAGACCGGGGCCCAGTTGATTATGTTCTCAATCCTTGGTTCAACTGAACGTTGGCATTATAAGTTTTATCCCCTTATAATCTTCCAGGTTCTGGCTGCTGTGGGTTTTATTTCTATATGGTTTATAGATATTCCCTATATGTGGGCTTTTGGCTTAATTCTAATAGGTTTAAACACCGGAATGGCTTATTTTTCCAGCATGTATTACAGCCTTAGCGGTCATGCCGATCTTGGCAACAAAACCGGATGGCATGAATCCATACTTCACAGCGGCGCGTTGGTCAGTACCATCACCGGCGGAGCTTTGGCCAATTACGTTGATTTGAAAGCACCTTATTTATTTTGCGCTGTTGTATTAATTGTAGGTATACCTGTGCAGATGTTTATATTGAAAAGATAATTTGATCTGGAGTTAGTCATGAATAAAATATCACGCCGGGAATTTCTAATCTCATCGGCTGCTGGCTTAACCGCAGTTTCCATTACTCCATATATA
>WJIO01000003.1 GCA_014730235.1 Candidatus Poribacteria bacterium
ACCATACCAGATGATGTAATGCTGAGTATAAAGACTTTTACATACAATGGCGGCGGTCTAATTGGCTTTCATGATATACTATCAACATCACTGTCCAAGGTATTCGGCGGAATAGGCGGCGTTGGTTGGCATGAATCATTAAATGGCGAATATGAGTTAATTATCTATGACAAAGATCATCCTATTGTTAAAGGAATACCCAGCAAGATTACTATCCTGAATGAAGAGCATGTTTATTCCAGATGTGATCCTAAAGCCCATAATATACTTAATTTCTCTTTTGTGACAAAGGAGAATAAGATACAGACTTACAGGGCAGCCTGGACTTGTAGATTTGGCAAAGGAAAGACCTTTGCCTTTATGCTGGCCCATCGGGAAAGCACAAGGTATAATCCCTACATTATCAAAATGGTTGCTAATGCTATAAGATGGATGAAGCAAAAGGAATGAGTGTATTTAAGATCGGGTATAGCTCTAAAATTAAGTTTGTGAATACCTGCCTGGTAAATTTCAGTTTGCAAGATATTATATTCAAATCCAACCAAATGAATAATTCTGCTTCAGAAATATCAAAACCTAAAAACTGAGTGCCTGAAGTTTGTCACACCTTATACATATAATATATAACATTAGAATTAAATGACCTAAAACAACATATCTTCAAATGATTAAAGGAGTAATGCCTTGGTAGTATTCAGTGTATGTTATTTGGGATGTAGTCCACATTGCCAGCATACAGTCCCGAACTGAACCCGGTGGAGCGTTTCTTTCAGGAACTGCGTCGGAAGATAGCCAACAGGATATTCGATTCTCTGGAAGAACTTGAGGACGCTTTATCAGAAGCCCTGGAGGAGTATTTCCAGAATACAGAGAAAGTCAGGGAATTGTGTGCATATCCCTGGATTCTTAAGCAAATTCAGGGAAAAGAATAATAATCCCTTATTTATTTAAATTGGTATTATTTATATATTGGTTTGCAAAGGGCTTTCAGGTTTTCATAAGGTGTATCTTCCGGAATTTCACATCCTGCACCTACAATGTAGGGATCACCCACATCAGAATAAATCTGCTTAAATGAATTCATAATTATTTCCGGTGACGATTTCATAACAGCATTAACAGGATCAAGATTTCCCACCAGAACAGTATCTTTTCCCAGTTTTTCCCTGGCTTCTTTCATATCCACCTGCCAGTCCAGGTCAACAATATCCGCTCCTAATTTTTTTATATGGGGAAGAAGATGTGTTATGTCTCCGCAGATATGAAGTCTTACAAGACCACCTGCATTATGGATAGCATCAACCATCTGCTTTTCACGCCGGAATATAAAATCCTGGTAGATCTGGGCTGAGACCTGACTTGCTATGGCATCACCAATACCTATAGTATCAGCACCTTCTTTCAGTTGTGCTACACCGAATTCAATTCCCACCTGGACACAAATATCCATAAGCTCTTCAGTGAAATCCGGTTCCATGATAAAATCCATTAAAAAATTGCTGACACCGCGCAGATCCGCCGCTTCTGCCGCCGGACCTTCTATCCACCCCAGTATTGAATATTTTTTGTATACGTTTTTTTTAAATTCCTGTATAGCTTTAATCCTGTCCAGCATCCTTTCAGATTTATAGGGCTCTGGTTTTTCCAATACACTCAAATTTTTTGTATTTTCAAGGGGCGGCTTAGTGCATCTGGGAACACCGTCCTTTACAAACTCAATTTCTGCACCAAATCCCTGAGTTTCCCTGTAGGGATCAGAAATAGCACTTATCTGGTCGAAATTGAAAAATTCCACGCATTTAAGATTGGATTCCACAAGTACCCGGTAATCAGAGGCAAAAGCCCCATAGTTGGAATCAATGAATTTCGCAGCAAAAGCCATTAATATAGGTAATCTCGGGATTAAATCTACAGATTTTCCTTCAATAACAGCCATATATCTTTCGTAGCCGTTCAATTTATTTCCCTCCTCTTAATAATATTCCTGCAGAGGTTTTACAGCGATACCTTCACGCCGTCTGAGAGCATCTATACCATCAACAGCAGCGGCTGCGCCTGATACGGTAGTTATACACGGTATATTCTGTATTATGGCTGTTTTTCTAATCAGGTCTTCATCAGATTTGGAAGCCCTACCGGTAGGTGTATTTATTATAAGGTCAACTTCCTTATTCTTCATGAAATCAAATATGGTGGGCCTGCCTTTACCAAGACTGTATATTAACTCCACATCTATGCCGTTTCTGGTTAATGCAACAGCAGTTCCATGAGTGGCAAGAATCCTGAAACCCATATCCGCAAGCCTTCGGGCTATGAATATTATGGATCGCTTGTCTTTATGCTTGACGCTTATGAATACTGTTCCTGATACTGGAAGTTTGTGACCACTGCCGATCTGGGATTTAGCAAAGGCCCTTCCCAGGTCAGTGTCAATACCCATTACCTCGCCGGTGGATTTCATCTCTGGCCCTAATACCGGATCAACGCCGCTGAATCTGGCGAAGGGGAATACAGGGGCTTTTACAGAAAAATGCTGAGGTTGTATTTCCTGGGTAAAACCTATATCCTCCAGAGTTTTGCCAGCCATTACCCTTGCGGCTATTTTTGCCAGAGGAACGCCAATAGCCTTGCTGACAAAAGGTATAGTACGGGAAGCCCGGGGGTTTACCTCAAGCACATACAGGTCATCTCCTTTTATGGCATACTGGACATTCATAAGACCAATTACATTTAGCTCTTTTGCCAGGGCATAAGTAGCCTGCTTAATATCCTCTATTTCCTCTTCCGCCAGGGTATAAGGGGGCAAAACACATGCGCTGTCACCGGAATGAATACCAGCTTCCTCTATATGTTCCATAATGCCGCCCACAACAACATTTTTTCCATCGGCTACAGCATCCACGTCAATTTCAATGGCATCTTCCAGGAATTTGTCTATAAGCACAGGATGTTCAGGAGAAGCCTCTACAGCATTTTTCATATAATTGGCCAGTGCGCTTTCGTCATACACAATTTCCATAGCGCGTCCACCCAGGACATAGGATGGGCGAACCACCACAGGATAACCAATTCTTTCTGCGATTTGCAAGGCGTCATCAATAGAATATCCGGTATCATTATCCGGCTGAGTTAAATCCAGTTTGTTAATTATCTCCTTAAACTTTTCCCTGTCTTCAGCCCTGTCTATATCAGCAGGACTTGTTCCTATTATCTTCACACCGGCTTTTTCCAGAGAAACCGCCAGGTTTAGAGGTGTTTGACCGCCAAACTGAACTATAACGCCGTCGGGTTTCTCTTTGTCTACAATATTTAATACGTCCTCTCTGGTAAGAGGTTCAAAATACAGCCTGTCGGAAGTATCATAATCAGTGCTGACGGTTTCTGGATTACTGTTGACCATTATTGTCTCATATCCATCTTCTTTAAGGGCCATTGAGGCATGGACGCAGCAGTAGTCAAATTCTATTCCCTGTCCGATTCTATTTGGCCCACCCCCAAGCACCATGATCTTTGGTTTATCAGAAATACTGACTTCATCCTCAAATTCATAACTGGAATAATAATATGGAGTATAGGCTTCAAACTCGGCGGCACATGTATCTACTGTCTTATAGACTGCTTCCACTCCATTATTAATTCGTAATTTACGGACTTCTTCCTCCTGCATTTTCCACATCTGGGCCAGTTGTGAATCAGAAAAACCGAACCGCTTTGCATCCATAAGTATTTGCTTGATTCTGTTTTTATTGGAAAAATCACCGTTATGTGCGTTTTTCAGTTCCTCCTCCATATCCACAATCTCTTTTATATTAAACAGGAAGAACATGTCAATTCTGGAATGTCTGAAAACCTGGTCTATACTCATCCCCTGCTGAAAAGCGCGTTTTATATAGAAAATACGCTCAGAACTTGGCGTTGCTAATTTTTCGGCCAACTCACTGGTTTTAAGACCGGTTATAAAATCGTCCAGACCTGATCTACCAATTTCCAGGGAACGCAGACCTTTTTGCATAGATTCCTTGAAGGTTCTGCCTATAGACATGGCCTCGCCTACAGATTTCATCTGGGTTGTAAGGGATTTATCCGCTTCCGGGAATTTTTCAAAGGCCCATCGGGGTATCTTGGTTACAACATAGTCAATGGTAGGTTCAAAAGACGCGGGTGTTTGTTTTGTTATGTCGTTGGGGATTTCATCCAGGGTATAACCTACAGCCAGCTTTGCGGCGATCTTGGCTATGGGAAATCCTGTGGCTTTGGAGGCCAAAGCCGAACTTCGGGATACTCTGGGATTCATCTCTATAATCACCATCCGGCCATCTTTTGGATTGATGGCAAACTGGATGTTAGAACCGCCAGTATCTACTCCGATTTCCCGGATAATCTTTATAGCTGCATCACGCATTACCTGGTATTCCATGTCTGTAAGGGTCTGAGCAGGAGCAACACAGATGCTGTCACCGGTATGAACACCCATTGGGTCGATATTTTCGATAGAGCAGATTATTACCACGTTATCATTTTTATCCCGCATTACTTCTAATTCAAACTCTTTCCAGCCAATAACCGATTCCTCAATCAGCACTTCACTGATAGGGCTGTAATCCAATCCCCGGGAGGTAATCTCTTTAAATTCTTCGATATTATAAGCTGAACCTCCACCGGTGCCGCCCAGGGTAAAAGCCGGTCTAATTATAACAGGAAAGCCGACCTCTTTTACCACCTGTAGAGCTTCATCCATGGTTCGGGCTAAACCGCTCTGAGGAACTTCCAGGTTGATATTTTCCATAGCATCTTTAAATAATTCCCGGTCTTCTGCCTTTTTTATGGCATGCAGTTTTGCACCGATAAGCTCCAAATCGTATCTATCCAGAGTACCCCTTTCCGCCAGATCAACGGACACATTCAAACCTGTCTGTCCTCCCAGTGTGGGAAGCAGGGCCTGGGGTTTTTCCCGGGCAATTATCTTCTCAACAACGTCTGGAACTATTGGCTCTACGTAGGTTTTATCGGCCATTTCTGGATCGGTCATAATAGTAGCTGGATTGCTGTTGACCAGAACAATTTCATAACCCTCTTCTCTCAAGGCCTTACAGGCTTGAGTTCCTGAGTAGTCAAATTCACATGCTTGTCCGATAACAATAGGGCCTGATCCGATTATTAGTATTTTATTTATATCAGTTCTTTTTGGCATTAATGTCCTCTCAATATCAGGAAGTAACAATTAGCGAACTGTCTTTTGAAAGTTTCATCATGTTTATAAACTTCTTGAACAGATATTTTGCATCATGAGGGCCTGGAGAAGCTTCTGGATGATACTGAACGGAAAACACAGGATAATTTTTATGTTCTATGCCCTCTAGGGTGTTATCATTCAGATTTATGTGAGTAATCTTTACATCTTTTTCTTCCAGAGAATCGGCATCTATACAGAAGCCATGATTTTGAGTTGTTATTTCAATTTTACCAGTTTCTAGATTTTTGACTGGCTGGTTAGTTCCCCGATGACCAAATTTAAGCTTAAAACTCTTTCCTTCAAAAGCCAGACCCAGTATCTGATGACCCAGGCATATACCAAAAATAGGTTTCCTGCCTATCAGTTCCTTTACAGTTTCCACAACATAGGGAACACCTTCAGGATCTCCAGGGCCGTTAGACAAAAATATACCATCAGGATTATAGGCTAGTATTTCATCTGCTGATGTTGTAGCTGAAACAACCATTACATCGCAACCATGATTGTGTAATTCCCTTAGTATATTATACTTAATACCACAGTCCAGGGCCACAACAGAAAAGCGCTGAATATTCTCATGTGTCTGGTTTAGAGGATGCTCAAAGTCAAACTCAAGCTGTAATCTGTCTTCCTTTTTCCGATTTTCTATTTTTGCTTGCGTGTCTTGATCAAGCCATTGGAAAGGCTCTTTGCACGTAACGTATTTAACCAGATCAAGACCAATAAGTCCCGGGGAGTCTTTAACTTTATTGATTAGACTATTCTCATCCTGATCCCCGGTTGAAATAATACCTTTCATAACTCCGTAGTTACGAAGTCGGCGGGTTAGTGCCCTTGTGTCTATATCTTGTATACCAATAATATGGTTTTCAGATAAAAAATCATGAAGGCTTTTGCTGGCTCTCCAGTTACTGTGATATGAACTGTATTCCCGAACAATAAAACCCTCTACATGAGACTTATAAGACTCTAAATCCTGGTCATTACAACCGTAATTTCCTATAAGAGGATATGTCATGGTTACTATCTGACCTTTGTAGGACGGATCGGTTAATACTTCCTGGTAACCTGTCATACTGGTATTAAAAACCACTTCTCCGTATGTTTCACCAGTAGCTCCAAAGGATTTACCATGAAAAACAGTACCGTCCTCAAGTGCTAGAATAGCTTTCATTAGTTTTTAATCTCCGTCAAATTATTTGGTTTGGATTACTTCTTCTGAGTAAACAATCTTTCCACCAACTATTGTCATCACCGGCCATCCCTTAAGCTTCCATCCAGCAAAGGGTGTATTTTGTGATTTGGATTCAAATAAATCTGTATTTACTGTTTTCTCACTTTCCAGATCAATTAATGTTATATCAGCATCCACTCCCGGGGATAAACTTCCTTTTTTCAGGTTTAATATCCCGGCAGGAAAGACTGTCATTTTAGCTAAGGCCTGAGATAATGTAAGATAACCGTTATTTACAAGTTTTGTTATAACCAGCGGCAGGCATGTCTCCAGACCCACAATTCCACAGGGGGCATCCTGTATGCCAACAGATTTTTCCTCCTTAGAATGAGGAGCATGATCTGTTGCTATAACGTCAATTGTTCCATCAACCAGGCCTGCTTTTACGGCCTTTACATCTTGCTCTGAACGTAACGGTGGACTCATTTTGGCATTTGCTTCGTAATCTTCAACAGCATCCTCTGTCAACGTAAAATGATGGGGTGTGGTTTCTGCTGTCACATTTAAATTTTGAGATTTTGCCTGCCTTATTAATTCCACAGAGCCAGCAGTGCTGACATGAGCAATGTGTAGGTTAGAACCTGTTATTCTGGCTAAGTCTATATCTCTTTTTACCATTACCTCTTCTGCTGAATTTGGTAACCCTTTTAATCCCAGACGTCGAGATATTTCACCTTGATTCATCACCCAGCCCTGGTGACCTTTACATGTGTCTTCACAATGGGATATTATCGGTATGCCTTTTGATTTGCAGATTTCCAATGCACGTTTCAGGATTTCTCCATTTTTAACGGTTTTACCATCCTCAGACAAGGCTACCACACCCATATCCAGAAGTGCCTTAATATCCACAAGTTCTTTACCTTCCATTGATTTTGTTATAGAAGCTATGGGATACACATTAACTAAACCCCTGATTTCAGACTGTTTTTTGATAAAAGCAATAACATCAATAGAATCTGCCACAGGTTTGGTATTAGCCATAGCAGCCACAGATGTAAATCCACCTCTGGCAGCGGCTTTAGTACCTGTTTCTATTGTTTCTTTATATTCATATCCCGGTTCTCTGAGATGAACATGCATGTCAATAAGCCCGGGGGTAAGGATAAATTTTTTGGCATTGATGATTTTTGCTTCATCATCATGTAAATTTTTGCCAATTTTTGCAATTTTACCATCGGATATGATAATATCCAGCAATTCTAAATTTATCCCGTTATCATTATCTATCACCTTAGCATTACGGATCAATATCTTCATTATTCCCTGGCCTCTTCTACAATGCTGACTCTATCAACACCATCCTGCTCTTTCAGGGCTACATCTATCCATTCTTTTCTTGAAGTGGGTATATTTTTACCAACATAATCAGCAGCTATAGGCAGTTCCCTGTGTCCTCTGTCAATAAGCACAGCAAACTGTATGCAAGCCGGCCTGCCAAAATCCATCAAGCCATCCAGGGCAGCCCTTGCACTGCGACCTTTATGTAATACGTCATCCACAAGAATTACCTGTTTACCATTAATATCAAAGGGTATATCTGTTTTACTTACAATAGGTTTCTGGTCGAAGAGGTTTACGTCATCTCTATACAGGGTTATATCAATAGTTCCAACGGGAATTTTTACATTTTCTATTTCCTGAATATTTTTTGCTATTCGGTGGGCCAGATGATCACCCCGTCGGGCAACGCCAACTATAACCAGATTATCAACTCCTTTATTGCGCTCAATTATTTCATGGGAAATTCTTACAAGTGCTCTTCTGATGTCATCTTCGTTCATTATCACTGCTTTTTCGCGCATATCCATAGTAACATGTCTCCATCTGGTGGCACAAAAAAACCTTCCTACTAATGCGCAGGAAGGTTATGTTTTAAGCTTAAATTTCATTATTATCCCCTTTCCAGTCTCTCTGAACCGGTTTAAAGGCCTACTTATTATTTGTATAGAATAGCATATAATTTTCTTGTTGTCAACCTGTAATTCTTATAATCTATATACTTGACCTTTCGATCCAGTTATGTTATTATCACCACGTTGAAATTGATTATAAAACCATTTATAATAAGAAAAGAAAGGTGTAAAGCATGAAGAAGTTTCTAATAATTTTTTTTATTTTTCTGGTATTTGCAATAGTATTTATGTCCTGCAATAAAAAACCTCAGGAAATACGCATTGGTGGTATATTCCCTATTACAGGAGCAGCGGCAACTTTCGGTAAGTCATCTCAAGAAGGTATGCAGATAGCGGTTGATGAATTTAATCAAAAGGGAGGCATTCCCATTTCTGGGAATAAGATGCTTATAAATCCAGTATATGACGATACAGCCGGTCAGCCGGAACAGGCGGCAAATGTTTGCAGAAAGCAGATTGATCAGAATGGTGTGAAAGCTATTGTAGGCGCAGTCATGAGTAAAAACAGCCTGGCTATAGCCCCTATATGTCAGAGCAAGGGAATTGTCATGATTTCATCGGCTTCAACTAATCCGGAAGTAACCCTGAAAGGTGATCATATATTCCGGGTATGCTTTATTGATCCTTTCCAGGGAACGGTAATGGCCCGGTATGTATTTAATGAACTGGATTTTACAAAAGCAGCAGTTTTATATGATAACGGGAACGATTATAACAAGGGCTTGGCTCATTTCTTTGAGGAGGAATTCAAAAGGCTGGGCGGTGAAATTGTAGCCAGTGAAGCCTTTACCGACGAGGAAAAAACCGTTGACTTCAAGGCCCAATTGACCAAGATCAAAGCCGCAGAACCTGAATTTTTGTACCTGCCCAATTACTATGCCGCCGATGCCCTTATAATGAAACAAGCCAGAGAATTGGCAATGGAAATTCCTGCTGGCGGCGGGGATGGTTGGGATTCACCTAAGCTTACTGAAATTGGCGGCGATGCTGTGGAAGGTTGTGTGTTCTCCAACCATTTCTCCAAGGAGAACCCAAGCCCACAGGTTCAGAACTTTGTCACCAAGTATAGGGAACAATACGGAAAAGACCCTGATGCCTTGGCCAGTCTTGCTTATGATGCAGCTTATGTTTTGCTTTCAGCCATAGAAAAATCAGGTTCGACAGCAGGCGCGGATATACGCGACTCCCTGAAAAATATGAATATGGAAGGTGCTACAGGTAAAATCAGCTTCGACGAAAACCGCAATCCCATTAAAAGCGCGGTGATCCTGCAAATAAAAGACGGACAGCAGAAATACCTTACAACTGTTAATCCATAACATTCTTCCATCAATATGGAATACCTAATACAACAACTGATAAACGGCATACAATTGGGAACAATGTATGCACTGCTGGCCCTGGGCTATACTATGGTATACGGTATAATACGCCTGATTAACTTTGCCCATGCCGATATATTCATGATCGGAGTATATACAGCGCTGTTTACAGCCACCCGATACCGCGTTCCCTTTCCCTTGGTTATCGTTATATCTATGGTTGTATGCGCCGTATTGGGGGTGGTTATCGAAAGGCTTGCGTATAAACCCCTTAGATATAAACCCAGACTTTCAGCTTTGATAACAGCTTTGGGTGTATCATTGTTTCTGGAGAATTTCTGTGCTTTACCCTTTATGTTCGGACCTGAGTATCGGAGTTTTCCAGAACTTATCCCACCAAAACAGTATGTTATCCTTAAGCAGTATAATATTACCGTAACAAATGTCTTCCTGATAAATCTGCTGGTGGTTTCAGTTTTGCTGGTTGGACTGTTTTATCTGGTTCATCACACCATGATAGGTAAGAAGATGCGGGCCGTATCTCTGGATAAGACAACCGCCAGCTTACTGGGTGTAAATGTAGACCGCACCATAAGCTTTACATTCCTTATCGGTACTGCTCTGGCCGGCGCTTCCGGGGTGCTTTATGGAATGACATATACATCGGTTCAGTCACCTTATCTGGGTATATGGCCAGGATGGAAGGCCTTTATCGCCGCTGTTATAGGAGGAATAGGAAATATCCCCGGTGCAGTAGTAGGGGCTTATCTTATGGGAATATCTGAAGTGTATGCCACGTCCATAAGCTCTGACCTGGGTTTCGGGATAGCTTTTGCCATATTAATTATTGTGCTTATAGTAAAGCCCACAGGACTGCTGGGAAAAAAGAGGCAGGAAAAAGTATAGTGAAAATTCCCTATATCCTGAAAAAACACAAAGTCATTATATCTCTGCTCTTTTTGTATTTAGTTATAGTATTGACATACAGAACCGGTTGGCTTAGTTCCTACCTTTTGCAAATAATAATGTTTGTGGGCATTAACATCGTCATGACGGTAAGTTTGGGAATGATAAACGGTTTTACAGGCCAATTTTCTATTGGACATGGTGGATTTATGGCTGTCGGTGCTTATGCTTCGGTTTTTCTGACTACCATAATCTTTCAAATGGCAGGAAGCAGTGTTCCCGGACAGTCATTACTGGGTTATGCAATATTCTTTCCGGCTGTATTAATAGGCGGTCTGTGCGCTGCACTTACAGGATTCCTGATAGGTTTGCCGACTCTCAGGGTTAAGGGTGATTATCTGGCTATTGTAACCATGGCCTTCAGCGAAGTAATAAGAACCATAATCCGAGTTTCTGAACCTTTAGGCGGACCCAGGGGGGTTAGCGGGATACCGTCCATGACAAATATGGCCATTGTAATGGTATTTACGGTGCTTTCTGTTTGGTTAATGCGTAATTTTCTCGCGTCGACATACGGAAGGGCATCAAGAGCCACAAGGGACAGTGAGATCGCCGCCGAGATCATGGGAGTAAATACTACCCAGCAAAAGACACTGGTTTTTACCACTGCAGCCTTTTTTGCCGGTTGTTGCGGAGGATTATACGCCCATATACTTCAGTTTATACATCCAGATAATTTCACCTTTATGAAATCCCTGGAATACCTGATATACCTCTATATTGGAGGCTCCAGCAGTATCAGTGGAGCCATGACCGGAGCGGTAGTGTTTACAGCTATCCCCGAATTATTCCGCAGTTTCCAGATATGGAGAATGGTAATATATGCACTTCTGCTTATTGTTATAATGCTTTTCAGACCCAACGGTATTATTGGCGACAGAGAATTCAGCTTTATAAAGAAAAATAATACATAAAAAGGAGAATTAACAATGCCTAAAGAATTGGTAGCACTGGATATACGCAAACCTGCCTTGAGAGAATATGAATATGGTCCAATTCCGGCCGGAAGCGTGAGAGTTAAGGTGGAATTTGGTTCACCCAAGCGGGGAACTGAATTAACCATGTATAGAGGAGATAGAAAAGCCGGCTTTCCTATGGGCCTGGGAAATATGTGCGTTGGGAAAATAATAGAAATTGGTGAGGATGTAGAGAATTTCTCTGTAGGTGATCAGGTAGCTGGTTATGGCCATTTAAAAGAAACTCACACATGGTCAGTCCGAAACTTATGGCGAATGAGTGAAAGAATGACATGGAAAGAAGCTGTATGTTTTGATCCCGCCCAGTTTGCCCTGTCAGGTATCCGGGATGGCCAGCTTCGTCTTGGCGATAAAACAGCGGTTTTTGGTCTTGGTGCCATAGGTCAGATGGCATTACAGATGACAAAAATGGCTGGTGCTGTATTTGCAGCCGCCGTTGATCCTGTATCCGTTAGACGTGATGTAGCTCTTAAATGCGGCGCGGATATAGCTCTTGATCCCACAACTCAGGAAGTAGGCGCGGAATTAATGAAAGCTACAAACGACAAAGGTCTGGATGTGGCCATAGAAACTAGCGGAAGCTATGAAGCACTGCATCAGGCAATTCTGGGCCTGGCCTGGGGTGGCAATATTTCTTATGTAGGCTGGAGCAAGGAATGTAAAGGTGGATTGGATTTCGGACTGGATGCCCACTTTACTGTACCCAACATTATATTCGCCAGGGCTTGCAGCGAACCAAATCGGGATCATCCAAGATGGGATTTCAGGCGGATCATGGATACATGCTGGAAAATGTTGTGTGATGGTTTAATACAGTGTGAAGATATAATTCAACCTGTAGTTCCTTTTGAGGATTCAGTGGAAGCCTATCAGGATATGGATTATCATCCAGAAAATAGTATCAAGCTTGGTGTATCATTTGGGTAAAATATATGATTCTTTAAAATTAAATGCATAATAAGAAGCTTTTATGTATTGTCATTCCTGCAAAAGCAGGAATGACAAGCTGGGGTGATAACACATGCCTGAAATATTTAACCGATGCCAGGAGATAAGAAAACAAATACCAGATCACGTAACAATAGTAGCCGCCGCTAAAACCAGAACTCCTGATGAAATAAATCAGGCAGTTGATGCTGGAATCAATATTATAGGAGAAAATTACGTTCAGGAAGCAGAAGAGGTTATCGAAATTTTGAATGGTATAGCCCAATGGCACATGATAGGACATCTGCAAAGGAATAAAGCAAAGAAAGCAGTTGAGTTATTCGATATGATAGAAACTCTGGATTCTATGCGCCTTGCCAGAGCTGTTGATAAGCGGTGCGCGGGTATAGATAAAATTATGCCTGTATTGGTGGAGATCAACAGTGGTCGCGAGACAAACA
>WJIO01000340.1 GCA_014730235.1 Candidatus Poribacteria bacterium
AGATTATATTATCGTTTGCTATAATAAGGGCTGAACCAAGCAGTTTGCCCTCGGATATAAAACCTATGGAGTGAATATTAATTTCGTCCTTGAATTTAACAAGATTTTCTCTTACCTTTTCTGTTATCTCAACTTCATTTATTATATACCAGGGATAGCTGACAATTTTTCCCCAGGAAAGTGCATCTTTGATCTCCTGACTTACCTTAATATACATTTCTTCCGTTTCATCTTCTATGCTCTTCAATATTGATTGTGAGTATTTACCTTTTCCAATAATGCAACGAATTTTAAATAAATCTGACTTTTCATTATATGAGGTAATAGCAATATTTGAATCGCCAACTAATTCTTCAAGTTTTGTACCTATGAAATGGTAAATATTATCTTCCGGAGGTAGTTCGACAAAACCCATCGTTGTTTCATAAAGAAATTTTATGTTTGATAGGTATATCCTTTCTCTTTCTGCGGCTTGCTTTCTTTCAGTAATATCCTGAGCCACACAAACAATACCCTGGATATCATTCTTTTCATCCCACATTAGAGAATAGGAAGACAATACAGGTACATTGTCGCCATTTTTATGTATGTAATTTCTTTCCACATAACGAATAGAGCCTTTAAGTATTAACTCATTAAAATCAACGTTTTTAAACCTTCGGGCATTTTCTGAGCCAAAGATAATATCCACAGGTTGCCCGGACAATTCACCATCCTTAAAACCAAGTAAATCCCTTGTGGCCTTATTTGTGGTTCTGATTTTTCCATCAGGATCAACCACTATCAGCAGGTCAGTCATACTTCTGACAATATTGTTTATATAATTTTTGGATTCCTCAAGCTCTCTGGTTCTTTCCCGAATTCTGGCTTCCAGTTCTTTTCTTGGTAGTAAAGCAAACCTTTCGTCCTGTAAAAATTCTTCAGGAAAACTTCTGAGAATATCAAACATAAGGGGTGTTTCACCATATATATCTTTTACCTTTGTAAAACTATTGGCTAAAACATCCGCAGCCCATTTTTGCGATGTAATAGCGCTGTATACCCTAAGAAGAGTAGAGCCAAGGGATGAAAATATTAAGCATATATCATTAACCCTGTTTTCTTTATGTATACGTTCAACATTTTTTTCGATGCATGAAAGCTCCAATGTTCCATCGGGATTAATCATACAATTCTCAAATAATATAGGGTTATATTCCAGAAAATCAACAATGGCTTCTTTAAAAGCCCCAGTAATTGGTTTTGTGGAGGAAAGGAACGTATTTATAATATTGCTGTAAGCTCGTGCAACAAATATGTCTTCCCTAATAGGAATGGTCTCTTTTTTGTTTAAACCTGATTTTATCCCTGAAGAATAATAAATACTGGCACCAAGAATTAAATTAATATAGGCGAATATCCATATAACGGAATTGACAATACATAGCCAGCAAGAGGTATTTCTTTCATGGTAGATAATATCCACAAGAAAAAAGGGTATACCAAAAAATATGAGGATCAATACTCCACACAATACATATATTGATCCCGGATGCTTCATAGATACCTGAATCAAAGAGCTTGAATACGCTTTTTGCAGCTTCTTACCTGTAATAAAACCACCGGTTGTGTATGTTGACAGAGCAACAAACCATATTATAAATGAAATTATGTGAATTTTTCTTTCAGAAAACATAATCAGATCAATAGAGTTGATAATATCGGTAATCAAAAATAATATAACCCCTAAAGCCATAATCTGCCGACCTATAGCACCAACCATAAAAAATGCATTTCGCAGAGAATAATAGGCTAAAATCACAACAGTAATTATAGATATGCTTTTAAGGAGATAAATTATGTATATTATATCCATATTAAATTGCTACCTCTAATTCCTTTTGAATTTCTGATAGATGATTTTCGTCAAACATAGCCTGCGGAACAGAAAAAACTATTTTTGCTTGAGTTTCTTTACAGAGCTTCTTCAGGTCTCTTAACATGGATATTGTCTTGTTAAAACCTATAGCAAATTTTATCTGATCAATACAATCAAACATGACGACAGAGTTATTATTTTCTCTTATATATTCCGAAACCAAAAGAGTGAGACGTTCAACCTCCTTTGGTGATATGGATTTCTCAAAATCTTTATCCCTGAATGTAACCCAGACCACAGGTGTTTTGATTAATTTGTAGTTTTTCTTTACTCTTTCCGGTTTTAATTTAGTTAAACATAGACCAACAAAATTATGAGTTATCTGGTCATAAAATATATCATAGCCTTTGACGGGTTTCTCTTCCAAGGTTAGATATGTAAGACCTGGTTCAAGCTTATATTTTAATGGGTTGTCCATAGAACCTTCTGAAGAAGGTTCTATGATAAAAAGCTTATATTTTAAAACTGCAATAGAAACAGAAACTGCCCATATAAGACTAATGGTCGAACCCAATTCCGGTGCAGAGATTTCCAGATGTGGAAAAAGTACATTTGTTGCTGTAGTCAACACCATGAATGTAGTGGAACCAAAAAACACCGGGCTTGCCTGATCCCTTTCCATTGAAATACCATTTTTGATTATGTGTATAAAAAAATAGATTACAACTGAGTAATAGCCAAAATATTGCAGGAAATAAATCCATATTAAACTTCCGGGTAAAGCTGTATAACCAAAAAATAGCTTAGTAGGTTCCTGCTCATAAATGAGGTCTGTAAATAGAAATAATATAAGTGTTATGGTAGAAGGTAAATATAGTATTATATAAGTTATTTTCTTTTTTAAGATTTTTTCACGTCTACATAATAATAGGGCAAAATGAGCTATTAAACTTGACATGTAAGTCCAACCAAGACCACTTATTCTTATAAAAACATATGCAATGGTTGGACTTACGTCAAGTCTATGCACAAATTCCGCCAGACTCCATATCGCCAGAGACATGGCCAGAAGCACAAAAACTATGTTCAGGGCTTTTTTGGGAGTTTTTATTAACACATATAAACCCAAAGCCAGATGAGAAACTCCGGGAATAAGTGAAAGCAAAGCCCAGAAACTCATTTTCCATCTCCCCTAAGATGTGTAGTATATGTTAGACAACATGGATAGGTTCTCTTTTGTGTGTTTTTACTTTGCCAATAATACCAAGCTTGTCTCCCGCTACCTGAAAAGCTTCTAAAGCTTTATCAATTTGCTGAGGAGTGTGGGTGGCCATAACTGTGCATCTAATCCTGCTTTTTCCCTCCGGAACTGCTGGATATGTTACAGATGGTGCTAATATACCCATATCAAACATAAGCCTGGCCATTTTTTTGCTTTTTTCCTCGTCACCGATGATTATTGGTATTATCTGGGTTTCGCTTTCTACAGTCTTGAAACCGATGCTTTTAAGTCCGGATTTTAAATGGTCAATATTTTTCCACAGTCTTTCCCTGAGTTCAGGTTTATTCTGGATAATTTGAAGTGATTTAATTATCCCATAAACCTGCTCGGGAGGCAGACTGGATGAAAACACATAAGATCTGGCTTTGACTTTAAGCAAGTCTATAACTTCCCTGGAAGATGTAAGATAACCCCCTAAAGCCCCGATAGCCTTACTTAGAGTTCCCATGACCAGGTCTATTTGACCTTCCACGTCAAAGTGTTCTGGTGTTCCTCTTCCATTTTTTCCAATAACACCGGTTGCATGGGCATCGTCTATCATTACCATGGCATTATATTGTTTTGCCAGATAGATTATATCTGGCAATGGAGCCATATCCCCATCCATGCTGAAAACACCATCGGTGATTATAAGTTTGCGTCGATGCTCGTTTCTTGAAAGTATTTTTTCAAGATGTTCCATGTTGTTATGAAGATAAGTTTTGGTTGGTGATTTGCTTAGTCTACATCCTTCGATTATACTTGTGTGACAGAGATAATCCCTTATTATGAGGTTTTCGTCGTTATTTACCGCAGGCATTCCCAAACCTTCAAAGCTATCCATAACCCCGGGGATTATACCGATATTGGCCATAAATCCGGATAGAAAGACCATAGCTGCCGGTTCTTTCTTAAAGTCGGCGATGGCCTGTTCCAATTCTTCCAGTATAGATAAGTTACCTGCTATTATCCTTGATTCGCAGGTACCAATACCAAATCGCTGAATGGCTTCAATAGCTGCTTTCTTAACTTCGGGATGAATTGATAACCCCAAGTAATTATTAGAACAGAAACATAGATAACGTCTACCTTCTATAATCAGTTCAGGATAAGGGACGTCGTTTACTGTCCTTATATCTGGATACAGATTCTCTTCCTTAAGAGCTTTTAATAGCTTTTTCATGTAATCCACTTAATTTTCCTCCTTAATATTACCTTGCCCATACTACTAACTACACCTTGCAAATATACTATCGGTGTTTTTTCACTAAATCTTTAAGAACCAAGAGATTTAACATTTAAAGCTCTTCCGGGTTCAGTGTGGTAATAATTGAAAATCCTCTCAGCTTGTCATTCCTGCGAAAGCATGAATCCAGTCTTTATGCGGATCTAATGGATTCATGCTTTCGCAGGAATGACAATAAAAAAATCTTATCTTTACCACACTCAAGCCGGAAGAGCCAAAGTTTTCACGGACATAAATTTTATGCTTGGTTAGAAAGTTTTTCTGATTCACCATCAGTTTTTGTTGATAATAGATATGGAGAGATTTTAGCGTATAATTATGTAAGAAAGGGTTGAAAAAAGGTGGCATGAAATGATATACCTCTCTTGTGTATATTCATATTTTCTAACTCCAAGAGAGGTATTAAATGAAAAAG
>WJIO01000341.1 GCA_014730235.1 Candidatus Poribacteria bacterium
CTCCTGATCCTGACTTCCAGATTGGCAATTACCCTGACTCTTAAAAGGCTAGGATGCTCTTTAAGTTCCAAATTTGCCCCGCGTCCCAATATAACTGAATCATCTTCGTTGGCTGCTTCATGTATCAGGTCGCGAATTGCATATATGGATTTGGATTTATTTTTCATAAATCGATCGAATATGCCGGGTTTACCTTCGCCTATCTCACGAGCGGTTTCAGCATCCATAACGTTTCGCCTTGTCAACTCTCTAACCATGCTCTCTTTGGTTACGAGTCTATAAGATAACATTGAAGACACGAGATTTGCTATGTAGTCACCTGCACTACCCAACTGTCTGGATATTGTTATTACTGCCATAGTTTTATCAAGCTCCCTGACACTTTTTGATGTTTTGTTATTTGCATTACATAAAGCAGTATAAAACATGTTGACAAGAATGTCAATGAATTTTCACTCAAGGTTCTTGGCACCTAGGTTGTATTATTATAATTTTTATGAAAATTAGCAGGTAAGTTATATAGTCATACCAGTATCGAATTTAAAATTCGATACTGGTATGTATTAATTTTTATTCGTTTTTTGGTATTTCCTGTTTTGGCTCTTGAGACGACTCATCTGGCTCGCTTGCTACAAAGCATGTAACTGTTTTGTTTTCAGGGTTAAGAGACTGCCTTATCTTATTAATCTGCATTGTTGCATGACTCATTATCTGATCCATTCTTTGCAGATCTTTTTCTGTAATTTTAACCAATTTACCGGGTTCTGCCTTTCCTATAGATTTCAATACGCTTATTACAAGGTCGTTTCCCTGGAGTTCTAACAGTTTGTCGCCTACTTTGTAAAAGTTAATCATAGTTTAAGCTCCTTTTTGTTTTTGATATGCAATAACACCAGTTGGTGTTTAATGCCTGATTAAA
Source organism: Candidatus Poribacteria bacterium (assembly GCA_014730235.1). Taxonomy (GTDB): domain Bacteria; phylum Poribacteria; class DTPJ01; order DTPJ01; family WJIO01; genus WJIO01. The sequence continues at coordinate 920 of WJIO01000341.1, forward strand.
CAGCAGATTCTATTTTTCTGTTTTTTAAGGCAAGATATGCCTCACCGATCAACCATAGGGCCAGGATAAATAAAACAGATGCAACAGAAACCAAAAGCCAATCACCTTTATTCCAGAAGTTTACTATATTCCATCCCATTGCCCACAGGGTTATAATCATCATGAATATCATGGGCAGGAGGGTATATGATATAGGCTTTTGGATTTTTAGAAGCCATATTGTTATAACAAGTAATGCCAGTCCTGCAAGCAATTGATTGCTGGTTCCAAATATTGGCCATAGGGTCATTCCACCCATACCTCCGGATTTTGCAAGGCATAGGGCTAATCCAGAGCCAACAGCAATAGCCCCACCCAGGTATCGGTTCTTAAGGAAATTCATTCTGTATTGACCACCTAATTCGGATATTACATACCTTTGAAGTCGGGCGGCTGTATCAATAGTTGTCATGGCAAAACTTACAATTATAACTCCGATTATAGCCTGAGAGAAGGCTTCTGGTATACCAAGTCCGGATATGAACCTTGTTCCACCCAGGACAAATGCGCTCAGTTTAGCCGAAAGGCCCTGAGCCGCGCCCCATGAAGCATAATGTTTGCTCCATTCCGCTCTCGTGGCAAATCCGGCCACACATGCGAGAACAGCTATAATCGCCAATACGCCCTCTGTAATCATTCCACCATAACCCACCATCTGGGAGTCTTTTTCGTTATTAAGTTGTCTGACGGTAGTTCCTGAACATACAAGACAATGAAAGCCGGATATGGCCCCACATGCTATGGTAATAAACAAAAACGGTACAAGCCAGGGTGCACCTTCCGGGGCAAGACGTACTGCCGGAGCCACTATTTTTGGATGAACCACAAACATCCCTGCATAAAGCAATACAAGTCCAACTATAAGCTCTTCAGCGTTTATATAATCCCTGGGTTGTAATAATGTCCAGACAGGTAATATAGATGCTATATACGCGTATATACATACGATCCATATCCAAGTTACAAGACCTGATCCTAAGAATGTATCGGGCATCTGTATCGGATATACTGAACCAAGCCATATAGAAAAATACATAATCAACAGGGCTATTAAAGAAGGTATGGTAGCACCCCATTTTAACCTGTATATAGAAAATCCAACAAAAAGGGCCAGAATCATTTCAGTCCAGATAGGTATTACAGTGGCGGGGAACTTATCGAATAGTATGGCAATTATCAAGGCAAAAACGGCGATTACAATCCATACCAGAAACAGTATTACCAGAAGAAAAAGCTTGCCTGCTCTATTACCTATTATATTCCGGGTCAACTCACCAATTGATTCACCTTTATGTCTTACAGAGATAACCAGAGCACCCAGGTCATGGACAGCACCCATAAATATAGTTCCCAGAATAACCCAGAGGGTAGCAGGAAGCCATCCCCATATAACGCCAATAGCCGGTCCGACTATAGGCGCAGCTCCAGCGATAGATGTAAAGTGATGACCCCATAATATTTTCTTTTCAGTTGGGACAAAATCCATACCGTCCTCAAACTCATGGGAAGGAGGAATATTTTCCGGAGATAATTTGAATATTTTCTTTGACAGAAAACCGCCGTAGAATTTATAGGCCATATAAAATGACCCCAGGGCCACAACAGCTATAAAGATCGCATTCATATGGGCTTTTCCTCCTCTGGTTAGCTTTATGAAAAACCGGAATAGTTGACATATAGAAGATAGGGTATCACATTACCTTTATTTAAGTCAATAGCCAAAATTTACTGATTCACCATTAGTTTTTGTTGATAATAGATATGGAGAGATTTTAGCGTATAATTATGTAAGAAAGGGTTGAAAAAAGGTGGCATGAAATGATATACCTCTCTTGTGTATATTCATATTTTCTAACTCCAAGAGAGGTATTAAATGAAAAAG
>WJIO01000342.1 GCA_014730235.1 Candidatus Poribacteria bacterium
GATGTGAAAAGTGCGGCAGCAGCAAAATGAAAAAAATATTTGCTCCTGTGGGATTTAAAAGCGATTCACCTGATGGATCCTATTCCGGTTCCTCTTCATGCAGCACCTGCTCCGGGGGGAGCTGCTCAACCTGCTCCAGGTAGATATTAAAATATTTGATGCATAGGTTATATAAATATCCCAGTATGTCTGCATTGGAATGATAACTTTACACTATATGATTAATAGTGTTTAATGCATAGGTTAGATCCCTAATTCAATATAACCGTATTCCAGTGCAGGTCCACCCAAATCTGTGACCTCAAGTATGGCGCGATTAGCATCTGTAGGGACTGCAAAAGCTGCTGAATATGTTTTTTCTGCGCCGGGCGGAATTTCCTGAAGCACACAGACCTGATCAAAGTCAAAAGAACCAAAAGCTTCAAGGCATATTGGATATCTGTTACCATTATCATCTATCATGGTAATGTCCACCAGAGTCTTTGGATCATTGCTTTTATTCTCGATCTTGAAAGTAACTCCCAATATCCTTCTTTCTATTGGGCCAGTGTAAGCTGATACAGTTTCAACTCCCCGGTCCTCTACTTCAACTATTTCCCAGACTAAATCACCTACTACAACCTGGGCGTCAGCCGAATATATGTCTTCTTCAGGTATACCTATATCAGTTCCGCATCCAGTTATCAGAAACAAAGCAGCTAATAAAGTCAGGCCAAAAACAAAAATTTTTTTCCACATTTTTACTCCTTGTAGAATTTACTTAATATAATTCTATTATATAAATCGTTCATTTTAAACTTGAAAAAGCGTTTATTTAAAATAATATAATAAACCTGAATACCCAAGCCTGGTGATTTGTATTTAAAAGCCAGAACTTTAAAATCAAATAGGGGAATTTGATGATGCTGATGCTAAACATACCAATCAGCCAGCCTATAAACAAAAATAGCATTCATAATGGTATAGAACCTTACTATAGGTGGGAATATTTTACACCGGGAGACTGTGATATATAAGGTTTTATAAAATTCCATAAATGTCGATTATTAAAGTGCCAGCTTATATATCTCAAACACATCATCCTTATCAAGTTTCTTAAAAACCCCTGTAGTACTGTCACCTACACATTTTTCAGCCATTTCTGCAAATCTGTCTTCTCCAATATCTATATCACTTAATCTGACAGGGAGACCGATCTCTTTGTAATATTCTTCCATCCTTGCTATACCCTCCAGAATAATGCTTTCCTCATCTTTAGAGTCTCCATCTATGTTCCAAACTCTTTCCGCAAATTGGACAAATTTTGCTTTATTCTCCCGGTATACATATTTCATCCAGGCGGGAAATACAATGGCCAAACCCTCGCCGTGTGGTATATCATATATTGCTGAAAGTTCATGCTCGATATTGTGGGAACCCCAGTCACCTTCTTTTCCAGTTGCCAGGAGATTATTATGTGCTATGCTTCCCGCCCACATTATCTCGGCCCTGGCATCATAATCCCTGAGGTCTTTAAGGATCAGTCTTGTATTATTAATGACTGTCTTCATGGTAGCTTCAGCCAGACGGTCTACAAGCTCAGTATTTGATACCTGGGAAAAATATCTTTCATATATATGGGCCAGTATATCTGATATACCTATAACAGTCTGATGGGCAGAGAGGGTAAATGTGAGCTCCGGGTTCATTATGGAAAACCTGGATCTGATCGGATCCCCGCCAGCCGGCCTTTTTAACCAGCCTTCCTCATTAGTCACTACCATATCAGGACTTACCTCACTACCAGCAGCAGGGATAGTAAGAACTACACCGAGAGGTATAGCAGTTTCTATCTCAGGTGCACCATTGGAGAAAAAATCCCATACATCTCCCTTATACGGTGTCCCCGCAGCAATGGCTTTGCCGGAGTCAACGGTGCTGCCACCGCCTACAACAAGTATGAAATCAATATTTTTCCCCCTGCAAGTATCGATCCCTTCCCTTACCAGGCCTAGTCGGGGGTTTGGCATGACGCCTCCGAGCTCTATGACTTCAATACCTTCCTGCCTGAGAGACTTTATGACTCTATCATAAAGCCCTGTCCTTTTTATACTGCCGCCTCCATAATGCAGAAGTATCTTTTTTCCATATTTTTTTGTCTCTGTACCAACCTGGCTCTCTGTATTTTTTCCGAAGATAACCCGGGTAGGACAATAAAATTCAAAATTTTTCATATTTTTTAAACTCCTTAGAGATTCATAATTCTACTTTTATAATATAACAGTTATTTTTAAAAAATTAAAAAAATACTAACAAACTCGTATATATCTCTGTTTCTTGCTTCTTCTGACTGGGATATAAATAACAGTTAAGAGTCTAAATATATGCGGTTGCCATAGTGTGCAATAGAAAACATATAATATTGCAGACAGGCAGCTATTCAATATTATATTAATATATTTTCACCTACAGGTTTCCATTTACTCCTTCAAAGCACCAAAAGTAAGTCCTGATACTATATACCTCTGGACCATAAGGGAAAGTGTTATTAC
>WJIO01000343.1 GCA_014730235.1 Candidatus Poribacteria bacterium
ATGAGCCAAAACTTCTGATACAGACTAAAAACTTTATTTGTTACTCCGTTCTTCGCAATAACACAGGGATGTAAAATTTATGCTTTGATTCTGAAAGAGGCCGTTGACATTCTCGCCAAAGATTGTTAACATAAAAGGCGAAATATGACCATTATATAGTTTATATAGACGTTTGTCTACAAAATTTATCAATTTTTTCAGACAGGATCAAAAAAAATATGACAGAAACGCCGGAAAGTAAAAATATTGCCAGTGAAGAAACCCAGAGGGACTGGAAAAGGGACTGGATGGGCTATCGTCCTGAAATAAAGGTGCTGGATTGCACGGTTCGGGACGGTGGTTTAATGAATGACCATTATTTTAGCGATGATGTAGTCCGGTCGGTTTACCAGGCCTGCGTTGAAGCGGGTATTGACTATATGGAACTTGGGTATAAAGCCTCTAAAAAGCTTTTCAGCCCTGATGAATACGGGACATGGAAGTTTTGCTCCGAAGATGATATTCGCCGGATTGTGGGTGAAAACGAAAGCGGTCTTAAGCTTTCAGTTATGGCCGATGCCGAACGGACTGATTATCATAATGACATCCTGCCCAAAGAGCAAAGCGTTCTGGATATGGTTCGCGTTGCTACCTATATACACCAGATACCCTCAGCCGTTGATATAATCAAAGACGCTGCCGATAAAGGCTATGAGACCACATGCAACATAATGGCCATCTCAACAGCCCAGGAAAGCCAGATCAGGAACGCGTTGGATGTTTTGGCCAATACACCAGTGGGAACTATTTACGTTGTGGATAGCTTCGGTTCTCTTTACCTTGAGCAGATCAGGGAATTTACCCTTATGTATCTTGAATATGCCAAAGATACCGGAAAAGAAGTTGGTATTCACACCCACAACAACCAGCAGTTAGCTTATGCAAATACCATAGAAGCCCTGATCCTGGGGGCCAACAGGCTGGACGGAAGTATGGCCGGTCTGGGTCGAGGCGCGGGGAACTGCCCTATGGAACTATTGTTGGGCTTCCTGCATAATCCAAAGTTTAAAGTGCGTCCTATATTAAGGTGTATAAGGGATTATATCGAGCCGTTGAAAGACCAGTTGAACTGGGGTTTTGCTATTCCCTACATGATCACCGGTCAGTTTAACCAGCACCCCAGGGCTGCCATGAAATTTATGGATGGCGAAGATAATAAGGATGTTGTTGCGTTCTTTGATTCTATTATTGTTGAAGATTAGCTAAGTACCTATATCGAGTTTTTCGCCAAACAGTGATTTTATTCTTCCTTAACATCAAAAAATACTTGCATCAAGTATTTTTTGATGTTATAATATTTATCGCAGTAATATGGGGGTATCTGGAAAATATAATGCTGTGCTTGTTATTCAAGGGAACCATAACTGTTGGAATTTATCCCCAAATACTAGGTTTCTTATCTTAGCTTTAATATTTGGGTAGATATGATTGAAGTAAAAAATCTTACCAAGCGATACGGCGCGACAATAGCTGTTAATAATATATCGTTTAATGCTGAAGCAGGCGAAGTTGTAGGTTTGCTTGGCCCCAACGGAGCAGGTAAAACCACTACTATGCGCATCCTCACATGCTATATGCCTGCTGATGAAGGTACAGCCACCGTTGCCGGACACGACATCCACGAAAATTCCGTAGAAGTGCGCAAGCACATAGGCTATTTGCCCGAAAACGCGCCTTTGTATACTGATATGGGTGTTGTGGACTATCTTAACTTCGTGGCCGAAGTAAGGGCTATACCCCGATCTGACAGGAATAATAAAGTCCGGGAAATGATAGAAACCTGCGGTCTGGAAAAAGTTTTAAGAAAAGATATCGGTGAACTTTCCAAAGGTTATCGCCAGAGGGTAGGATTGGCCCAGGCCCTTATACATGATCCGGCAATACTGATTCTTGATGAACCTACTGCCGGTCTTGACCCCAATCAAATTATAGAAATTCGTCAGCTTATAAAAAAGTTAGGCGCGGAAAAAACTGTTATCCTCAGCACTCATATTCTGCCGGAAGTGGAAGCCACATGCGATCGGGCTGTTATTATTAATGATGGGGTAATAGTTGCCAGTGGTACAACCGACGAACTGGCCAGCATGGGTAAGGGTAAGGAAACCATATATATCCAGATTCGAGGACCCCAGGAAGATATTGAATCCCGGTTGGCTGAAATGGATCAGGTAGCTGGTTTCAGAAAATTAAACGAACCGGAATCAGGCCTTCACAGATATGAGGTAAACTCACATGGTAATACAAATATAACTGAAGCCCTGTTCCATATGGTTGTAGATTCTGATTGGTCTCTGGCCGAACTGCGACAGGTTTCCGCAAGCCTGGAAGATGTATTCAGACAGCTAACCACATCCGACGCCTTGGCAGGTAAGGAAGAAAGGGAATAATGAGGAACTTTTACGCTATTTTCAAAAAAGAGTTTAAAAGCTACTTCAACCTTCCCATAGCTTATATATATATCACAGTGTTTCTGGTATTATCAAGTTGGTTATATCTGCGAACGTTCTTCATAATCGGTCAAGCCAGTATGAGGAGCTTCTTCAGTATAATGCCCTGGATGTTCCTTTTCTTCGTGCCAGCTATTACCATGCGTCTATGGGCTGAGGAAAAGAAGCTGGGAACTATGGAAATGCTCATGACTCTACCGGTCAAAGACCATGAGGTAGTGTTAGGAAAATTCTTTGCCAGTTTTTGCTTTCTTTCCCTGACTGTGTTGCTCTCTTTCCCTTTGATTATAACCGTTTATGCCCTGGGAAATCCCGACGGCGGCCCTATTATCGGAAGCTATCTTGGTCTTCTGCTTATGGGTGCAGCTTATCTGGCCGTTGGGCTTTTTATATCCAGTCTGACAGAGAATCAAATCATAGCCTTTATAATTTCTATCGTTGTAATTTTTGCATTAATAATCGTCGGTGAGGATATGGTTCTCTTTTCAATCCCCGACTTTCTCGTTCCGGTTTTCAGCTACTTAAGCTTAAGCGCTCATTTTAGCAGTATTGGCCGGGGGGTAATTGACTCAAGGGATTTGGTCTATTATTTCTCAGTTATAGGTTTTTTCCTATATCTAAATGTCCGTAAACTCGAAACAGGAAAGTGGAAATAGTATGCTATCCAGAAAACTGAAATACGGCACCAGTTCTGTAATAATTGTCCTGATAGTTCTGGGTATTATTGCTGTTATCAATTTTCTGTCCACCCGTCATTTTGTAAGGGCAGACCTTACCGAGAACAAGGATTTTACCATATCCGATTCCACCAAGAAAGTTCTGGGAGAATTGGATGATGTGGTTAATATAACCGCTTATTTCTCCAAAAATCTGCCGCCATATTTAACCAATATACAAACCCAGGTCAAAGATATTCTGGACGAATACGAAGCCTACGCTCATGGTAATCTGGAAGTAAATTTCGTCGATCCTGCCGGTGATCCCAGCATGGAGCAAAAGCTCCGCTTTATGGGTATACCTCAGGCCCAGCTTAATATAATCGAAAAAGACAAAGCCGAAGTGGTTAATGTATACTTTGGTATGGCTGTTATGTATGAAGACAGAAAGGAAGTCATACCGGTAATTCAGAACGTTATGACTCTTGAATACGATCTGACTTCTGCCATAGTTAAAGTCAAACGTTCAGAGGAAAAGACACTGTGTTTTCTCACTGGTCACGGTGAATATTCAGCCGAAAATTATGAAGCCGTTAGAACCTCTCTTGGTAAACAATACATGATTATGGATGTTGATCTATCCGAAGGTAAAAGCGTACCAAACAACGTAAACACGCTGATTGTAGCAGGGCCCAAAGAGAAAATTTCTGAGCGGGAAAAGTATGAAATTGACCAGTTCCTTATGAGAGGCGGGAAGATCATATTCCTTATAGATTCTGTAGACCTGGCTCCCCGAAGCCTTATGGCCACTGAAGTTAACACAAATCTCAACGACATGCTGGAAAATTACGGCGTGAGCGTAGGAAAATCCCTGGTTCTGGACAGGGCCAGCAATTCCAATGCATCTTTCAGCAGTGGATTTGTGCAGTATAGTATGCCTTATCCCTTCTGGCCCAGGATTACCAAGCGGCAGTTTGACCAGTCCAGCCCAATGGTGAATCAACTGGAAAATCTTATATTACCATGGTCTGCTCCTGTGGAACTTTTGCCATCAAAAGTGAATATAGAAAAGACACCAAAACAAGGGGAAAACCAGAAACAGGAGGTTACCGAGAAACCCCCGGTAACCCAAAATCTCAAAGGAATTGAATTGTTTCACACGAGTCAATACTCCTGGACAAAGGGTCGGCCTTTTAATATTTCACCTCAGCAGAGGTTCGTTCCTACAGGTGATATGAAAAGCTATCCCCTGGCTGTTGCTGTAACAGGTAAGTTTGACAGTCTTTATGCTGACAAACCTGTACCTGAGCCGGAAATGCCAGAAGGAGAAGAAACACAGCCTGAACCAGCGTCAGGAGAAACTTTGATTGAAAGCCCGGAAACCCAAATTGTAGTGGTAGGTAACGCCCGGTTTATTGCTAATGATTTTCTGGGACGATCCAGGGCTAATATGCTGTTTATCGAAAATGCCGTTGACTGGATGACCCTTGGCGAAGACCTTATAAATATAAGATCAAGATTTGTTACGGATAGACCTATTAAAGAGATTTCAGAAAATGCAAAGCTCTTTGTAAGGATAATTAATATATGTGGAGCGGCATTGCTGGTGATCGCTTTTGGTCTTGTGAGGTTTATATTTAAACGCAGGGCCAAGAAGGTTTATGAAGCGTATAGCGTTTAGGGATTTCAAAAATTTTCGTTGGGCTAAAAATCCCCCTGGCCCAATTATTAAGGGGTTTTCAAGGGTAGGTTTCTTGATGATTAATTATGAAAAATAAGAAGATATTAATATTACTTAGTATTTTTATAGTCCTTCTGGTTATAACTATTATACTGGAAAGACCCTTTGGCGACAAAGAGTCGGATGAGGAAACCCTTATCTTTCCTGATTTTGACGCTGATCAGGTAGTCTCTGTAGAGATTAAGACCAAAGACAAGGAAGTTAAGCTTAACAAAGAAGGGGATACCTGGATTGTGGCTACAGCCGATAATTATGCGGCAGATGCAAAGGCTGTTAGCGATATGCTTGCCAAAGTTAAAGAATTGGAAATTTCTCTGGTGGCATCGAAATCGGCTGATAAACATGCTCAATTTGAAGTGGATGAAGAAAACGGAACCCAGATTAAGCTTTTTGGACCGGAGGATAAACTTCTGGCTCATTTGTTTGTAGGTAAAATGGGATCGGATTTTATGTCCACTTATGTCCGCAAGGCCAATCAGGATAGGGTACTGCTAGTTGACGGTTATCTTAAATCCAGCTTTGACAAAGGAACGCGAGGCTGGCGGAATAGAACTATATTTGACTTTGATGAATCCCAGGCTCAACGACTGACTTTGGTCCCTGAAGATAAAGATGAAATAGCCATAGAAGCCCAGGAAGACGGTAGCTGGCAGATATTGAAACCAGAAGTAGCTCCGGGAAACAAGGAAGAGATAGATAGAATTGTTAGAGATATTGCCAAGTTAAGTGCCGACGATTTCCCAAAAAAAGAGGAAGAAACAGAGGAAACACCGATTGATCTCCTGGAAAAATATAATCTGAATCCACCAAAATCAAAGATAATGGTTGACCTGAAAGACGGAACGGCAAGAGTTCTCCTTATTGGAGATGAATCCAACGCAAAGAATTATGTTAAGCGGGAAGAAAAAGATACTGTCTTTATGGTCTATAAAAGTAAGATTAACAAGATTTTTCTGGATATAGAAAGCTTGAAAGCCAAGGTTGAAGAAGAACCTGCTGGTGAAGACGACAATAATAACCCTTAGTTAGCTATAATTTTTGGGGTTAATAATAGACCTGCTATGTTTCAACACACCTCTGTATATAGCGCAATAATTTTTATAAGAAATAGCTCTTGATTAATGCCAACATTTATGTTAAATAATGTTGGCTTTTTTAATTGTTTTGTTTTTAAAAGGTGCTAATGTATAGACTTAAGCATTTTTAATACCATTTACCAAAAAATATTGTGAATTACTTTTAAAGACTCATCAGGAACTTCGCCTCAAGCTTTTAGAAAAATCTTGAGCAAAAAAAAGAAAAGCTCATCAGGAGCTTTGCCCTCCCGGATAGGATTTAATGCACAATAATTTTTAGAAAATGTTATCATTCTGAGCAGAACGAAGAATCTGGAACCGTTAAAAGCATTTGGTTTTTCCGGGTTTAGTGTGGTTGTAATTGAAAATTATCTTAGCTTGTCATTCTTGCTTTCGCAGGAATGACAGCGTAAAGAAGCTTCTTGTTTTTACCACACTAAACCCGGAAGAACCACATTTATTAACTCAGTTAATGCTATTTCCAATTGAGCTATTAGAGCAAACAGGAGGTTACAGAGGTGAATAAAAAAGGTTTTATTACGATTTTTATAAGTTTTGTGCTGTTAGTATTCATGCAGAATTCGGGAAATTGTGCTCCTGAAGGTCTGGTTGCAGCCTGGGCTTTTGATGAAGGGGCTGGAGAAACTGCGGAGGATGTTACAGGGAATGGACATGATGGAACTATCTCAGGGGCAAAGTGGGTTGACGGTATGTTCGGAAAAGCCCTGAGATTTAACGGAGATGGAGACCAGGTGCTTGTTCCCCATGATGAAGCCCTGAATATCCAGGGTGAATTAACCGTTGAAGCCTGGGTATACCCTGAAGGCTGGAATCCAGACCTTAACGCTATCGCTCAAAAATGGGAGGACGGTAGTAATCGCAGGCAGTATCAGATAAATATCTATACAGAGAAAAACTGGTGGTACGTTTCTGATGCTGGTAGTAACTTTCCAAGGGCAGAAGGTTTGATACCAATAGCATTAGAAGAATGGGTACACCTGGCGGGTACATACGATGGCCAAACGATGCGCAACTACACAAACGGAGAATTTGATGTGGAATTGGCCCAGCCAAACGGCATATTTACTTCTGATATTCCTGTGGTGATAGGGGGGTACGGCCCCAAAACGGCTGAATGTAACTACGGCCAGAACCGGCATTTTAAAGGTATTATTGACGAGGTACGGTTCTGGAATAAGGCATTGAGCCAGGATGAGATACAGGCAGGAATGGAAGCCTCTGTGGCTGCTGTCCAGGCAAAGGGAAAAGTTACCACTACCTGGGCTAATATTAAATCAAGATAGGATTTTTCTAAGCATAAGTTTTACATATCTGTGTTATTGCGAAGAACGGAGTAACAAATAAAGTTTGGTTCTTCCGGGTTTAGTGTGGTAATAGTTTTAAAATTCTCTCAACCTGTCATTCCTGCGAAAGCAGGAATGACAGCATAAAGAAGTTTCTTATCTTTACCACACTAAACCCGGAAGAACCTAAAGTTTTTAGTCTGTATCAGAAGTTTTGGCTCATCCAGTTTGGGTGTGGA
>WJIO01000344.1 GCA_014730235.1 Candidatus Poribacteria bacterium
ACACAGGATAACTCTGGATGTAAATCTGGAAGATAAAGATCAGAAAAATCCAAATATATTTGATGGCGATACGGTAACCGTTTTTTCTATAGCTTCTGAACGTATGAATACCGTTACAGTTCAGGGTAAAATACGAATGCCAGGTGTATATGAGTTAAAATCGGGTATGCGTATAGCTGATTTGATTAATATAGCCCAGGGACTTTTGGGCGAGGCATATATGGAAAAAGCCGATCTTCTGAGAATGAATCCCGATATTAAAACTACAAAGTTGATAAATATTAACCTGACAAAGGCCCTGGCGGGTGAGGAAACCGATAATATCCCACTGGAACAGTGGGATAAGTTGATTATATATTCCAAATGGGACGTAAAATGGCTGGGGGAAAGAACTGTAGCTGCCCAGGGTGCAGTCAAAAATCCCGGTTCTTACGAGCTTTCTGATAATATGACTGTTAGTCATCTTCTAATGCGTGCTGGCGGATTACTGCCCGAAGCCCACAAAAAAAGAGCTTTGATTATGAGGTTGGACTCAAATGGCCAGATGACAAAAGTCATTCCATTGAATTTAACAGATTCCGATGTTAATTTTGAATTGCAGGATGGAGACCAGCTCATGGTCTATAAATATGATGAAATCCAATGGGAGACAAAACGGGAAGTGGTTATCGAGGGCAGTATCCAGAAACCGGGGACTTATCCCAGAGCTGATATGATGAAGGTGTCTGATCTTATAAAAATGGCCGGTGGTCTCTTGCCCGAAGCTTATCCTGATCGAGCTTTACTTTTGAGGTTAGATGAGAGAGAACAACATACCCAGGGATATTTTATAAGTCCCAAACTGGCTCTACAGGACGATCCAAAGAACAATCTGGAATTACATGACGGTGATAAGCTGAAAATATATAACTATTTTGAAGCCCGATGGCAACCTGAAAGAAAGGTTACTATAGTTGGTGCCGTACACAGAACAGGTGATGTTCCAATAATTAATGAACCAAAAGAAATTCCGGATACCAGACGTTATCCCGAGAAAGAATTAAATGAAGAAACGGAAACAGAGGATATTATAGAAGACAAAAAAACTTCTGTTATAGAACTCCCGGCTCAAGTTGGGGAAGGGGATATTGAAGAGTCATTTTTAACCCCGGAATCACAAAATGAGGTAGTTGAAGAGACTGAACAAGTTCAGGAAACGATAATGGGTAATGTTTTTGAGAGAACTGATGGTATGAGGGTTTCGGATCTGATTAACAGGGCCGGTGGTCTTTTGCCTAACGCTTATCTTGAACGGGCTAACCTTAGGAGATACCAATCCGACTTTGAAACATACAAAACGATCCCGGTGAATCTTAGAAAAGTTCTGGATGGAGACAAAGAAGCCGACATATTACTTCAGGATGAGGACATGCTGACAGTATACACCCACAGGGAAATACAATATAAACCGGATAATATTGTTATTATGTATGGGGCTGTACAAAAACCCGATATATATACCAGAACCAGAGATATGAGATTATCAGATCTTTTATTCATTTCCGGTGGACTGCTTCCCGGTGCAATGCCTGAAGTGGAGATAACTCGTATAGACGAAGATGGTAAAATACAAATTATAGCATCTGACTTAAAAGCCCTGAAAAATGGTGACAAAAGTCAGGATATATTGCTTCAGGACGAAGATGTAATATCTATAAGAAAAGATAATGAATTTGTGGACATGCTTCATACTGTAAACATAGAAGGTGAAGTGAGGTATCCCGGAAGTTACGCTTTAAAGAAAAATGAACGCTTGAGTGATCTTATAAAACGGGCTGGCGGTTTAACCAATCTGGCTTACCCTGAAGCATCGGTAATCACCAGAAAGCTTGAGCATATATCTTTTGTGGAACAGGAGAAAAGTGCCAGTCAAATAAAAAGACTAATGGAAAACATCAGTCAGGATGAGTATAAAAGAGAGATAGCAAAAGCAAAGCTTATAGAGGAACGACGACAGAAAAGCCAGAATCAGCAGGAGGAAATAGAAACTGTAGTTCCCATTACTGAAATGAGCGAATCACAGAATATCACCGATAACGCCGCAACCCTTGCTCCTAATATCTCAAATATACCTGCACAAACAGAAACTGCAATATCAGATATTGAAGAAATTGTGAAACCTCAATACACAATAGTAACGCCGGCTAGAAAAATCGAAACCATTTTGCCATCAGAAAGGGTTATGGTAAACCTGAGGGAAGCTTTGCAAAAACCAGGACAAAAAGATGATATAATGCTCAAAGATGGAGATAGTATATTAATACCAACTCTAGTGGATACTTTAGCTGTAAACGGTGCAGTTATGCAGCCATCCACTTTTGTATACTCAAAAGAACTTAAGATAAAAGATTATATAAATATGGCCGGTGGTTATTCCAGAGATGCGGAAACAGATTCTATATATGTTATTAAAGCAAATGGAATGGTAATAAAAGGTGAAAAAGCTAAACTTGCCCGGGGAGATATGATTGTTGTTCCAACAAAAGTTATGGTTCAAAAGATAACAGATAGATGGGGTCAGGTTATAAGCGCGCTTAAATTTGCTTTTACTACCATTGCTACAATTTATACTATAAAGCTTATTTTAGGTGAGGTATAAAAACCGGGCAGATTCGACTGCTGTTATATTCCAATAATAGTCAACTGCTTATAAATAACTTTGTTTCTTCCGGTTTTAGTGTGGTAAAGATAAGAAACTTCTTTATGCTGTCATTCCTGCTTTTGCAGGAATGACATGCTTAGAAAGTTTTTAAATTATTTCCACACTCAATTCGGAAGAGCCATAACTTTTTATCATATTTATCTTTCTTTTAGAATAAAAATAATCCCTTCTTTGCCATTGCTTAACATTTAACTGTTATAATTTACTGAATAAAGCTGGAAGTTTGTTTACTGAAACATAAAAATTAGCTTTAACTTTAAATTGTAAAAAGGAAGATTAATATGTTTAACAAAATTCTGACTGTAATTTTCGCTGTTACATGGAGCAAAATTAAAACTTCTGAATAATGGGATCTATTGGGCACATATAATGTGCCCAATAAATTCAATATCTATTCACCTGGAAATCCATCTTCCCGCAAACGTTTACCTACCTCACGTAAAGTCTTATCATCCTCCGGATCAATAGAGCCATCAGGCATAGGACCTGTATTGAGCAGAAGGCTGTAACCTTTCTGCCGGGCTTCTCTAAGGGTTTCCCATACCTCATGGGCGGTCTTATGCTTTCCCGCACCGGATTCCAGATACCCCCATGAACCGGGACACATGGTTGTGCATATCTCACCAGGCTTATCGGTCTGAGGTAAAGCTTTATGTTCTGGTGCTGCAAAATCCTCTGTGCCAAGTAACCCCTGTTTATAAGAAACTAAAACCTGCGGTTGTAAACTGTGGATCAAATCATAAAGCTCCTGACACTTGAATAAAGTCCAATCCCCGGATTTTGGAACTGCGATACCGTCAAGCCAAATTCCTGCAATAGGGCCGTAATTGGTCAACAATTCGGTGATCTGAGCGGTCATGAAATCCAGGTAAATCTGGAGATTATGATCATCACCTTTGGCATAGGTTGGTTCAGGTTCGTCATATTTAGGTCGTGCATTACCGCCCCATTTATCGTTGTTAGGAGCATGAGGATGCCTCCAATCACGCCCATGGGAATAATATAAAAATAACCCCAAACCGCGTTTATCACAGGCTGTAGATAATTCACCCACCAGATCGCGCCCGGCTGGAGAATTCATGCTGTTAAATTCCGTCTGTTCTGTATCAAAAAGGCAAAAACTATCGTGATGGCGAGTGGTAATATTTACATATTTCATACCACAATCTACAGCAAAATTTACAATATAGTCAGCATCAAAATTTTCAGCAGTAAACTGCTTTTGTAATTTAGCATACTCCGCAACGTGGATTTTCTCTCTGAATTGCACCCATTCATGGCGACCAAGCAAAGAATATAAACCATAATGCAAGAATAAACCATATTTTGCTTCAGCAAACCATTTCAACGCGGCAGAGCGGGGATTCTGTGTATACATATCCTCGTAACCTTTGAGGTAAGGGAGTATTTTTACCATATATATTTTCCTCCTCTAATAATTGATATTCATCATAGCTTCTGGATGAATTTTCTGGCAGAGGTAGCCGCTGTAACACCATCACCTACAGCCGTTGCCACCTGCCGGACTTTTTTGTATCGTATATCACCTGCGGCGAAAATGCCCTCCACGTTGGTTTTCATCTCCTCATCAGTTATCACATAACCTCGCTCATCCATCTCAACAATTTGACTTAAAAAATCTTTTGCCGGCCGGGTTCCTATATACAGGAAAACACCATTAGTCTCGATTTGTTCCACATCTCCGGAATTTAAATCCATAACTTCCGCAAATTCCACTTTATCTTTACCGGCTATCTTTAAAACCTTCTTTTCTGTAAATATATTGATTTTATCGTTGTCATTTGCCATTTTTTGAAGTTTTTCACTGGCTGGCAGTTCCTCCTGAGAATGGATTATGGTAACATGGTTGGCAAATTTGGTGAGAAATATGGCCTCTTCCAAAGCTTCATCGCCACCTCCAACGACTAATACAGACACATCTCTGAAAAAAGCGCCGTCACAGGTTGCACAATACGAAACACCTCTCCCGGTAAATTCTTCCTCTCCATCTACGCCGTCACGTTTTCGGGATACTCCTGTAGTTATTATCAGGGTTTTTGCCATGTAATTCTTTGTATCAGTTTTAACTATTTTACCTTCGGGACAGTTGGTTATATCTATTACACTGCCTATTTCTATCTGAAGGCCAAAACCTTTTGCCTGCTCCTGCATCAGGCTTATAAGCTCTTTTCCTGAAATGCCGTCAGGAAATCCGGGATAGTTTTCTATATTTTTTATCCAGCAAATGCCGCATCCTGTCGGATCTTTTTCCAGCAAAAGAGATTTCAAATTGGCCCTGGAAGTATATAATCCGGCAGCTAAACCAGCCGGGCCTCCTCCAATAATTATCACATCAAATAATTCTTCTTCCGTTTTTTCTAAATTCTTAAGATCCAGACAGGGATCTTGTAGCATTATAGTTCCTCCAAAAATAATAAAATTTAATTAAAACAGCTTTATTGACACTTATGAATAATTATAATTTAGCCGTATAAACAAATCAAGTATAAATCTGATTTTTTAAGTAACCATAAGTCATTATTGTTCAATTAATTCAACACGCCTATTCTTAGCGCGACCCTCTTCTGTCTTGTTAGAAGCTACTGGTGATAGGGGGCCAACACCATGATATACAAGACGATCAATCTCAATATTATAATTATCTATAAGATAATTAACAACTGACTTAGCCCTGGATAAGGAAAGCTCCATGTTGTATTCTAACTCACCTGTATTATCAGTATGACCAACTACATAAATTTTAAGGTCAGTGTTTTGGGAAAGCAGATTGGATATTTCCTTCAAAGCTGGTTCAGATTCGGGTTTAATTTCAGTTTTATCTGTGTCAAAATATATACCATAAATAGTTGTTTTACCATTTATCCTGATATCCCTGGCGAATCTTTCAGAAGTTTCTGGCGAAGCAACTACATCCTGAACCATTTCCTCTTTTTCAACAATAGTCAGATCATATCTGCTTGCGGTTGCAGTTACCCAAACATAAGTCCATATTTCTCTTTCGTCATCCTTGTATTTCAAAGATGCTGTTCTTATAGATTCTTTTTCAACAGTTCCGCCAATTTTCTTTATAGCATTGCCATAATTACGCAGAATCTGTAATGCGCTGGGATTTTTAGCTCCTGGTTGCAGGACATAGCTTATTTTATATTTATGTCCTTCTATTGTTACTTTTCCTTCTTTTTCGCTCTCAAATTCATGGGCATCAAACTCATATTCCAAATAGTTATTAATGTAGAAATTAGGCATTCGGGTAAAAAGTGGATGATCCTTACTTCCGGCTCTGTCTTCTTTTTGAGCAAAAGCAAAGCTGGCGATCAGTAAAAATACTATTATTAAATTTATAAACATTATATATGTTTTTTTCATCTTGATCACTCCTCGTAAATATGACTAAAGTGCATCTAAAATTAATACTATCTAATAGAAAACTGTAAAATATGATAGTATTATTCCCATATTACAAATGGTTTAGTTTTGGAAGAATATAAATCCAATATAAATTGTGCATGCAAACCATGTTATTTTTGGAATAGAAATTTATATTATTTGAGTGAAGTTATACTTATAAAATCTAGTGGCCATCATCCTCATCCCGGCCTTCTCCCTTGAAGGGGAAAAGACTAAGATTGGTGGGGTAATGCAAGTGTTATACAGATGAGGGATTCACTTTTAACATATTTCATCCAGCGATCAAATTATTAAATTTTCAAGTCAGGAATTACGATGAAAGATAAAAGACCCAACATAATATTAATAACCACAGACCATCTCAGACGAGATAGTATTGGTATATATGGAAACAACATAATCCGCACACCAAACATAGACAAATTAGCCCGTAACGGCACTATATTCACCAATGCTTATACAGCATGCCCCTTGTGTATGCCATCCCGGAACAGCATTATAACGGGATTATACCCACATCAACACGGTATTTGTGGTAACAAGGGTCAACCAGTAAGTATGGAGCACCGGCGTTTGACTTTCTCTAATATTCTCCAGGAATCAGGATATACCACAGCTTTTATAGGCAAACACCATTTCTACGATTTCTGGGAAGAATACAGGGATTACAGGGAGATAGAGGAACAGATAAAAGATTATGGCTTCAATAAAGTAATACAAGTGGTGGATTTATCAGAAAATCTGCATAATGACTGTGATTTTACTGCCTATTTAAAGAAAAAAGGACTGCTGGAAAAATATCGCAGTGAAGCAAAAAATCTCCCGTTATTTGAGTCAAATTTTGCGCCGGAAGACACTGTTGACGGCTTTGTTGGCAATAGATGTGTTGAATATATTCAGGATACAGATACAGACTCACCATTTTTTCTCTGGTCATCGTTTCTGGGACCTCATCCACCATATACAGCACCAGGGGAATTCAGCCAAATGTATGATCCGCAGGATATGCCCTCACCCATTTTTACAGAAAATTCAGCAGTTATAGAAAGGGCTAAAAGGGCCCGGGCCAAGTATTATGGAATGGTATCTCATATTGATCATCACGTTGGCAGAATGATAAAAGTGCTGAAAAAAAGGGGAATTCTAGAAAATACTCTGATAATACTTACATCGGATCATGGCGACACCCTTGGCGACCGGGGACATTGGGACAAGCGGCGGTTTTATGAATCCAGCGTTGGAGTGCCGCTTATAATATCAGGGCCGGGTTTTCCCTGTGGCGGGTTGGGTTCATCTACAGGCGGTATGAAAAGTCGTATATTGACTGAAAATATAGATCTGTATGCAACTGTCCTGAATACTGCCGGACTGGAAATCCCCGAAACTCGAATCCCTTTATCAGGCAGATCCATGCAAAGCATGATTACCAACAGATATGAAAACATCAGAAATGCTGTATTCAGCGAAATGGGGCAGTGGATAATGATAAGAGATGCGCGCTGGAAACTCACCTACGATCCTGAGCAGGGAGGAGTTCGTATGCTCTTCAACATGGCAACAGATCCCTATGAGTCGGATAACTTATGCGGAAAGCCTGAATACAGGGATGTAGAATATCAACTTGTTTCCAGAATCCTGAACTGGCTTATCAGAACCAGCACGTATACACAGTATAAGGAATACCAGCGCATTAAGGACGTTGTTTCCAGTTAAGTAGTATTCACTGATTTTCTATTATTTATTACATTTCAGGAAACGTCCTGTTCCTGATCACAATCCTTCGATTCTATATCATCGCTTTTATCAACGTTGGAAAGCCTTGTGGCAAAATAAACGGATATAAAAGACAAAACAGCCGAAAAAACAAACATGGTTTCGTATGATATAAATTTCAACAATATACCAGCCAGAACTGGAATAAAGCTCAGAGGAAACAACATGGTATTCAAAAAGCCCAGGTAGGTTGGTCTGCTTAAGCTTGGTGCCATGTTTAATGTGAAGGTCATGTAACCGACTCCACGTCCGTTGAATGCAGCCTGTATTATTATAAACACCAGAGCATATATAGCAGCCTGATGGCTTTGCTGAAAAAATCGTGTAGAAGTCGCAAGGATTGGAACAATGGAAACCAGAAAGGAATTTACAATAATAAGATACTTGCTGCCATATTTTTCCCCCACATAGGCCCAAAGAACATTGGATACTACCGCACTCATAGCACCGGCCGAAGTATAAAGCCCGATTGTGGATGCTTCCACTCCGATCCTGTCCATTGCGTATGGCACGTAAAAGGGTGTGCTCATTATCCCGAAGGATGACACCATTCTCAAAATCAGATAATTACGATAATCAGGGTCATTCCTTAAAAACCTGGGCCCACGTTTTAAATGCTCCCAGAAAGGTCTTCTGGTTTTACGCACTTCCTGTATTGGTTCTTTGGAAATAATAAAGGAGGTGCTGGAAGCCGTCATCATAACCGCGCATAGGCCGAACATAAAACCATAGTTATAAGGGAATGACAAAAAGAAATCTTCACTAAGTATATACTTAATCAGAAATCCCGCCAATACACCAAAGCCACCACCGATTAATGCTCTCAGACTAAAAAGCCTGGCCCTTTTTTTGACCGGGATTGATTTTGCTATTATATCCTGAAAGGGAATAATAGATATACCCATTGCTGAATTGCTGACAAAATAAAGAACATAAAATAAAACAAAAAGTGTCAGATGGTTCTTATTTCCTAAAAAAAAGGTCAGCAACATAATGAGAAACCAGCATGTAACCCGCAGCGATGCGCCAAGTATATAAAACGGCATTTTCCGGGGCCTGTGTTCCAGTATATTGGACATAATAAGCTGGGGCCACACAGAGCCAGAACCCATAGCTGAACTGGTAAGGCCGACCATTATATTTGAGTTGGTTAATTGTTTTACAAAAGCCGCCAGGATCATGCTGGAGTTAACAAACCGAAAAGCGACTCTTATTAAAATTCCGTTAAGCAGTGCTAGACGATAATTGCGTTCTTCATATTCATTATTTACTTCTTTCTGAGATGCTCGTTGGTTAAGCCAAAAAAGAATTCGAGGGAAAATACTCATAAGTCACCCTTTAACTATTAATAACCAGATTTCTTATACAATCAACAATTTTCTCAGTAGCACCTGCATTGCTTTCGATTAGAGCTCGGGCCTTCTTGCCAAGGTTATCAAGCATGTTCTTATCATCCAGTAATTTAATTAGTTCTTCTGTCATCTGCTGGCTGTTTTCAACCATAATACCTGAGCCGGTTTCCCTCAGCATAAGGGCTTCCAGGGAATTTTGTATGGTAGGGCCAAAAAGCACGGGTTTACCCATGATTGCCGGTTCCATTACATTATGAATTTTGCCATGAAAACTGCCCCCTATGAAGGTAATATCTCCCAGCATATAAAGCTCCGCCAGCACTCCTACACAGTCAACCACAACAGCTTTGTTTTCAAGCCCTGAATCCCTGTTTACCTGTGACAGAAGAATGTAGTCCAGATCCCTTTGTTTCATCATTTCGTGTATTTCATTCAGACGGTGAGGCTCTGGTTCATGGGGAACAAGAATAAGCTGCACCTTTCCCCATTTCTTCAGTATATTTTCATAAGAATCCAGAACAACCTGTTCATCTTCAGTATATGTACTGCCGGCGATTATAACAGGTACATGGAAATCCGGAAGCAACCCCTCAAGTTTTTTACCTGCTGAGTTTTTTCTGGCAATAACCTGATCAAATCGGGTGTCTCCCATGACTCTTATGTCAGCATCCTCTTGACACAGGCGTTTCAGCCGTTCCGCGTCAGATCCGGAAATAGCACAGTGTATGTCAATATGTTTATGCACAGATTTCAGGAATGATCGGATAACAGGTCGAAGGCGTGTGGATTCTGCGTGTAAACCTGCGTCGGCAACTACAACAGGTACATTCATCTTAACAGCCGTCCAGACGTGGTTCGGCCATACATCAAACCTTATAAATACCAGAAGGGAGGGCTTAATCAACTGGAACATCCGTCGGGCATTACCGGCTGTATCAAAAGGTATATAGCAAATTACATCAGCATCTTTATATTTGATTCCTGATTCATACCACGAAGGTGAGAAAAAACTTACTACAATACTTGTTTCATGTTTTATCTTAGCAATTATTGGCTTTGCCTGTTCCAATTCACCCACAGATGAGCAGTGGAACCATATTACCGGTTTACCGTTTTGATGTAATTTTTCCACATCTCTTGATAATTGCTCAAACATGCCCTTTCTGTCCTTTACTCCAGTTCTGGCTTTAGCGTCAAAAAGAGAGTAAAAACGAGCAGCGATAATGAAAAAGGGCATAATAACTACATTATAAACGACACGCCAGAATACTTCCAAAATTTTCCTCCGTCGTGTATACCCATGAAAAGACCTGTATCATTTGTAGACAAATGATACAGGTCTTTGTCTTTATCCAATTTGTATCTCAACGATTGGCTCTTCCGGGTTTAGTGTGGTAATGAAGAAAGATAACAAATTATAAAGGAAAAACCTACTTTTCATGTCATTCCTGCTTTCGCAGGAATGACAAGCTGAGAAAATTTTCAATTATAATCACACTCAAACCGGAAAAGCCCAACGATTTAACAGATAAATAACTTATGGATTATTATTTATATCCTCCCACACATCGCTGATCCTTTTACCTTTATTTTCTTCCAGTATATCGCTTAATGCGGACATGGTAATAGCCAGTTCCAGGCTTCCCTTTTCACCAACATCGTTAAGGAAGCGTTGAATAATTGCCACACGGAATCTGGTCATATATATATTCCGCCCCCATCTATATCCAGCCAGATAACGGATGCCGGGTCTCAGGTCTCTCAGGATAAAAGCACCTCTTAGCATAAGAAAACGATTTCTCAATAATATATGGGTTATTTCTGCTGTATGCTGGTAATATGCGTCAATAAGCTGCTGACCTATTTCTGTTTTATCAAGAACTTCATCCCTTAATTTATGACCTTCTTCAATAGCATACCTATCTGAATTTATAGAGGCAAAAGCACATGGATTATCACCAGGATCACCCGGTTTAGAAAAAGTAAAACCCTCGAAATAGACTGAATCCCTGCCGAAGTTACAATATTCATCATCCCACGAAATTTTAAAGTATCCGCTTTCACCCCAGCCTGTACCCCAGCTATTTTTGACTATCCAGTATCTATCAGTGGTGTCATAACCTACAATAAGAACCTGGTGACCACCAATACTGGAACCAGTAGTATGAGAATATATACCGCCTGTATAACTGTAAAAGTCATCAAAAACTGTAAAACCACAGGGAACAGGACCATTTTCCACTATAGCTGTTTGAATAGCACCTATATTTACAGGAGCAAGTCTACTTATATATGACCATCCGGTTAGCTTTACCACTTGGTCTTCCCAGTTGGCGCATCGGTTTTCACATGGTAAGTCTGCGGCACTGTAACCAAAACACGATTCTTTTGTTATACCTGTATCAACAAGAAAATTACATGTTGTGGACATCCAACCACCGTCACAACCCAGATTTCCAGAAACACAGGATACAAGAAATTGCTCTGAAAGATTAAGATAACCAGGATCTATATCTTCACCATGGATTAACATGAGGGATTCTAGACCAGCAGAAACGGAAAAAGCCCAACAACTACCACATGATCCCTGGTTTTTAATGGATGTTACATAATTTTCACCTGATACGTTCCTCCAATCAAAATGATCGGGAAGTGTTAAATCAGGTTCTCCCGGAACAGCCTGGGATCTCATTTCCTGAGAAACAGCACCGAGATCACCCAGCATCTGTTTTTTCTCTTCCAGGGTTAAATCTGAAACTGAAGTCTCACCAGCGGTCCATTCTGCACCGGTTTCCTTTATCGAGCGTTGTATTTCTACAATGTCTTCGGCTGTTGCATAATGTGTCATAATCACCATGAGTGATAATAACACAATACATAACAGGGAACTAAATTTATATTTCCCCAACATCATCTTTCCTCCCGGTTTTTTATTCTTATGAAAGTTGGTTCTTCCGGGGTAAGTGTGGTAATAAGAAACTTCTTTATGCTGTCATTCCTGCTTTCACAGGAATGACATGTTTAGAAAATTTTCAAATTATTACAACACTAAACCCCAAAGAGTCTGAAAGTTTAATAAAAAAGGGCACTTAATAAGTGCCCTTACAGATTATTATAGCTCAGGTTCTGTTGCAAATGAATAAACCTTCTTGGGTTCATAAGCCCCAATTTCTTCCAGCTTAAATGCAATTGTTTTCTCTTTGATAGCCTTCATCAGAGAGACAGCCTCATCAAAGTAGCGCTGGAATATATTACGACCATATAGGAAGCCATCAGCACCGGCTTTTAGGGATATATCCACAGCGTCAATAATAGCTGATTCCTCGTCCTTCATAGCACCACCGGATATAACGGTAAGGGAATTCTGAGAAGCCCAGATGCAGTATCTGGTAGCGGCTAACTTATCACCGATATGCAGATCCTGGAATGTCTTATGATATTGTCCAGCTATTTCCGGATCGTATGTATCGGGCATATTAAGCTTTATCACATCTGCACCAAAACTGGATGCTCTGGTAACAGCGGCAAAGACAGCGCCCATGGCCTTTTGTCCACCTTTTTCATCAACATTTTCACCCCTTGGATATGCCCATATCCAGAAAAGCTTTCCATTTTTCTTAGCACCGTCTCTTATAGGGACAAGTCGGGTGAAGTCATCAACTTCCCGCTGTGTACCGAAATACTGGGTTACACCAATTCCAGATGGCTCATAAAGTACGGCATCCTCAATACTGCCCATAGGAGCCATCAATGGTTTTGATTGATCCAGGTAATCGCTCTTACCGTCAAGCTTATAGATCACAGGAATATCAGGATAACTTCCGGCGAATTGGGCTATCCATCCCGGATGCAAAACAACGCCGGAGATTCCGCCTGCTCTCACCAATTCAAACATATACTCAGGTGAAAGGGCCTGAGGATTCTTGTTGGCGTCATAGCCTGAGTGCTCTACATTCTGGTCATAGGGAAGCAGATGCAGGGCCGGAACTTTTCTGCCTGAATCGTCAGTCAGCATAAGGTTCCACAGGTTTCTGCGCTGGCCCACATTGAGATGATGGCTGTTTAAAGAACCACCTACTCTACCAGAAAACTTACCGCCGGATTCCATTTCCTTTAATAACTGGTAAACTCTAATATCAATTTCTGAAAGTTCCTTTATACTTTCAGGAACACCCAGATATTCTCTTACGTCTTTTTCTGTAACACCTAACTTCATTAGTATACCTCCTCTTATAATACGTATTTATTATCTGTTCCCCCATCAAAATTGACTAAAATAAAAACGGTTATAAACTATCAACATATTCCATTTATATCTCGCCTCGCACTTCCCTGGAAAGTAAAGAGCAAAACTCGATGGCTGATTTCAGGCTTTTTCGGGCTTCGGCTTTATTTATTTCTCCATCCTGTATCATTTGTTTTCGATGAGGTATCCATTGGTTTTCCATATATTCCATCTGATATGCCATGTTGGGATCTTCACAGCAACTCATAAAGTATTTTACCACACCCAGTATACCGTATTTTTCATTAAGCTGGAAATTTTCTTTTTCCTTTTCGATTTTCTCCCACATTTCCCAGTTTCTCTTCTGCCTGTCTTTACCCATTTTAAGTCCTGTTTCTGTTTGCATCCTGGGTAGAAAATCCTCTTTCATATTAAGCCATCTTGGTATACCGTCAATATATTCTTTCAGATCGATCCTTCCGGTTCTTTTTAGCATGCCATAGGTATGTATGCCTATGTTTCTGAAAAAAGCCACCATACCCAGGTTAGAGTCAATAGTATCGGCTTCATACAAAATACGACCTTCCAGGTTGTTTTTAAACACTTCCATCTTTTCAACGCTGGTTTCGCTGGGTTTAAGATGAGTAAGCACAACAGAAGCCACACCGTCACAAAATTCATCTGAAAAACCGTAGCTTTCCAGAAGCTTCTTAGCGATAAAAGACCCGGATATATTATGAAGGGTATTGGCCTGGCTGTATTCCTGGTAAAGCTGAGTGACCGCATTGCTTTTATTGGGATTGGGCAGAAGCACCTCGTTGCGCCAGAAACCATCTTCATCTATAATTCGCTTTCCGTCTTTATCTGTCATGATATTTCCGTCATACCGTTTGGTAATATCATGCAAAAGGGCGGCGTATTCGAGTTTACGCAGATCTGCCCCTTCATGCCTGCCTATGGTAAGACTCAAAGCCCTTACTCTCTGTGTATGATTGAAGAAATAATAACGCCATGAAAACCCCACTCGTTTTTCATCCCAAAGGGTAAAAGTTTCCTGAACCAGATCTTCCAGTTTCCTTAATATCTCATGGTCGCTTTCATTA
>WJIO01000345.1 GCA_014730235.1 Candidatus Poribacteria bacterium
TAATGGAGAATAATCAACATGACGAATAGAGAGAGAATGTTATTGGGTCTGAGCGGCGGTCGGCCGGACAGGATACCCTGGGCACCGAATTTTGATTGGTGGTTGGGGGTTAATACACGGATGGATACTGTTCCGAAGGAATACAAGGGGTTAAGCCGGAATGATATTGTCCGCAAGGTGGGCGGCGCTATCTGGGCCAGGGCCGGGGCTATCGGTTCAAAGGCCAGCGAAGAGGTTAAAGTTACCCAGCGCACCGAGGGGGATAAAATTCATACAGTTTATGAAACTCCTGTGGGAAGCGTTTCCACCATGCGCCAGGTGGCGGAAGAATGGACACGGGCGGTATTCCTGAAGGAACACATGGTTAAACAGGTGGAAGACCTGAAAGTTATCCGTTTCATGGTGGAAAACACAACATATTATCCGGCATATGAAAGCTTTACCAAAGCCGATGAACAGGTTGGCGATGACGGCATAGCTCTCTTCCAGGGCGCGCCCAGTCTACCCATGATCCAGATCATGAAGACATATATCGGCTGGGTCAACGGCCTTTATATGCTTCATGACCATACAAAGGAAATGGAGCATACGGCTGATGTGCTGACTCAAAAGGCTGTGGAAGCCTATGAACTGCTGGCAGATTCACCGGCAAAGGTTATATCCACTGGAGATAACCTGGACGAAAGAACCATGTCGCCAAAATTATTTAAACGTTATGGCCTGCCGTATTACAGGCAGATGAGTGAAATACTCCACAAAAAGGACAAAATATTCAAAAGCCACGCCTGCGGATGGGTGAAGCACCTGCTGCCGATGATAAAAGAATCTGGTCTGGATGCTATCGAAGCTTTTGCTATAGAACCAATGAACGACCTATCAATTAAAGAAGCCCGGGAACTGCTGGATGGTCGGGTTTCTATCATGGGCGGCGTGCCGTCGGTGATTATGATACGGGATAATATGAACCAGGAAGATTTCCGCAAATATATACTCAAGGTTCTGGATGATATACAACCCGGCGATGGTTTTGTGCTGGGGATGGCCGATAACGTCCCGGCTGATGCGGATTTTAGTCGGGTGAAGATGATCTCGGAAATACTGGATGAATATTATGGATAGTCAATTTATTCAATTTCCCACATGCAACTCTGGTTAGCATATATCATATAACCAGAACCCGGTTTTATAATTTTTGCGTGATTAATAACATCAATCCATTCTTTGGTTTGATTATCAAAAGTCAGTACATTATCAATAAATTCAAAAATATCCTCAAAGGATTTCTCGCTGGATTCGGTGAGTAGTGAAGCATAGCCGGATGAATTCCAGCCGGTAAGGAGTTCCACTGATTCTGGCTGGATATTCGTTCCAGCCAGAACCCACAAAATATCTGTAGTCATATAGAACCAGTAGCCTTTTCCCGCGTCTATGGATTCCAGGTTATTTATGTATTCCCCATCCCCGAAGAAGTTATAAAGCCAGGTATCTGTGGGGTTATCATAAGTGCATATTACATGGCAGTATGGATTGATCTGCTGTGTCAGGAGGGATATATCTCTTGATGCCGGTTCTACTGGTATTGAGACGAAATTCCATCCCTGGTATAGGTTTATACTGAATTCAGCGTTCTCACTGATGGGTCTATAAACATGTATGCAGTTATTCAGCAAGTCGGTTACATACACCTCACCCATCTGGTTTACTGACAAATCGGTAGGATAACCGTAATTACCAGGTATGTATCGGGATGTATACCATTGGGTCAGGAAAATCCCTTTGTGAGAGAATTTCTGCACCCGGCTGTTATAATAATCAGCCGCATATACATGATCCTGTTCATCCACATCCAGACCCACAGGCCCATCAAATTCACCTTCATTAAAACCCTCGCTGCCCCATGATGTAATAAACACGGCTTCCGACGTAAACTTCTGTATGTGGTTGTTATCGTCGGATACATAGACGTTATTCTTACTGTCAATGGCAATACCCCTGGGATAGCTGAAAATTCCTCCGCCGCCCCACTTGTATATGTATTCACCGTCATTGGTAAACTTCTGAACCCGGTGGTTGCCGCTGTCGGTCACATATACATTTCCAAGGCTGTCAATATCCACATCAAAGGGATAGGACATCAACCCGTTGGCAAGGCCCAAAGAACCCCACATATCAACCCATTCCCCGTCAGTTGTAAATTTCTGTATCCTGTGGTTATAATAATCAGCTACATATATGTATCCGTTATCAAAGGCCAATCCGCATGGGTATGTAAACTGTCCGCTGGCATTTCCCGATGTTCCCCAGCTTTTGATGAAAATTCCTTCCGGTGTGAATTTCTGTATGCGGTTGTTTCCGCTGTCGGCGATGTAAATATTACCTTCATCATCAATGGCTGTTCCACACGGACCGAAAAACTCTCCGGCTGTTTCTGCCCCCCATTTCTCAAGAAATTCTCCCTGGGATGAAAAAATCTGGATGCAGTTATTGCCGCAGTCGGCCACATATACATGACCAAAGGGATCAGTAGCAATACCTCGGGGCCAGTTAAATTGGTCGTTATCAGAACCAATAGAACCCCATTTGTCCACGTATTCGCCCATAGAGGTAAATTTCTGTACCCGGTAATTCCGGGTATCTGCCACATATACAAAGCCATCATTGCTGACAGTTACCCCCCTGGGCCAATCAAAATGACTTATAGCTGTTCCCGGCATCCCCCAACGGATTATAAATTCCCCATCATTGCTGAATTTCTGGATACGGTTGTTATCCGTATCGGCAACATACACATAATCCAGGGAATCCACATATACGCTGGTCGGATTTGAAAATTCTCCGGGTGCAGAGCCTTCAGAACCCCATTTCCTTACAAAATCACCATCTGGGGAAAACGTCTGTATCCGGTTGTTTCCGCTGTCGGCTACATATATATTCCCCTGGGAATCTGTTGACAAGCTCCTGGGCTGCCTGAATTCACCGTTACCTCCACCTTCAGTTCCCCATTTTGTAACAAAATCACCATCCGGGGCAAATTTCTGTATCCGGTTATTGTCCGTATCAGCTACATATATATAGCCATCTTTGTCTACAGCTATGCCCAGGGGATTCCTGAATTCACCGTCGTCATATCCCCACTGTCCCCATTTATTCAGTAAAATTCCATTTTGTGACAGCTTCAACACACAGTTATCCCAGGATTCAACTACATATATATTTCCATCGGGATCAATTTCTAGGTCGGCAGGACACCCTAAGGCCACCCCGCCAGACCAGGATAATTTAAATACATACTCATCGTTTGAAAGAGCATTTGCAGAAAAAAATATTAAGACCAATACAGGGAATACACGTTTAATCATATTTGTATCAACTATTTAACTGAACCCCAGGTAGTGGTAAGTTTGTCTCTTGCACCAACAGCAATAGGATCACTGGACAGAGTAACCAGGCCGGTTTTTTCCGCATTTTTACCAAAGACAGCCGCATGAGGGCCCCAGCCGCTCCAGCCTTTCTGACCGGGAGTGTCAGCGTCACCATCATTGACACAGATTCCAACACCGATCTGCATATCTTCCTCAAATCCCTTAAGCCCAAGAATATCAGAGCTGTATCTGGCTTCATAAAATGTAGTCTTTGCATCATCATCCCTGACAATCGCAACATCTTCAGGCTGTAATCCACCGGCTGTGGCTGTTTCGTTACCTATAAGAATATTATCCACTCCATCGGTAAGGGCATAGTTATAAAGCTGTGTCACTGTAGCCTGTTTGTTGTCAGCAATAACAACCTGCACAGCGTCACCATCAAACCAACTGTTGTTGTTCTGGTGTTCATCGTCTATAACAAAGGCATACATATACAGGTAATCTTCGTCCCATGCAAAAGCCACAGAAGTTGTATGATCCTCCGGGCCTTCCCAGACACCGCCGTTGTATTCCTCAAAAACAGTCCAATCACCATTAGCTGTCAAAAACTCAATATCAGTGTATTTTTCAACCCACATCCAGTCGTCATCGTTGCCATCAATTTCAATAGTGCCAGTAGGGGCTGAATATTCGTCGTTATCGATCCAATCCCCTGCATTTGCGAAATTCAATGAAAAAAAGGTCAATATCAATATAGTAAAAAATAAAAATCTATTTTTCATAATGGATAAAATCCCCCTTTTATCCCCCTTTGAAAAAAGGGGAAATGTGATTTCTCGTTTCATTAAGAATAAGCGATTTTTCCGGGTTTAGTGTAGTAATGATAAAAGACCTTTCTAAGCATGTCATTCCTGCTTTAGCAGGAATGACATGCTTAGAAAATCTTCATAAATATTTTAGGGGCACACTGACGTGTGCCCAATTTATCTGAGTGATGTAAAGGAATTTATTTCAAACCACCCCAGGTGGTTGACATTTTTGAATCGGGATCAACTGCGGCTGCTACTGGCGCGCCAAGAATTACCAGGCCGGTCTTGTCTCCGTTTTTACCATAAACAGCGGCATGTGGTCCCCAACCTCCCCAGCCTTTCTGGCCGGGAGTGTCAACGTCACCATCATTAACACATATACCAACACCGATGGCCATATCCATCTCCAGGGAATCCAGGCCAAGAATTGCAGGGGCAAATCTTGCTTCATAAAAGGTCGTATTTGTTGCATCATCCCGAACAATAACTACATCATCAGGGGTAAGTCCACCAGCTTCAGCCGTTTCATTTCCGATAAGTATCTCGTTTTGTGCGTCGTTAAGAGCAAAGTTATAAAGATAAGTGTGGGCTGTGCGGTCTGCATCAGCAAATACAAGCTGGGCGGCATCACCATCAAACCAGCTATCGTTATTCTGGTGTTCGTCATCAACTACCATAATATAAATATAGATGGCACTGGGATCCCATGCAAAAGCAACAGAAACAGTCTGGTCTTCAGGACCATTCCAGACGCCGCCGTTGTATTCTTCAAAGACAACCCATTCATCGGCTGTTGTTTTAAATTCAACGCCGATTAAAGGTTCGATTCCTGCCCAATCGGCAGGATCACCATCAACAGCAATAGAGACTTCCGGCGCAGTAAACATATCCTCTTCAATCCATTCTCCCGCATTTGCACTACCAAGGAAAATTACAGTCAAAATAAAAACAGTAAATATCAAAAATTCCCTCTTCATTTTTAGTTTCCCTTCCTACCTTTGTGGTAGTAACAACCAGTCAGCTAACCGCTTCTACTGACTAACTTTTAGTGCTGCACTTCTAAATTTCCTGCCTGAGAATTCTAAAAAATCTCTAAAACCAATGTTTATAAGAATTCAGCATGAAGAAACAGATGAAAATGCTCAAAGAATATAGTTCTATGTCATTCCTGCGAAAACAGGAATGACAGCCTGATAGCATTTTCATTTGCTAGCGTCTCTTTAAGCACTGCAACATCTGGTTTTAGTTAATTTTAGAAATATCAGCCTGCATATTATCGCTTAAATATTGAAAACGGTTCTATTTAATCCCTCCTTTACCGCTTGGAAATGTTAATTATATATAATTTTACATTACATAAACCTCTTTATATACTGAATTTTAGTACCATAAGTGTCAGATCATCGTTCTGCAGTTTACCTTTTGTAAAGCTTTCCAACTCATTATTTATATTTTCCAGAATATTTTTTGAACACAAGTCATATTTGCCTGTAATTGTTGAAACCAGGTTTTCTTCCCCGAACATAATACCATCCGGATTTGTCGCCTCTGTTATTCCATCTGTATAAAGTAACAAAACATCATCCCTGGATAATCTAAGTGAATTTTCGTCGTATTCTGCGTCATCCAGAATCCCACATGGAAGTCCTGTGCTTTCCAGGGCATAAAAATCGTCTAAGTTTTGTCTGAAAACCAGGGGATAATTATGTCCTGCATTGCTGTATATAAAATCATTACTTTGAGGGTCAAATATTCCATAAAATAGTGTAATGAAACGATGTTCCTCTATATATTGACATATAGGGCAAAGGGAACGATTTATCCGGGATATAACTTCCCCTGGACTGTGCAGTTCTTCTGAGCATCTACGGATTGAAGCCTGGACATTTGCCATGAGCAAAGCCGCAGGCATACCTTTACCAGAAACGTCACCGATGGCAACTCCCAGCTTCCCTGACGGCAGTTGGATCAGGTCATGATAATCCCCACCCACATGTTTTGCTGGTTGGCTGAATATACTTATATCAATACCGTTAAAAGCTGGTATACTTTGGGGTAAAAGACTTTGCTGTATCTTACGGGCTGTATCCAGTTCCTGTTCAAGATGCTTCTGGAAGCTTCGATTTTCCTGTTTAAGACGCTGCATCTCCATAGTCTTGGATAATTTAATTAGCATTTCCTCCGGTTCAATAGGCTTTGGTATATAATCATCAGCCCCCAGTTTCATGGCTTCTACTGCTTTTTCCTCAGACCCCCGACCGGTTATCATTATCACAACAGTATCAGGATACCGCTTTTTTGTGTGCTTGACTATTTCCATGCCGCTTATACCCGGCATCATAAGGTCAGTGATAACCATATCATACCTTCGCTTCTTCATCATCTCCAGGGCTTCAACCCCTGTAGATGCAGTATCCACTGTATATCCCTCGTCCTCAAGAGTAAAAGCCAGTGTTAGTCTTATGCCTTCTTCATCGTCTATAATTAAGATATATTTGGACATATCAGAATGCAAATTTCCACCTTAATCCTCAAATTCACCGGCGCATTTTTCACATACCATGTAAAAATGAGCTTCGGGAAGAAGGGCATGGTCTTTAATTACATCAACAATAGGTTCAGGTAAATCAGCACCACATGAAGCGCATTTATATAAAGAACCACCGGGTAAAGGTATATGAGTCATATCTCCAAGAAGATATCGCCATCGATTGTAATCCCAGGGTATTTCTTTTTTTATTTCCTGGGATATATGCAGGGCCCGCTTTACTAATCTTTTTGCTTCATCCATATTCTGCTTTTTACCCGGTTTACCTGCCATTGTTACAAATTTCTGATCAAAATCCTCTTCTGAAATATCCACATCCACAAAGCAATCAGCCATCCCGGTCTTCCAGAAATCCAGCAGAAAAAACATGACTATCAATCTGTCATTGGGCTTCTTCCATGCCATTGCAAGGCTCATCATTCCCGACTTGTTCGTATCACTTACCACAGCCGAAAGAAACTTGGGATCAGGTTCAGGAACTATCCTACTGCTGGTGATATTTACGAAGTTATAGCGGCACCTTTCACATTCCGGTCGGTCAGGGCGCATGTCAGAACAGCAAGCAGGACATATCTGGGTATTTACAGCAGGACAGAAGCGTTTAGACTGGTTTACACCACAAATCCTGCATCTTGCCCGACTTCTCCGGACTGGTGAACGACGTCTTCTTGTAAGGGCTCTTTCTGTAGTTGATCTCATTTTTATACTCGATTGATAAATACTAATTAAGTGCCATTTGGATTGATGTCTATTATAATAAACGTTTTTGATATTAATAGTTATTTCTGGTTAGAGTAAAAAATCCCCCTTGGGAAGGGGGATCTCCTATACGAGAACATGCGTTATTATAATAGCATGTTTACTGGTTCTTTTTCTGGACATTTACCAGCCCGGACAAATACTCAGCAGCTTTCTTGGCAAGATCATCTGCATCAACATCCGCGAACTTGAGGAATTCCTTTACCATAGGCATTACACTGCCTGTCTCCATGAGGTTACTTGCTATTCTTCCCATAGCTGATTTATCCATAGCTCCACCAGAACCTTGACCATTATTACCCATATCCAAAATCCGGATGCTATCTATCTTCTCAACAGGCTTCATGAGACGTTCAACAAGCTGAGGTGATGTATCAATTAACGATAATATAGCTTCCTGGATAAGTATTCTTTGTTCCGCTACGTTCTTGGCTTCGATAGATTTCTTCTGACCTTCAGCTTTGGCCTTGGCCTGGGCCAGGATGGCATCTGCCAGTCTTTCCATAGGCTTCGCTTCCCGTTCTGCATTGATTATAGCTACTTCCTTATCTCTATCGGCTTCACCTATACGTTGGACAGTAATGGCGTGGACATCTGCTATGTTTTTCTCTGCTGTGGCCTCTAAATGAGTCTTGGTCGCCAGATCAGTATCTTTCATCTTCAATTCCATAGCAATCTTTCGGTCTTCGTCAGCTATGCCCACAACTAATCGCTGATCAATCTCTGCTTGCATAACCCTTTTGCCCATGTCTATCTGAGCAGTTTCTACGATCAGGTTTTTCTGGATTTCCCGTTCCATGACACGTTGTTCTCTGTTGATCCTGGCCGTTTCCTTAACCAGGTCTTGTTCATACTGGACTTTAGCGGCTTCCGCCTGTCTTTCTGCCACATATGTTGCAATCTGTTTACGCTGGTCTGCTTCAGCCCATGAACGGTCTTGTTCAAAGGCAAACTGCTTGATCTGGGCCTTTGTATCTGCTTCTTTAATACCCACCTGCGCAGAGAATGTAGCTTTCTGAACATTAAGATTACGGTCAATCTCACGAATCTGAACTACTTCACCCATGTTGATCTGAGCCAGTTCAACAACCTTATTTTTGTCAATCTCTTTCTCTATAATGACCTGGTCTCTGGCTATCATAGCCTGTTTCTCAACGGCTTCCTGCTCGAACTGTACCTTGGTTCCCTCGGCCTTACGGGTGGCTGAGTAAGCCTGTATGATCTTCTTCTGGTCCGCGTCTACAACGGCTCGGTCTTTCTCAA
>WJIO01000346.1 GCA_014730235.1 Candidatus Poribacteria bacterium
AATCAAATGTGCAATACCGCGAGGGCATCAAGGAAAAGTCTGATGCCTTATTCAAGGAACACGGCCCAGCTCAAGTTATTGTAGCCAAGACATTCCTTTCCTTTGGTGATAAGGATAACCTGGTACCTTTACCTGAGCCAGGATATACCCTTACGGTGCGCGACGTGAAATACGAAAGCGGAGCTGATGTATATGTAGTCGTGCTTGGCCAAAAAGACCCGCGGCTCATGCCCGGAAAGGTATCTGTCGATGGAACGCCTAAAGATAAGGTTGTTCATCTAATGGCTGCTCCAGGATGGCCCGGTGGATACTTGCCAGCAGGCCAGGATTAATTATCAGATTTTTGGAAATTAAGTAGAAGCAAACAAGGGAAGATGTATTACATCTTCCCTTGTTTTTATTTCAAGACAATAGGGAGTCCTTCTGAAACGCATGATAGGTCTTGACAGTATAATTATATTATGTTAATCTTTACCCGATATTATAAGTAATTCAGTCAATAGACGACAAAAAAGGAATCTAATATATTTCCATCAGAAAATAATATCTTAACATAAAGTATAAAACTCAGGAGAAAATAATTGTATATTGATGAACCATTGAAAAAATATCTGGATGAAACTGCCTCCGGCTCATCTACACCCGGGGGTGGCAGCGTAGCCGCCCTGGCAGGTGCGTTGGGAGCCGCTTTGACTAGCATGGTCTGCAACTTCACTGTGGGCAAAAAGAAATATGCTGACGTGGAAGCCGATGTTGAAAAGATACTTTCAGAGGTTGAGGACATCAGATCTGAGCTTCTTGACCTCATGGTAAAAGATACCCAGGTTTATGGACAGGTAACTGACGCATATAAAATGCCAAAAGATACTCCAGAGGAAAAAGCATCCCGAACTGCGGCCATTCAGGAAGCTCTTAAAATGGCCATGCAAGCACCATTAGAAGCTGCTATTTGCTGTCACAAGGTATTGAAACTGAATATACCTCTTCTGGAAAAGGGAAATCAAAACCTGATCAGCGATGTGGGAGTAGCTGTCCTTCTGGCTGAAGCCGCCATGCGTGCTGCTGTGATGAACGTAGAAATAAATCTATCCTATATAAAAGACAAGGAATTGGTTGACAAGACCCGCGAGATGCTGCGACCTTTATTAGACGAAGCATCAAAAATAAGAGTTGAGGTATACAAAGAAGTTAATAACGCCATTGGAGCGGAACTGAGCTAAGGAGAATATACATGGTTGCCGGACTCTTACGGCAAACCTGTTACCCATTAAGATAAATGAAAATACCCAGCAAAAATCATTAACCCACCCCTACTACAAACCATACTTAACCCTGAAGAGCCAAATCAATCAAGCTCCCGGTTCCTAACTTTCTGCTCTTGGATAAGGAGGAAAGGCATATGTCAGCGGAACTTTTAAAAGGCAAACCCATCGCGGATGGAATGATAGAAGAACTGAAGAAAGAAATCGAGAATCTAAAAGAAAAGCACAAAGTTACACCCTCATTAGCATCAGTGCTAGTAGAGGGCGATCCGGCGTCCAAATCATACGCCGGACGACAGCAGAAAAGCGCCGCCAAAGTAGGAATAGAATATCAACTCCATGAGCTTCCCAGTGATATCAGTCAACAGAAACTCATTGACTTTATAGCGGAAATTAACAAGGACGATAATGTCAACGGAATAATATTGCAAATGCCATTGCCAGATGGTATAGATAGTTATAGAGTCCAGAGCACAATCGCAATGAAAAAGGACGTAGAGGGAATAACACCCGCCAATATGGGACT
Organism: Candidatus Poribacteria bacterium; assembly: GCA_014730235.1. Taxonomy (GTDB): domain Bacteria; phylum Poribacteria; class DTPJ01; order DTPJ01; family WJIO01; genus WJIO01. The sequence continues at coordinate 1,789 of WJIO01000346.1, forward strand.
CATTGTCTATGACCGACCGCGCTTATGTCCATGCACAGCGTTGGGCGCAATCAAAATGGTGGAAGCAAGTGGAGTAGATATCTACGGTAAGGATTTGACTGTAGTCGGAAGAAGCGCCATCGTTGGCAGACCAGCGGCGCTGCTAATGCTGCAGAGAAAATACTCGGCAACAACAACTATATGTCACACAGGAACGGCCAAAAGCGGAAAGCTTCCTGAGCACGTGGGAAGGGCTGATATACTCATAGTTGCCGCCGGAAGTCCGGAACTGGTGAAAGGAGAATGGGTCAAAGAAGGTTCTGTAGTTGTTGATGTAGGGTTCAACTGGATCGATGGAAAGACTGTCGGCGACGTGGAGTTTGAAGTGGCAAAAGAAAGAGCCGCTTACATAACACCGGTGCCCGGTGGAGTAGGCCCTCTTACTGTGGCTATCCTTCTCCAGAATACTGTCGAAGCAACTAAATGGCAAATGGAATAAATGTATGTCGTGCATCAGTTATTAATAACGCTGAAAGAATTATTTTGTATTATGAATATTCAACGGGAATTACCTGGAGGTGAGACAGGTGTTTCAGTATAGCGATAAAGTAATGGATCATTTTACGAATCCAAGAAATGTTGGAGAACTTGATGATCCTGATGGAGTTGGTAGAGTAGGTAACCCGTCCTGTGGTGATATAATGGAGTTTCAGATTAAGGTTAATGACGATCATGTAACTGATGTCAAATTCAGGACTTTTGGCTGTGGTGCAGCTATAGCTGTTTCCAGTATGGTAAGCGAGATGGCAAAGGGGAAAACTCTTGATGAAGCCATGAATATTACTAATAAAATGGTAGCAGATGAACTGGAGGGATTGCCTAAGAATAAACTCCACTGTTCAAATCTGGGAGCTGATGCACTGCATAAGGCGATAGAAGATTACAGGGCGAAACATAGCGAAGTATCAGACAAAGGTTAGGAGGTTGATAAAAATGGAAAAGACTCAAAAGAAAAATGGCAAAAAATGTAAATGCCCATATTGTGATATACCTTTGCCGAAAACTTCCCCGCTCTGTAAAGGATGTGGTAGTGATTTAAGATTTTGCAGTGAATGTGGCAAAGTTATCCAGCGGGATTTAGAAGAATGTCCCGAATGTGGAGCTAAAAGCCCATTAAAGACAGAAGAATAGTAG
>WJIO01000347.1 GCA_014730235.1 Candidatus Poribacteria bacterium
CTGGTACCTCTTCCTCAACCAATTCTGTTACATCAGCAACTTCAACTCCCCTTTCTTCCAAAGTCTCTCTTGCTTCTCTACCGGAAGAAGAAAGGGCATATTCAGATGCAACATGTTTGTATTCTTCCACAGCCATTTCCGGTTTATTCAATTCCCTATCATAAATCCTTGCCGCATCTAATCCCGCCTGAGCAGCCCGACGGTGCGACGCATGAGTTTTGGAAAATTCGCTATACATCTTCGCGGCTTCATCAAATTTCTTTAGCTCTTCATAGCACTTTGCAATAGCAAGAGAAGCATCACTGGCCTTTTCGGTTCCTGGCATATCCTGGGTAACCTTTGCAAAGTTATCCCGAGCCTTCTCATAGTCTTTTGCCTGGAAATAGTGCATAGCTATAGCCCAATAAGCTTCTCCGGAATATTTTGTGTCAGGATAAGCTTTTGCTATTTCTTCATAAACTTCAAGACCTTTTTCCTGATCCTCCAGACGCTTGTAATATGTATCTGCCATACCAAGATGTGCCATCTTGGCCTCATCACTATTCGGTTTCTGCTGCATTATATTTTTATAAGCAGCAATAGCCGAATCAGGATCGGTCATGGCTAGTTTCTCTGCATTTTGTATAGGTGAAGAGCATCCAAAAAACAAAGCTGCAATAAGTATACAAAAAGCAGTTCCCCAGCAGTAACGGAAGAACTTCATTGTAATCCCCCTTATTCTTTGACTATAGGTTAGGTTTCGCAAACTCAACCTATACAACAAATCTAAAAATTATCAAATTTAATAAATCGTAATTGTTAAAAAATGAAAAATGTGTTTAGAAAACACCTTCACAATTATGATAAATTCATAATATATGATTATGGTAAATTACAAAATTTGTCATTCCTGCGAAAGCAGAAATCCAGAAAAAACACTATCTTGGAAGATTGGGTTCCTGCTTTCGCAGGAATGACAACTAAATTATATCCATTTTTTAACGATTACAAATCACAAAAAAATATAATTTAAAATCGCTTCTTGGTATTCTGTTAATATTCTATCACAAGATCAACAAAAATGTAAAACGAAAAATCCTCTTTCAACCTACAATATCATTCAAAAGCTCCAGCATATTATCTCTATGAGTGCCTGACCAGTATATTCTATTGCATTCCTCACACTCATAAAAAACATCATGAGTCATATAAGTATAAACAGGAACTTTTCCCCACGCCTCTTCTTTTTCAATAAAAACCAACTCTGTATTACATACCAGACATCGGGTAAAAAAGTTACTCTTTACATCCAGATTCATCTCCTGCACAACCTGCTTAAACTGCTCCTTTGGATCATCTCCTTCAACAAGAAAGCTGTTTCTGACCATCTTTCTTTTCACAAGATTTGAGTCTTTGGTGAGTATTAACCTATCCTCCTTCAAAGCCTGCTTAACAAGGGCTTCATCACCAACCCCGGTAAAATATACTGTGTCATAGCCAATAGCTCGTAACCATTTAGCAAGCTTACCAAGCATCTCATCAGCTATAAACCTGAGTTCATCTTCGTCTTCCCAGTCCACGACCAAAACCTCTTTTTAAGCCTGATTCTTCAGCCATCATTATCGTCTTTTCATATTCCTCCGACGTTATTCTTCGGCTTAACTCCGGATATTCCCAGGCCTTATATTCCGGGCGATACTGGTCCATGATATTCATATATGAGTTCTCCGAAAGTCCGGAAATAAATTCCATTAACTTTTTTGTCCCGGAAAGATTATTAGGTAAAACAAGATGCCTGATCAAAAGTCCCTTCTCAGCTATACCCTCCGAATTTATAACAAGATCACCAACCTGCCGATGCATCTCAGAAACGGCAGTCTTGACCGCATCAAAATATCCCGGTGCATTTGAATATTTCTCAGCCTTTCCATTATCGCCATATTTTATATCCGGCATATAAATATCAAATATACCATCCAAAATCTTGAGGGTTTCAAATGATTCATAACCACCACAGTTATACACCAGGGGAATTTCCAGACCACTCTCAACAGCTATCAAAAGACCTTTCAGTATTTGAGGTACATAATGGGTGGGGCTGACAAAGTTGACGTTATGACAACCAAATACCTGAAGAGTTATCATAATCCTGGCCAGATGTTCAGGCCCCATTTCTTCCCCATCGCTGGTCTGGCTAATATCATAATTCTGACAGTAAACACATGACAGATTGCAGTTTGCAAGAAACATCGTGCCGGAACCGCAGTTTCCAACCAGCGGAGCTTCTTCACCAAAATGACGCCCAAAGTTGGCGACCACAATTCGGTCATCGCTTCGGCAAAACCCCGTCTCCCCTTCCAGACGATTAACCCCGCATTCCCGGGCGCAAAGTTTACAATACCTCAACATATCCCAGGCCATTTCAACCCGTCTTTTCAGTTCTCCCGTTTTATTAAGTTTTATATACGAAGGTAAAAAATCCATAATAACCGCAAACCTTATTCTTGTTTTGACAATTCGGCTATTCCGGGTTCAGTGTGGTAAAGATAAGAAGCTTCTTTATGCTGTCATTCCCCATATATCAATCACCCCGCGCTACTCACTTCACACACCGAAAACCAAAACCACAATGCGATTGAGTCTGCTTGAGCGCTCCACGATAAGAAACACGGAGATGCTCAACGTCATTAGGTATCCAACCTCCACCCCTTAAAACCCGAAATACACCCGACTCCGGCCCTTTAGGGTTCTTTTTTTCCGATACGGAATAATACTTGCTATCATAAACATCGGCGCACCACTCCCAGACATTACCGGCCATATCAAAAAGACCATATTCATTAGGCGGAAAACTCCCCACAGGAGATGTATACTCCCATTTATCCTTTCCACCAGTTCCGTAATAGTTGGCCTTATCATGGTCAATCTCATCTCCCCAGGGATATTTCTTGCCCACCAGACCACCGCGAGCTGCCTTCTCCCATTCAGCTTCTGTAGGAAGTCGTTTACCAGCCCATTTACAAAAAGCCCTGGCATCCTCCCAGCTTATACCAACGACAGGATGATCAGGGGAATTATAATTTGGATCCTTCCAATAACCCGGTTCTCTATGATCTGTCTCATCAAGAAATTTCTTATAACGGGCATTTGTCACTTCGTATTTATCAATGTAAAAATCGTCAAGATAAACTATATGCACAGGTTTTTCATCGTCTCCACCCGATTCACTACCCATCTGAAATTCCCCGGCAGGTATCAAAACCATAGGCGAATCATCCCTAACAACTTTTGGTGTTACAGAATCAACCTTGGTGTTAAATACTGGAACATTGGCATTTGTTATAATTATGAAAAAAGTGATTAAAAAAATTAAAAATACTGAAAATAATGCTAATTTATTTCTCATTCAGAAAACCTCCGTATAACACCTATAAAAACACTAAATTAATAATACATCATTAAAAAATCTTAATCAAGGGTAAACTAATTCAGAACCTTTTTTGGCTTGCCAAAGAATTCCTTTTCATGGTATACTGATCTAGTAATTCGGGGGGAAATCAAGGTTCTGAAGAATCTAGAATTAATGTGGATAACTTGTGGATAACTTGTGGATAACTCGAAAATTTCTAAGCCCGTTTTTCTATTCACAAGTTAGACCATATGCGGTTTTATCCAAGACCTGATATAGGCCATTCGCGTTTCATTAGTACCCGCTTTTTTATCTGAATAACTTCCTGTTATTTGCGCTTCAATCGCAGTTATATTAACGTTTTACGGAGTTATCCACACATGTGGATAACTTGTGTATAACTTCTGTTATTTAGTGATAGGATGATTTCGGTTGATAAGTGCCTCCTTCCGGAACAAAAAAGACATATATTTCTGATTAATTAATAATTATAATAATGTGGATAAAATGTGGATAACTTTCTTATAACTAATTCTTACAAACAATATCCAATCCAAATAAATAACTGAGAAAGGACCTGCAAAATGGCGGATAAGACAGCGATTGAAGTATGGTCAAAAGCTATGGAGGCAGTAGAGCGAAGTCTGGGGCAAACCGATATGTGTCTCAGTCTGACGCGGGCAGAAACCCTGACCGATGGTATCCTACACGTAATCGTTCCAAACACCTTTACAAAAGAATACATCGAAGGAGAACACCTCAAACAAATACAAAATGCTTTACAAAATATTACCGGTAATGAAATTGAAATTAAATTCATAATACAAACCGATTCAGTAATAGAGCAAAACGAGACAAAATCTACTCCTGAGCCTAAAAAAGGCTCCTCCGATGCCTTCGCGCTAAACCCAAAATACTCCTTTGATAGCTTCGTTGTCGGACCCAGCAACAGATTCTCATACACAGCATCCCTGGCCGTCTCAGAATCACCAGCTAAAGTATATAACCCATTATATATATACGGTAGGGTTGGTCTGGGCAAAACTCATCTCATGCATGCAATAGGTAATTCTATCAAAGAAACTCATAAAGAACTGAAAGTTTCATACATGTCTTCCGAAGAGTTCACAAACGAAATGATAGAATCCCTCAGGCGGGGAACACCCATGCCCCAGTTCCGTAACAAATACCGGACTGTGGATGTTCTCCTCATTGACGACATTCAGTTCATAAGGGCAAAAGAGGGAACTCAGGAGGAATTCTTCCACACATTCAACGCCCTTTATAACGCCCAAAAACAAATAGTGCTTACCAGCGACAGTCACCCCAGGGATATTCCTGCCCTGGAAGAAAGACTGCGCTCCCGTTTTGAATGGGGTTTAATCACCGTTATTGAACCACCGGAAGTGGAAACAAGAATTGCCATTCTCAGAAAGAAAAGCGAAGAATTAGGGCTAAATCATCTCCCTGACGACGTGGCCATGTTCATAGCCGACAGGGTAACCACAAACATTAGAGAACTGGAAGGATGTCTTATCCGTGCTTTGGCCCTGGCTGACCTGGACAACGTTCCCCTGTCAGTGGAAGTGGTTAAGGAAGCCTTAAAGGACATAGCTCCCGATGAATCCGAAGAATATGACGAAATAATTACCACCGAAGCAATACAGAAAATAGTGGCAAAATTCTACGGTGTGCGTGTGGCCGACTTAAGGTCAAAAAAAAGACACAAAACCTTTACACTTCCAAGACATGTTGCCATGTATCTATGCAGAAGATTAACGGAACAATCGCTTATTGATATAGGGAGGGATTTTGGTAGAAAAGATCACTCAACAGTTATTCATGCTTTCAATAAAATCGAAGAGGCAATACAAAAAGACACTAACTTTGAAAAAACAATAAATCAGATAATCGAAGAAATTAAAAACCAGGATTAATCAGAAATATTATAAAAATTTCTCTGGATAAATTTAAAAAAATTGGCCCTTCCGGGTTCAGTGGGGTAAAGATAAGAAACTTCTTTACGCTGTCATTCCTGCGAAACTCTTATTCCTTTTTGCTCAAGCTTTTTCAAAAAGCTTAAAGCAGGAATGACAAGATGAGGAAATTTTCAATTATAACCACACTTAACCCGGAAGAAACAAAAAATTCTGTGGATAACCTGTGGATAACCTGTGGATAACCTGTGGATAA
>WJIO01000348.1 GCA_014730235.1 Candidatus Poribacteria bacterium
CCCCACCATATTCCGCCATTTTGTCAACACCCTCACTGGCGATGAAAAATTCCCCCATCTTCGGATTATTGATATATGCAGCGAACCGGTACACCAGCGGGATGTTGAGTTATATAAAAAACATTTTTCCCATGACTGCATCTTCCTGAACAGGCTGGGGGCTACGGAACTAAACGTTATAAGGATGTATTTCCTGGACAGGAACACAGAGCTTTATAGTAATGTAGTGCCTGTCGGGTACGGCCTTGAAGATACTGAATTACTTCTGCTTGACGAAGGTGGAAAAAATGTCGGTTTTAATAATCCAGGGGAAATGGTTATAAAAAGCCGTTACCTTTCACCGGGCTACTGGGAAAGACCTGATCTTAACATGGATAAGTTTAAGTCCGATCCTGAAGACGAAAACATAAGAATGTATTATACCGGCGATCTAGGGTTTATGCTGCCTGACGGATGTCTTTTTCATCTGGGACGGAAGGATTTTCAGGTTAAAATCAGGGGTTACAGGGTTGAGACAGCCGAGATTGAAATGTCACTCCTGCGGCATGAGGACATTCAGGAGGCTGTAGTGGCGGCGAGGCAGGATCAATACGGGGATCAGTATCTTGTGGCCTTTATAGTTATCAAAGAAGGTAAAAAATCACCCACTATAACCGAAATGCGGGAATTTCTGGAACAGACTTTGCCCGATTACATGATACCTGCGGTTTTCATGACTCTGGATGATATCCCCCTTACCCCCAACGGAAAAATTGACTGGCAGGCCCTGCCGGAAACTAAGCTGGACAGGCCCGAACTTAACACTCCCTTTAAGCCCCCTGGGACGCCCATAGAGGCAAAACTGACGGATATCTGGTCATTGGTGCTGGGGATCAGCGAGGTGGGCATACAGGACGATTTCTTCGATCTGGGAGGGCATTCCCTTTTGGCCACACAGGTTGTTTCAAGGGTAGAACAGAATTTCGGGATCAAAATAAAGTTGGATACAATTTTTCAATCCCCTACAATAGAGGAAATTGCCTTAATCATAGATCAGAAAAAAATTGAAAAACCAGGAAAGGAAAACCTGGATAAGCTGTTGGATGATATTGAATCAATGTCAGATGAAGATATAAAGAGGAAGCTTCAGGAGGAATAGCTATGAGCGATCTTAAGGAACGCATTGCCAAACTCTCCCCCGAAAAACGGGCTTTGCTTGAAAAACTCCTTATGGAAAAGGAGGCAGGTAAAAAAGAGGAGCAAAAAATCCCCAAAAGGGAAACATCAGAACCATGCCTTCTATCCTTTGCCCAGCAGCGGCTATGGTTTCTGGATCAGTTGCAGCCCCAGAACCCCATGTATAATATCCCCCTGGCAATACGCATGAAAGGTCAACTGGACAGGGATACACTCAGTAAGACCCTCAATGCTATTCTTCAACGTCATGAAGCTTTAAGAACCCGGTTTGAATCCATCGATGGAAATCCCGTACAGGTTATATCAGAAGATCAAAGTCTGGAGATTATGCCGGTGGATTTAAGCAAAAATCCCGATGAAGAGAAGGAAGATGCGCTGCAAAAATTTCTCCGACGGGATATTCTTCGACCCTTTGATCTTTCCAAAGACCTTATGATCCGCTCCACTTTGGTTAAGATGGACGATGATGAGCATGTCCTGCTGATTGTAATGCACCATATAGCATCCGACGGATGGTCAATGGGCGTATTCTGGCGGGAATTTGTAGAGCTTTATAGAGCTCTTTCCTCCGGCAATGATTCATCCCTTCCGGAACTGCCTGTTCAATATGCGGACTTTGCCCTTTGGCAGAGGGAATGGTTAAAGGGTGACAACATGGAAAAACAGCTTTCATACTGGCGGGAGCAGTTAAAGGGCATACCCCCTATTCTGGAACTGCCCACAGATCATCCCAGGCCTGCCATGCTGGATTACTGGGGTGAGCGTCATCCCTTTGCCATATCGCATCAGTTGGCTGAATCCCTGAAAACCCTCAGTCGTAAGCACGGGGGAACTCTCTTTATGACCTTGCTGACGGCTTACAGTGTTTTGCTTTATCGTTACACCAATCAGGATGACATTGTAGTTGGTTCGCCTATTGCAAACCGAAACAGGATAGAGATTGAAAACCTCATCGGCTTTTTTGTTAATACCCTGGTTATGAGAACAGATCTTTCCCGGGACCCCAGCTTTATAGAACTGCTGGCAGAGGTAAAAAATACGGCTCTTGAGGCCTATGCCCACCAGGATTTACCCTTTGAAAAGCTTGTAGAAGAACTGGAACCCCAGCGAAACCTCAGCCATAATCCCCTGTTCCAGGTGGTTTTTGTGCTTCAGAACACACCCAGGCGCAAGGTGGAACTCCCCCACTTGACTATATCTCCGCAAAAAATCGAGACAGTAACCGCAAAATTCGACCTCACTCTTTCCATGACCGAAACCGATGATGGAATGTCAGGTTTCTTGGAATTTAATACCGATCTGTTTGACTCAGATACCATAGTCCGTATGACAGGGCATTTTAAGAACCTGCTTCAGAGCATCGCCGCAAATCCTGAACAACGGGTATCCGAAATACCGATTCTGACCGAAGCCGAAAGACAGCAGGTTCTTACGGAGTGGAATAATATAGAGACGGTTTATCCAAAAGATACCTGCATTCATAGTTTGTTTGAAAAGAGGATGAAAGATGATCCCAACGCCATAGTCCTGACATATCAGGATCAGCAGGTAACATACAGCCAGCTAAACGAAAAAGCCAACCAGTTAGCCCACTATCTCGTGTCTTTAGGTGTTGGCCCGGAGGTGTTGGTGGGTATGTATATAGAACGCTCTATTGATATGGTTACGGCCATCCTGGCCATATTAAAAGCCGGCGGGGCTTATGTGCCCATGGATCCAGTATATCCACCGGATCGTCTGGCTTTCATGATAGAGGATGCGGAAGTGCCGGTCATAATAACCCAGGATTCCCTGGTTGGTCAACTCCCGGAGCATAAAGCCCATGTTATTTGCATGGACACAGATAGGGATAAATGGTCTGAACAGAGCAAAGAAAACCCTGAATGTGATGTCAAAGCTCATAACGTGGCCTACGTTATTTATACCTCTGGTTCAACAGGCAAACCCAAAGGCGTTCTGGTTCAGCATTTTAACATTGTGCGCCTGTTTCAGGCTACAGATCACTGGTATAATTTTAATAAGGATGATGTATGGACTCTGTTCCATTCCTACGCCTTCGATTTCTCCGTATGGGAGATATGGGGCGCTTTAATCTACGGTGGCCGGCTGGTGGTTGTGCCTTATATGATAAGCCGATCTCCCGGGGATTTTTATGAGCTTTTATGCAGGGAAAAGGTTACAGTGCTTAATCAGACTCCGTCAGCCTTTCGCCAGTTGATCCGGGCAGAAGGGGAACAAGGTGAAATCGGTCAGTTAAGTCTGAGATATGTGATATTCGGCGGGGAAGCACTGGAATTCAACAGCCTTCAACCCTGGTTTGAAAGACACGGCGACAAACAGCCACAATTGATCAACATGTATGGAATAACTGAAACTACAGTACATGTTACTTATTATCAGGTAACCATGAAGGATATTGAAAAATCCAGGGGTAGTATAATCGGAGTGCCCATACCCGACCTTCAGGTATACATACTGGATAAAAACATGGAACCTGTACCTGTAGGTGTTACCGGCGAGATGTATGTTGGCGGCGGAGGTGTGGCCAGGGGTTATCTGAAAAGACCTGAACTTAACGCCGAAAGGTTTATTCAGGACATTTTCAACAGCGATCCCAATGCAAAGTTATATAAAAGCGGCGATTTAGCTCGTTACCTGTCTGATGGAAATATGGAATACATAGGTCGTGGTGATCAACAGGTAAAGATCAGGGGATTCAGGATAGAACTGGGTGAAATAGAATCAAACCTGGCCCAGCATCCGTCCATACAGGAAAACGTGGTTATTGCAAGGGAATCAGGCTCTGGTGATAAACAACTGGTGGCCTATTTTGTGCCGAAAGAGGATAAAATCCCCACTATCAACGACTTACGCAATCATCTCAAAAGCTCTTTGCCCGACTACATGATTCCCACTGTCTTTGTGAGTCTTGTATCTATTCCCCTGACAGCCAACGGCAAGGTTAACCGAAGGGCTTTACCCGCGCCGGATCAGGATAGACCTAATCTTGAACAGGAGTTTGTGGGCCCTGGAAACGAAGTGGAAAAACAGCTTATCAGGATATGGGAAGAAGCCCTGAATGTAAGTCCTATAGGCATAAAGGATAATTTCTTTGAGATAGGCGGTCATTCTCTTCTGGCAGTTCAGGTATTTAGCCAGATACAAAAGGCCTTCGGTAAAAATTTGCCTTTAACCACGCTTTTCCAGTCGCCTACTATTGAGCAGTTAGCCCGGGAGATCGGACATGAGGAGGATAAGACAGACCGATTCTCAATAGTTGTTCCTCTCAGGGATAAAGGTTCTAAAAGGCCATTTTTCGCCATACATGGCTGCGGCGGTGAGATTTTGATCTTCAAAGATATTGCCCGTCATATAGGTTCGGATCAACCTTTTTATGCCATACGAAGCAGGGGATTATATGCCGAAAGACCACCTTTGGCCACTGTTCCGGCTATGGCTGCCGTATATATCCGGGAGATCCGCAAGATACAGCCGGAAGGACCTTACTTTATAGGTTCTGCCGGTGACGGTGGTGTGATAGCCCTGGAAATTGCCCATCAACTCATGCGACAGGGGCAAAAGGTGGGCCTGATGGTGATGCTGGATATTGTTTTTAGCAAACGTCCATGGAAGGACAATCCAGAACAATGGCAAAGGATGGTAGAAGCATACAATAATCCTGGAGTGAGAATTTCCAGTAACCCCACAGGTGAAAGCAAGGCAAGGAAAAAATCACCGTTTCATTATATAAACAGGTTAGGATATTATATAAAAAGCGGTCAGATGATAGATCTGGTTAAAAGCTTGTGGGAGCAGTTCTACTGGAACAGGGTAGCATATGGCTTTGTTCCCAAATACGCCAGCTATTTACAACACCGGATAGATTATATAAAGCGAACCAGGAGGATAATAGGTCGGGCTACCCATAGTTACATGCCAAAACCCTATCCCGGCAAGATAACCTATATACCCTCCGGCCCTTTAAGGAATTATTACAGGGAAGACCTGAAAGCCCTGGCCCAAGGTGGTGTGGAAGTCCACAATTTTCACGGCCTGCACAGCGAAATGTGGCGTGATCCCAACGCCCGGGCAGTAGCTGAAATTATGCGGGAATGTTTTGCAAAAGCCGAAGCGGAGATAGAAAAAGACCATCATGACTGATACCCATGTTAAATTCCACAGTCCACCATCGGACATAAAGCTGACGGATGGGTTTATAGACATCTGGCTTGGGAAACTGGATCAGCCTGATGAGACAATCCAGAGTCTTATGAAAAGCCTGTCTAACAGCGAAATCAACAGGGCGGTGAAATACCGTCTCGATAGGGATAAAAATCGCTTTATCGTGGGTCGGGGAATTTTGAGAGACATTATAGGTCGCTATCTTAATATGGAACCCCATGTTATAAATTTTCAATATGGAAAGTTCGGAAAGCCATACCTGCCCGACAGCTATTCTGATAAGAAGATCAAATTCAACCTGGCCCATTCCAGAGGGATAGCTATCTATGCTTTTGTATCAGAAAAAGAGATCGGGGTTGATGTGGAATGTGTTCGTGAGATGCCGGATGTGGATTACATCGCCGATAGTTTCTTTTCGTCACCCGAAGTTTCCGCGTTACGCTCTGTTTCAGAAGACCAGAAGCAGGAGGCCTTCTTCAACTGCTGGACGCGAAAGGAAGCTTATATAAAAGCTCTGGGCGACGGATTAACCCATTCACTGGATCAATTCAGCGTTTCTCTGATACCTGGCGAAGAACCGAAAATTCTGGAGATAAAAAACTCACCAAACCCCGAAAAATGGAGCTTAAGGGCTTTTAAGACTGAAGACAATTATATTGCCGCTGTAGCGGTAGAGAACTGTAAACGGGATATGCGATTCTGGAAATGGAAACAATAAATAAAAGACCATATCAGGAGACAGATTTTGGAAATACTGGTAAACGATTCAAAACAAATCAGCGGCAGTAAGCTGTTTTTAGACTATGTTAATAATTATAATGCGGTAAAAGATTTCTACCCCCCACATTTTTCCCATGAACCGTCATGGCTTGAAATCATTGAATCTACAAAAGAAAAAGATTGCAAAAAGCTGGCGGAAATATTAAGACGACAAAACCAAAATATGGGATCAGGACAGGCTGTTATGGACAACATAGACAGACTGATAGAAGGCAAAACCTTTGCCGTAATTACAGGTCAGCAGGCAGGAATATTAACAGGGCCTCTTTATACCATTTACAAGGCTATGACGGCTGTAAAACTGGCTCAAAGCCTTGAAAATAAACACGATGCGGATTTTATACCCGTATTCTGGATCGAAACTAACGATAACGATATGGAAGAGGTAAATCATCTGAACTTGCTGGATTCAGATAGCAATCTGATTAAAATGGAATATACACCCGAGGATTATAAACCGGGATGTTCTATGAAAGATGTTATACTGGACAATGACTTTAAGGATTTTATTGATAATCTCAAGGATGAATTTCCTGATACAGATTTTAGGAATAAGGTTTTTGGTTTAATAGAAGAATCCTACAAACCTTCAAGAAATCTTGGGGATGCCTTTGGTCGCATGATGGCTGGTTTGCTGGGGGATTATGGGCTTGTGCTGTTTGACCCATCGGATAAGGAAGCAAAAGAGCTAATGTCTCCGGTTTTCAGGCGGGAGATCGAAAATCCTCTAAAATGCACTGAAATTATTAACTCAGCCGGGGAAAAGCTAAATGGTATGGGCTACGAAAGCCAGGTTGAAAAGTCCGACGACTCAACATGTCTGTTTATTGAAAATGAAGGCATCAGGGAAAAGCTTCTGTACCGCAACAGCGTTTTTGTAATGGAAAATAAGGATGAATCTCTAACTATGTTAGAATTGCTGGAAATCCTTGACTCTCAACCCTGGAGATTCAGTCCAAACGTGGCTTTAAGACCTGTAACCCAGGACTTTATTTTCCCTACAGCGGCTTATGTGGCCGGACCCGGGGAAATATCCTATTTCGCCCAACTCAGGGGAATTTATGATTTTAACGGCGTGGTTATGCCGGTGATATATCCAAGATCCAGCTTTACTCTAGTGGAGACTAAAGTTGAGAGGGTACTCAATAAGAATGACCTGAGCCTTAAAGACCTGGAAACACCCTATGAAAAGCTTTTCAGTGAATTATCTAAAGATATGGCATCGGATGAACTTAAGGAAAAGCTTTCTGCATCCCGAAATAAAATTGAGGATATACTGGGGGAACTGTCGTCAGAGCTGGCTGATTTTGATCCCAATATGAAAAATATAGTTAATTCTGTCACAAAAAAGATAGATCACCAGATCAATGTGATGGAACAAAAGTTATATCAGATTCAGCGAAGCCGAAATGATATTTTAAGAAACCAGATTAAACGGGCATGTATGAATATATACCCGGATGGCAAACCCCAGGGGAGGGTTTTTAATATTGTTCAATATCTTGTGTTATATGGTTTAGGGTTGATTGATGATATTATGGAAAATATATAGGAGAATTTCATGGAGCTTGATATATTGGCCTTTGCCGCTCATCGTGACGATATAGAACTCACCTGCGGTGGTATGATGATTAAACTGGTGGATCAGGGATACATAACGGGCATCATAGACCTGACAGCCGGAGAAATGGGAACGAGGGGTACACCGGAAGAAAGAACGGCGGAGGCTGAGGAAGCCGGGAAAATACTGGGCGTTCAAATCAGAGATAACCTGGGCATACCTGACGCAGATATACAGCTTAACCGTGAGAATATGGTTAAGGTTATAAAATCAATCAGAAAATACAAACCAAAGGTCATATTATTACCCTACTGGGAAGACCGGCATCCAGACCATGCCCATGCTGGAAACCTGATCTTTGAAGCGGCTTATTACTCCGGCCTGGCAAAACTGGACACAGGACAAACCAAACACCGACCGGAAAGGCTAATATATTATATGTGCCATTACAGGTTTGAGCCATCTTTTATTGTGGATGTAACGGAACAACACGAAAGAAAAATGGATGCTATCCGGGCATACAAATCCCAGGTCTATAATCCTAACTACCAGGGTGAAAAAACCCTGATCAGCAGTC
>WJIO01000349.1 GCA_014730235.1 Candidatus Poribacteria bacterium
ACATCATCCACTAAGGAGTTCTCCCTTATACACGTAATCAAGGAAAAAATCAAGGCTGCATGGGTCAATCTCCGGGTGAATCCCTGGTTCTCTTTGAATTATGTTCGTTTCTACAATATCAATGATGCCTATTCATAACTTTGTTTCTCTCAAATGTAGGGCTTAGAGCTATATGATGTATGATATTACACAAAACTGATGGTGGATCGGATGCTTGGATTAATGGTTGTGAATTTTGACAAAATGTAGTAAAATTATTAACAGATAGCCATAATTTTCCAGAGACCAAAGGTATTAGAATGAGTGATAAAACCGAAGAATACTTTGACATTGTTGATGAAAATGACAATGTTATAGGAAAAGCATCCCGATCCCAATGTCACGGTGATAATTCCCTGGCTCATCGGGTTGTACATGTTCTGGTCTTTAATTCAAAAGGCCAGTTATTTCTTCAAAAACGATCAAAAAATAAATTCATACAACCGGGTAAATGGGACACCTCTGTAGGCGGACATCTGGATTCTGGAGAGACTTACGATCAGGCTGTTAAGAGGGAAATGAAAGAGGAACTGGGAATAATCGCTCCTGTAAAACACGTTTATAATTATTGGATGTGTAACGACATTGAAACAGAATACGTCCAGACTTATATTTGTATATATGATGGTAATATAGAATTTGATCCAGATGAAATTGATGAAGGCAGGTTCTGGACTAAAAGCGAAATTGAGTCTAACCTGGGAAAGGATATATTTACGCCAAACTTTGAGGAAGAGTATCAGAGGTACTTGGACTGGATTAATTCCGTAAGGTAACCCACTGAATTTTACATTCCGTTAAAATCACATAGGTAAGCAAAAATCCCCACCTTGCTTATTTTTAAATCTATCAGATAAATTTAAATATGATTCATTATAAGACCAGAAGGAGTAGAAGTATATGACCAGGTCTTTTGTACTTATAATATGCCTTGTTCTGCTTTTTGCCCTCAATATTCAAGTCGTTCAGGGTGATGATTGGAAATCGTTTAAAGGTTTTAGCAGTCCTGAACCAGCACAAATTGAAGTTGTTGAACATATACCGGGAAAAATAACAGTTGATATGTCTTTGAACGGTATGATAGTTCAGAAACGTAACGAAAGTTTTGGCGAATTTGACCTGATAAATCTGCCTGAAACCCGGTGGACTACAGAAACAGGAAAACCCAAACTTCCTGTCGTAAGAACATTTGTTGTTATTCCATCAGATGGTGATGTAACAATTAAAATTGAGGATAAAGAACATAAAATACTCCAGGGGTACAGGGTTTATCCCGTAGGTCGACAGGTAGTTCGATATAAGGGTGAGATGGCATATATAGATGAAGAATTTTTTATGGATAACGGGGTTTACTCTGATGATAATTTCTACCCACGAAACTCAGCGGAAATATCTTTCTCAGGATATTTCCGAGAACACCGTTTGATACAGTTGGAACTTTATCCTATAAGGTATAATCCCAAATCCCGGGATCTTATGTGTAGCTCATATTTAAGCGTCAGTCTTAATTATGACAGCAGTTCCACCAATTATAATACAACACCGTTGCCAGAGCTTTACCAGAGCCAGATCGCCAACTATGCCTCTTTAGCTCCATCCGCCGGTGGTCTGTGGAACAACGGGGCAGGAAATATAAATTACCCGGAAGACCTTCTGACTGCTCAAAAAGCCGATTATCTGATTATTGCTCCTAATCATTTCTATAATAACGAAAAGCTCAGGGAATTAGCTGAATGGCGTTCTCAATACACTGGCGTTGATGTGGCTGTAATATCTTCATCTGAGCTTTATTATAATTTTGGCAACCCAACTTCCAGTCCTGATGAGCGAATAAGGTTATTTATTCAATATGCATATGATTACTGGGTTTCTGACAATATGCCAGATAAGCGTATAGGTTACGTATTGTTGATCGGTGATGTAGAACACCTTCCCGTTCATGTGACAGATAGAGAGAGTTTTAACGAAATAGTGGTTACAGATAACTGGTACGCATGTGTAAGCGGCGATGATTATATGCCTGATGTTATGCTGGGAAGACTACCTGCAAAGAATAACAGCGAATTAAATACCATGATTGACAAAATAATCAAGTATGAGCAAAATCCAATATACGGTAATTGGGCAAATAATGCACTGCTTATGTTGGGAACGGTGGAATCGCTGAAAATGGATATGGAGCACGCCCGGGACGAATACCTGCTTCCGGCAGGATATAAAGTAAACGAGATAGAAGCCCTTAACGGTGGCAATGTATATAATGTAATATCTCAATTTAACAGCGGTCAACATATTGTGGACTACGCCGGGCATGGATGGGTAAACGGTCTGGAAGTTTTCCAGCAAACTGAAATGCCAAAGCTCAATAACAGTCTAAGACTCCCGGCCATATTCAGCCTGGCCTGCAGTACTGGCTATTTTGACCATCCTTCCACTGACTCCATAGCCGAAGCAATGGTTAAAGGCAGAAGCGGGGCTATAGCATATTTTGGCGCTTCAAGGCTTGCCGCCATAAGCAGTATCGGCTTTGGATTATCAAGGGCTGTTGCTGGTGCACATATATACAATCTTGGTGAAGCGACTATTCACGCGAAAATGAGTTTGCTGCCTAATTCTATAAACATGGATCTATATAATCTTATGGGTGATCCTGCTTTGGATCTGTCCGCACCCCGAAGACAGCCGGGAAAATCAGACCTGGTAATCTCTCCTGATGATATAACCTTTAAACCACAGGAGCCAGAACAGGGTGATGATGTTGCCATCAAGGTAAAGGTATACAATATGGGAGCCGCCGATGCCCGTAATGTGGTGGTTGAAATTAGGGACGGAGAGCTTGATAATAAGCTGATTGATAAATATGATATCCCCAGAATCCCGGCAGGAGATTATATTTCCATTGAAACTATATGGAGCACACCTTTAGGCCAACCCCAGCATAATATAATAGTAAAGACTTATCTTACTGATAGCACTCAGGAGCACTACCTGGAAAATAATGATTCGCAAAAAGTCATTATGGTTTCTCTGGAAGATGAGGGATGGCCTGTAAAAGTGGATGAAAGAAATTTGTCCGCACCGATAGTAGCCGATATTGACAGCGATGGAGACATGGAGATACTTATACAGAGCACCATGTATCAGAATAACAAACTATACGTTCTGCATCACGACGGTCAACCTGTAAGTGGATGGCCAAAATATGCTGGTGGTTTCAGCGCAAATGGCTCAAGTCAGTATTCCAATGCTTCTGCTGGTCCCGGCCCGGCAGTTGGTGATATAGATGGAGATGGCAGTCCTGAGATAGTCGCAGTATTCTTTAACCGGGAAATTAATGCCTGGAACAGCGACGGCTCAAGATTGGATGGTTGGCCTGTTCGCACAAGCGGATTTGCAACCAGTTCACCGGTATTAGCTGATATTGATTCTGATGGTATACACGACGTAATAGTGGGTCTGGATAACGGGAGAGTAGAAGTTCACAAGCATGATGGTTCTATGCTACCGGGTTGGCCGAAATATTCAGGTAGAAATGGACATATGTTCTCTCTTACTATTGATCTTGATAATGATGGGGATATGGAGATAGTAGCCTTAAACTCACCTTTGCCCAAAAAAAGCACTATAGGTTCAAGCAGGATGTATGCATGGCACCACGATGGTAGTCCTGTAGATGGTTGGCCTGTAGAGATGAAAGGTGGAGATTCTGTGTTGCCTCCTGTCGCTGGTGATCTGGACGGTGACGGTACATCAGAAGTAGCCGCCGTTGCTGTATTTGACGATACCTGTCGCGTCTATGTATGGGAGCATGACGGCAAACTGGCATCTGGTTGGCCTGTTGTTACAAGCCAGGAAATTAGATCTTCCCTTGGATTAGTGGATATAGACCAGGATGGGGACGTAGAAATTATAGCAACATGCAGAAACGAACCTGTGTATACATGGCATCACGATGGCAGAAGGGTTTATGGATGGCCTATACAGATAGAGGAAGGATACTGGCATTCTGCACCTATCATGGGGGATATAGATGGTGATGGCCAACTGGAAGTTATTGTTACATCCTATGGCGGAGTAATACACGCCTATGACCAGAACGGTCATAAGCTTCCCGGTTGGCCGGCAGTCACTGAGGAAAGATATACCACATCCCCTGTAGCTATAGCTGATATGGATGGTGACAGCAAAAACGAAATGGTATACGCATCAAGTTCCGGCAGAATACACAAGCTCTCTCTTACCGGTCATTACGGCACACAGACAGGAATTGAATGGAACATGATGGGACATGATCAGATGAATACCGGTTCTTATGATGCAAAGGCAATATTGCCATTACCTCCCCTCAATGTTACAGCAACAGATACTCCTGATGATAAAGGTGGAAGTATTACTATATCATGGAAATTATCCCCGGATGATTATGATGTATCCGGCTATGTAATTTACAGGTCTGATTCCTTTGATGGCAAATATTCCCTGGTAGGTAGAGTTTTTGCTGGTACATCATTTTATATTGACGAATCAACCGAGGTGGGAGTAACATACTGGTATGTGGTAAGAGCCACAAATGGGACTTATCTGTCTACTTCATCCAATACAATCAGCGCATACTCCTTCAATAATTTTGCCCCGACCAAACCTGTTCATATATTCGCCGGCAACGGTAATTTAGATGGCACTATAAAAATGTCTTGGCCTATGGGACAGGAGCCGGATCTCGCGGGTTACAGGATATATCTTGGAACATCCTCAGGTAACTATACCCAATCAATTAACATAGGTAAGATAAATTGGCATACATTGAAGAACCTTGAAAACGGTACAAAATATTATATGTCTGTCAGCGCATATGACAACGAAAACAACGAAAGCTTGAAATCCATAGAAGTTACAGCTACACCCGATGACGACGATAAGAAAAAGCCAAATTTCTCAGCCTTCTATCCCAATAAGGTGGCCGAAGGAACAGGTTTTTATATCCGATGTGGAATAACTGATGAATCGGGAGTATATGACGGCCCATCAAATGCGGATTTGCGTGGGGTATATCTTGTCTGGGATGACGACGGTGAAATTCAGGAAAGTTCACGTGTAGTTGAAATGAGTCCGGCTAAAGGTGATTCATTTGTCACCGATTCCCGCATACCCGGTCAATCTGTAAATTCTGAATTTGTATATAAGGTATTTGCCTATGACAACGACTACGATTGGAATAACCCCGATGACAGAACTCAGGGAGCTAGTAAAAAACAAACCATCGCCATAACCAGTGCCCCGGTTGGTATATATAACTACCCAAATCCCGCACCGGCTGGTCAGTATATTGACAAAACCATATTCAGATACTACAGTTCAACATATGCTGATGTGACTATAAGAATATACGATATTGCCGGGAACATGGTTGATGAATTGGAATCACAAATACAAAACGGTGGATATAACGAAACCGAATGGAATATTTCAGGTGTGGCAAGCGGAATTTATATTTACATGGTGGAAATTGATCCAGTTGTTGGAAATAAAGAAATTATTACAAAAAAGCTGGCAATTGTAAAATAATGGCTCTTCCGGCTTGAGTGGGGTAAAGATAAGAGATTTTTTTATACTGTCATTCCTGCTTCAAGATTTTTCAAAAATCTTGAAG
>WJIO01000350.1 GCA_014730235.1 Candidatus Poribacteria bacterium
AGCATATGCTGACCAGATCAGGTTTTTCATTTTCAAGCATCTTGTTGTAATCCAGATAAAGTTTGTCCTTTGGGATATTAAATTCTGAACCAAACTTCTCCAGGGCTTCAGAACTTATATCAGCACATGCTGAAATTTCAATTCCGGAATTTGCCAGATAACCCCGGGCATGAGCGCGGGATATTCTGCCGCAGGCAATTATTGCTGCTCTATATTTTTGTAACTGTTCTGAAGTGGCCAATTAACACCTCCTGAATGACTGTTATATCATCATAATAAAAACTTTTGTAATTTGTCCACTAAAAAACTTGCCAAAACATGAATTTTATGATATATTCTAAATAGGGGGTTAAGTAGCATCTTGACTACAACTTGGCATCATTGGTTATAACTGCCCAATCGTATGCCACAGGCCAACCCCCTGCCTTTTATCCTACCATGGATTCATTATTTCTTTCATTATAAATATAAATGCAAGTATATTATAAAATAAAAATATGTGTTTTTCAATCTATTAAAAAAATAAGGCTCTTCCGGGTTCAGCGTGGGTATAAAGATCAGAAACTTCTTTATGCTGTCATTCCTGCTTTCGCAGGAATGATAAGCTGAGAGAATTTTCAATTATAACTACACTGAACCCGGAAGAACCAAAAATAATAGCTTTATATATATTTTTATGGTAATCTATTTTAGCAAAATTGAATTAGTAAACGTCAAAAATAAACAAATATTTGAAACTAATGCCAAAAAATAATTTTGAACAGGAAGTAACTCTGGCTATCATATCAGAGAATCCTCAATACATTATCCGAAGTATAGTATCAAAAAAAGAAATTGTCGAATATCCTTTATTATTCAGGAAAAGGGTCATGATTCATGACATTTATTTTGATACTCCAGATGGAATCCTGAGAAAGAATAAGCTTATATTCCGGGTAAGAAAGGAGGATCAGCATTATAAGATTACCTTTAAAGGTCCGGTTTATAAAAGAGAAGAAGGTTTTGCAGAACGTCCAGAAGCCGAAGGTGTATGGTCTCAGGAAGAATTATCCTATATCATAAATGAGTTGAGAAAACATAATGTTCAGATACCAGAATCAATCTCATCTTTTGATCACACTGAACCGGTAGAATATATGAAAAAACTGGGTTTAAACGTAATTCAGTATCGTGAAAATCAGAGGTATATATTGGATATTGTATCGTCTCAGGATAAATCTACCGTACTTGCTGAGATTGTCCTTGATACGGTGATATATCATCTTGATAATTACCGGGTTAAACATCATGAAATTGAGATAGAATCAAAAAATCATGAAGAAAATGAAGGATACCAGTTAATTAAAATCCTGATGGAACATATTCTATTGACTTATCATGGTCATATACAAAAGTGGAATTATGGCAAACTGACAACAGGTCAAGCATTAGAAAAACTTCTGAATGAAGGAAAACCCGATGATATTCTTAAAGAAGATAAAAGTATAAAACCTGAAGCATATAAGTTTTTGGAGCATTATCTAAATATTTATAAATGAAATACTATTATCATAAGATCTTTGCCAGAGGTATATCATATTCCTCTTTTTTACAGATCTTTAAAAAGCTATCCAGAATATATTTGTTTGTTTACTTAATATTAATCTGTGCGTTTGTCCAGGCTCAGGAAAATGGTCGTTTGCTGGAAGAAAAAATATTGGAAGAAGCTGATATAGAGATAGAGAAGCATCGCAAGAGTGATGCTGTAGTTAAGATCATCAATCAGGATGAGAAGCCTGTTCCTGATGTTAAGATTAAAATTCGTCAAATTTCCAGCGATTTTCTCTTTGCCTGCAACGTGACCCTCATAACCGGTGAATTAGGTGAAAAGATACCTATCGAACATTACCGATTCCAACCCCGGTTAGAATCAGAAAAGCAGGTAGAGGAATTTAAAAAACGCTTTTTGGATCTCTTTAACTGTGCTACAGTTCCCCTTTATTGGAAAGCTGTAGAACCTGTAGAAGGAAAGCCCGATTATTCTTCAGTAGACAGGGTTATCAAATGGCTTAAATCCAATGAAATAAATATAAAAGGGCATACTCTGGTATGGGTTCATGGAGATAATCTACCCCTTTGGTTCCGGGCTTATCCACCTCAGGAGCAGAGAAAGTTAATAAAAAAGCATATTCAGGATGTGGTTAGTCGTTTCAAAGGACGCGTTGATATGTGGGACATGGTAAACGAAGCAGCCTGGGCTAATAACACTCTCGCCGGTATGAGTATGGGAGAATATACCTCATTACCCTTTATCTGGGCGAGGGAAGCTGACCCTGATGTTCTTCTTGCTATAAACGACGCCCATAAAATTATACCACCAACAGAAATGGTGCGCTATTGGGGTTTTTTATACTGCATGAATCAAAATCAGGTTCCTTATGATATAATCGGTGTGCAGGTGCATGTAAACCATGACGAAAGATTTCCACTGGAGAATATAAGGGAGATATTGAGGAAATACAGCGAATTGAAGAAGCCTATACATGTTACCGAATTTACACCAGGTTCGCAGGGTATCCCAATAAGAAGTTCGTGGAAGCAGGGAAACTGGACGGAAGGAGAACAGGCCGAATACGTGGAACGATTCTATCGTTTATGTTTCAGCATCCCGGCTGTCAAAAGTATAGGCTGGTGGGATTTAAGCGACTACAGCGCATGGGTGGTAAAAGGCGGTCTTATCCGGGAAGATATGACTCCTAAGCCTGCTTATGAAACCTTGAAAAAGCTCATACATGAGACCTGGAAAACAAATCTGGAAGGCAAAACGGATCAGAAAGGCCTGTTTAAATTCAGGGGTTTTCATGGTAAATACAAAATTCAATTGGAATTAGGAAAAAAGATTCAGGAATCGGAAATTCATATAAAGATAAATTCGGATAACAACTTTTCCCTGCTGCTAATAGATTAGTCTGACAATTAGATGTGTTATAAGCGACAATTTTTGTTGACCCGATAGTAAGGTTTTGGTAGAATATGCGCACTGGGAGTTTGTGAAACTTCGTAGATTTAACTCCAAAAAGCCATAATCAGGAGGCAATATATGGAACCACAACACAAGATAACAATGCTGGGAACAGGTTTAATCGGTACTTTTTACACTATGACTCTACATAAATATCGCACCCGGGATGTGGTTCATACTGTTTACTCCCGCAGTGAAGAACGTGCCAAAGAGCTTGCATCTGAATGGGATATACCAAAAAGCACCACAGACATGAGCGAAGCCATTAACGATCCGGAAACAGACGTGGTTATTGTAGGGATACCAAATCATCTTCATGAGGAAGCGGTATGTATGGCTG
>WJIO01000351.1 GCA_014730235.1 Candidatus Poribacteria bacterium
CCACAGTATCTACTTGAGCCAGCAAACTATCCACCTGAGAGAGGGCATTTTCCTGCTGGAGTTTTTGGATTTCCCGCTCCAATTCCCTGTTTTCCTCAAGGAGTGATTCAATTCTATCCACTACCTCCGATGGTTTTGTCCGGAACAACTCGGCGGCTGCTGAAAGCTGTTCTCTCATCTGTCGGTCATATTCATCGGCGGCTTCACCTGTCAGGGCTTCGATTCTTCTGACACCTGCGGCGATACTGCTTTCGCTTATGATCCTGAAAGTGCCGATCTCTCCTGCATCTTCCAGATGAGTTCCACCGCATAGCTCCATGCTGTAGTCTTCAAGCTGCACAACCCTTACTTCATCACCGTATTTTTCGCCAAACAGCGCAGTTGCACCTTTATCTTTAGCTTCCTGAAGTGACATCTGTGCAACTTCCACATGGCTGTTTTCCCTGATCCTTTTGTTTACAATGCGTTCTACTTCCAATAGATGTTGGGATGACATAGCTTCAAAATGATTGAAATCGAACCTTAGCCTATCGGGACCCACGAGAGAACCGGCCTGGGAAACATGACTGCCAAGAACTTTCCTTAATGCACTTTGCAGAATGTGGGTGGCTGTATGATTGGCTGCTATGCTGTGCCTTCTTTCGGTATCAACGCTGGCATTAACTACATCACCGGGGGAAATACTACCTTCTGTAATTTTGCACTTATGGGCAATTATTTCAGGGACAGGATGAAGAGAATCGGTCACCTCTATTTTTACACCATCGGCTTTCAACCAGCCGATGTCGCCTATCTGACCGCCGACTTCACCGTAAAAGGGTGTTTTTTGCAGAACAATCTCAACTTCATCAGCGGCTTTTGCACCGGATATTAATTCATCATCACTGACAATGGCAATAATCCTGGAATCTGCGGAAAGCTGTTCATAACCCAGAAATTCAGTCGGACCGTATTCCTTTAAAATTTCGTTATAAACACTGCTCTGGAATATCCCGCCAGCGGTTTGCCATGCTGATCTCCCACGCTTCCGTTGTTCTTCCATGGCCTGCTGGAAGCCTTCTTCATCTACAGTCAGGTCATTTTCTTCTGCTACATTTTGGGTTAAATCCACAGGAAACCCGTATGTATCATATAGTGCAAAGGCATCCTTACCGGGGATTACTGCTTTACCTTTGGTTTTCAGGTCTGACATAATGGAATCCAGCATATCCAACCCTTGATCCAGGGTTCTCTGGAAACGCTCTTCCTCAGCCAGGACGATTTTTGTTACCAGTTCCTGCTTTTCTACCAGTTCGGGATAAACGCCGCCCATTATTTCCACGACTTTACCAACACCCTTGTATATAAAAGGTTCTTTCATGCCCAATTTATTCCCATAACGTGAACCTCTCCTTAAAATTCTTCTCAGGACGTATCCCCGACCTTCGTTGGAAGGCATGACACCGTCGCTTATAGCAAAGGAAAGACATCGGATATGATCCGCCAGGATTCGGAGGGAATGATCAACGTCAATGGTCTGACCGTATTCAACGCCAGTTAATTCGGCCATATACATTATAATCGGTTTTACCATGTCTATATCGAAAACCGTATAAGCATCCTGAACTATCATGGCCAGACGTTCAAGACACATACCTGTATCAATGTTCTGTGTGGGTAGAGGATGTAATTCACCTTCATCATCCCTGGTGTACTGTTGGAATACCAGATTCCAGAATTCCAGGAAGCGGTCACAGTCGCAACCGGGTCCGCAGGTTTCCTCACCGCATCCCCGTTCTTCACCCAAATCAATAAACATTTCAGAACAAGGACCGCAAGGTCCCGGAATAACCACCGGAGGCCAGAAGTTGTCCTCCATACCCAATCTTACGATGCGATCAGCACTTATACCCACGTTATTACGCCACAGGTCATAGGCTTCATCATCGTCCAGATATATGGAAACCCACAGCTTTTCAATAGGGAGTTTCATTTCTACAGTAATAAACTCCCATGCCCATTCTATGGCCTCTTTCTTGAAGTAATCACCAAAGGAAAAATTACCCAGCATCTCAAAGAATGTAAAATGACGATTGGTCTTACCTACTTCTTCCAGATCGTTCTGTTTTCCACTGGCCCGCAGACATTTTTGGGATGTAGCTGCCCGGGTAAAAGGCAACGGTATGCTTCCCTCGAAGTGAGGTTTAAACTGAACCATACCGGCTGTGGTAAATAAAAGGGTTGGGTCATTGGGAACCAGCGAATCGCTGGGTTGTATGGAATGACCTCTTTGCTTAAAGAATTCAAAAAACGCGGAACGCAGTTCGTGTCCTGTCATCAAGATATCCATTCCTCCAGATATTGTATTGACAATGTAAATTTATAGTGTGGGTTGGGTTTGACGGACTCAACCCAATCTACATTTAACTTATTCTTCCGTTTTAATATTTCCCCAGACGATTTTAACAGCATTCAATAATGGATTGATCTCAAAACTGGACCTCTCCAGTCAAAATACATAATATAAATCCAATAAGCCGCTTCATCTCTATAATTCCTCTACGTTGCCATCTTCCAGAACCTGATCCACCACCTGCTTTACGGTATCATAATTAAATCCGCGCCTCAAAAGGAAGCTGTACAGCTTTCTTTTGGCGGCAAACAGGTCGTCTTTAGCATAAGATTTAACCTTACTCCTGGCCAATTCCATTGCCATGTCAGTTTCCCAGGATTCATCAAATGCTTCGTTGAGGCTTTCTTCGATAATATTCTTGTCCACACCTTTACGAGTGAGTTCCTGCCTGATAACAATCTTTCCCTTTGGTTTGGAACGCATCCTGGATTGAATCCATTCCTCCGCATATAGTTTGTCGTCCAGATAGCCGTAACGCTCCAATGTGGATATAACTTCTACGACAATATCGTCAACATAGCCGCGTTCCTGAAGCTTATCCCGTATTTCCTTCGTGGTATACATACGCCGGCCAAGAATCCTGTATGTATAATTCTTAGCCTTTGAGAGTTCTTCCTCGTAAAGGAGTTTTTTTAATTCTTTATCATCAATTTCCATGCCCTTTTTAAGCTGTAGTTTTACCAATACATCTTCACCGACACCACAAAAAAAATTACCATCTAAAAAAATAGAACGCCGGGAGGGATGCTTTTTCTGAACCTGTATATCTGTTATAATTCTTTCCAATTTCTAACTCCCACACAGGCATGAAAAACCAGTATAAAAGCATATATATGTCATTTATTGATGATATACGACTAATGGGTAAAAGTCAAGGGGTTTTTAGTTATTTTTGGCATTGACTACCTATGTTGATTGGTGTAAACTAATTGACGGTTTTATAAAATACATTGGAATATATTATAAGATAATTTTTGGCAATAAGGTTGTATTTAATACGCTTCTAAATATAATGCATCATAGAAATCCCTTCTCTTAGAGAGTGGGAAACCTAAGGAGATGAAAATGGCTTCAAAGGATATAATAAAAGTTGGTATCGTAGGAGCGGGAGGAATTGCTCGAGGGGCACATATGCCCGGTTATCTGGCTGTTCCAGATGCTAAAGTTGTGGCTGTATGCGATATAAAAGAGGAAGTGGCAAAGAAATTTGCCAAAGATTTCGATATAAAGCATGTATTCACCAACTACGAAAAGATGATGGAGATGGACGAACTGGACGCCGTCAGTGTCTGTACGCCCAATAATTTCCATGCAGGCCCGACAGTAGCCGCCCTGGAAGCTGACAAACATGTGCTTTGTGAAAAGCCTATAGCAGGTACGTCGGATCACGGGCAGCTTATGGTTGATGCCGCCAAGGAAAATAAAAAGATACTCCAGATCGGCCTGCATCTGCGCTTTCAGGAAAGCTCAAAGCTTATAAAGAAATATATAGAAGACGGTGTTCTGGGTGAAATTTACTATGCCCGAGCAGTGGCTATGAGACGAAGAGGTATACCAAGCTGGGGAGCTTTTGTCCGTAAGGATATGTCCACAGGCGGCCCTCTGGTTGATATTGGAGTTCATCAGCTAGACCTTATGGTATGGTTGATGGGATGTCCTAAACCTGTAGGGGCGGCAGGCCATGCCTATACCAAAATGGGTGATAGAGGCGATGTGGCTCCTGGCGACTGGGGTATGTGGGATTATGAAAACTTTGATGTAGAGGACTTTGCCGTCGCATATATTAAGTTTGAAAATGAATTGACTGCAACATTGGAAACCAGTTGGGCTGGTCATTTTGGCAATGTGGGGCCCTCATTTATTATGGGTGATAAAGGTGGTATTTGCCTTTCACCATTCCAGATAAACACAGATAAAAACGGCGTAATGGTGGATATTACACCCCAGATACCACGCCAGACTGAAGATCCTCATACAACAGAAGTCAAGGCCTTTATAAAAGCTATTAAGGAAGATGCTCCTTCACCAGTACCCGGAGAAGAAGCCCTTGAGATCACCAAAATATTTGATGCCGTTTATAAATCAACCAGAACAGGAACTATGGTTCATATAAGATAGGTAATGGGTGATCAGTAATTAGTAGATATTTAAGGCGGACAAGCAGCAATTGTCCGCCTTATCAGCGTTATGAGTCGCAGAAGGGAAGAAGATGACACCTAAGCAAGTATTTCTGACCAAAGGAATGGGAAGACACAAAGAAAAACTCACCAGTTTTGAAATGGCTCTCAGAGCCGCCGGTATTGAAAAGTTTAATCTGGTAAAAGTTTCCAGCATTTTACCGCCAAGATGCAAAATAGTAACTAAAGATAAAGGCGTAAAGGAACTTTCACCTGGTGAAGTAGTATTCTGCGTTATGAGCGAAAACTGCACCAATGAACCTTGTAGACTTATTGGCGCTTCGGTGGGGCTGGCTGTTCCAAGAGAGAAAGACAGCTACGGATACCTTTCAGAGCATCACAGCTTTGGAGAAAACGAGCAGGCTTCTGGAGATTATGCTGAATCCCTGGCGGCTGAAATGCTGGCTACAACGTTGGGTGTGGATGTATTTGATGAAGACGCAAGCTGGGACGAACAGAAAGAGTATTACAAAATCTGTGGTAAAATTGTCAGAACAAGCAATGTAACACAAACTGCTATGGGTGATAAAAACGGTCTGTGGACAACCGTTATAGCCGCCGCTGTGTTTGTTCCGGAGGAATGAGATGAAAAAACATTTGAAAATACCCACTCAACCTGTTGAGATTGAAAAGTATGTATCCGTTCCCGAACTTCTTGGTAAAATGGGAGGAGCGTCTTTCCAGGGAAGAAATCTATCAATAACTTACGAAGTCTGGAAGAGGATGCTGTCAGACCAGACGACGATTTTCATGGGTCTGGCCGGGGCTTTGGTTCCTGCGGGAATGAGGAAGATTATTGCCCATACAATAGAAAACCGATGGATAGACTGCCTGGTATCTACAGGGGCTAATTTATTTCACGATATACATGAAACATTAGGTAAATATCACTGGAAAGGATCACATCAGGTTGACGACTGTGAATTAAAAGAAGAGGGAATAGACAGGATATATGATACATTTGCTGTAGAAGACGAATTCCGGGAAACTGACGAATATATCGGTAATTTTGCGGCAACGCTGGATCAGAATCGCCCTTATACTACCCGGGAATTTCTGTATCTTTTGGGCGAAAAACTCAGCAAAGAATGCAGCGAAAGTGGTATAGTTTCATCAGCTTATGAAGCTGGAGTTCCTATATACTGTCCGGCTATAGGGGATTCGTCCATCGGCATTGGCGTTGCCTGTGGTCGCTACAAAGGTGAAAATTCCCTTATTTTTGATGTTATGACGGATGTGCTGGAAACCGCTCAGATAGTAATTGAAAGCGATAATACCGGCGTTATATACCTGGGTGGAGGTACACCCAAGAATTTTATCCAGCAGACAGAAGTGACGGCATCAATAATGGGTTTTGACGTGGAAGGTCATAAATACGCCGCCCAGATAATCACAGATCCCCCCCACTGGGGTGGCCTGTCGGGATGCACTTTCGCCGAAGCCCAAAGCTGGGGTAAGATAGCTTTTGATGCCACGTCTGCAACGGTTTATTGTGATGCAACTATTGGTCTTCCTGTAATTACTTCGGCTTTAGAAGCTGAGAAAGACGAATTTACCCCGCGAAAAAGTATACCTGAATTTATTATGGGCAGAGAATTAAAAATATCGATAACATTATAAAGTCTTATCGCCGGGTAAATAACCCTCATAAATTCCTTTATGGTTTTGATTGGCCCATAGAATCTATGGGCCAATATATTGAGCTTGTAAAATGGATAATTCGGAAAGCTGTGAGATCTTAAGAATATGATTATCATTCAGGCAGGCTATTCAGTTAAAACGCAGTAGAATTGTATAGATTTTAACTTAATCCCACAGTTTCAAAGAACCTGATCTTCCTTTTTCTTCTTTTTCACGATTACAATTATTATGACGATGGCAACAATGGCAGCGACCCAGGGATGCATGCGCACCCATGTCCACAACCAGTTAAACAATATCCATGCAACTACTTCAATTGCGATAAGTATCCCGGTTTTGCTCCAGGGGAATTCAGCATAGCGTTCCTTATATTTCCTGGATAACCAGACTGATACACCTATTGTTCCCGCGATTAATATAAAAAATATGAAATTCATTAAGCCCTGAATTGCACCCATGATTATTCCCCCTTATTCACTAAAAAGGCTCATATAAACAAGCTATATGAGCCTTAATTTGTTGTATATAAATCCAGGCTTTTTAGAATCTAGCTTGGTTTTTCATCTTTTTTCACTTCATCTTTAAGAGCTGACAATTCTGAATCAACTTCAGTTGTTTCCTTTGTATCCCCACCGGACATCTGGGATTTCAGGGCCGCCAGTTCGTCGTCTACGCTGGATTTTTCCAGTTCTGCAAACTGCTTATCAAGGGATGTATCACCAGTTTCTGAGGCCATCTCTTCAGCGGCGGCGGCTTTTGCTTCTTCCTCATCAACTTTGCGTTTCATTCGGTCAAAGGTGTCAAAAGCGCCTACGTTGGTATTCATGTTAGACATGGTCTGGTGAATTTGCTTTTGGGCCTTGGCCCTTTTATTACGGGCAACAAGCAGGTCTTTCTGTCTACGGGCTTCATCTATCTTTCGTTCCAGTTCCCTGAGAGATGCTTTAAGCTTTTCGACAGAGGCTTTTTGAGCTTCCCACTGAGCTTTAAATTCATTGGTCAGGTTTTCATATTCTGTCTTTCTTTCCAGAGCAGCTTTGGCCAGTTCATCATTACCTTTTTGAACAGCCAGCTTGGCCTTTTCCATCCAGCTTTCGGCCTGGGACTGGTTTTCATTATACTGCCTTTCCAGACGTTTTTCATCGGCGATAGCAACGGCGACCTGCTGTTTGGCTTTAACAAGCTGCTGCTGCATATCTACAACTGTCTGGTTAAGCATTTTTTCTGTATCTTCTACTTTATCCAATGCAG
Organism: Candidatus Poribacteria bacterium; assembly: GCA_014730235.1. Taxonomy (GTDB): domain Bacteria; phylum Poribacteria; class DTPJ01; order DTPJ01; family WJIO01; genus WJIO01. Next base: position 7,462 of record WJIO01000351.1, read on the forward strand.
AATTTACTTCTGATTTAAAGACTGTCTTAATTCTACTGAATACACCCATTTTTATTCTCCTTACTTTCGGTATAATATATTCCGAAGTTTTTAATATAAATTATTCATTTGCGCTAAATGTTTTGTGATATGGACTCAATATTTCAACAGCGTGCATGGTATTCTGGGCCAGAGAACTCAGAGAAAGCTGAAGTTCATTAGCATCCAGATTTTCCAGAGCAAGACTATCCACCAATACTATTCGGTGGTTATCAGGATCGGTGGTATCAATTCCATAGCATGTGGGTAGTATTTCGGTATTCTGATCCAGTAACATGCTATAGGCTTCCAGGAGACTATTTTCCTGCAGGTCTTTTGCTCCACAAATATCCACCATGAATTCAACTTGCATATCGCTAATTACTGTGAATATGGTGAAACCATCTTCGTCGGATATTACCAGCGCATCACCGACCTGTTGCTCTTCCACTTCATATCCTTCTTGCTCCATAAATTCCTTTATGCTTTCTTTGCTATTCAGCTTTGCCATTTAAATCCTCCTGTTTTTGTAAAAAAGGTTCAGCGGGAGTTTGAGAAAAACTAAACGATTTACCATCCCTGATAAAAAATTTCAAGGTTCTTAAACCTGTTTGATTATGAAATCTGCGATTTGTTCTTTTATATCTGCTATGTCTTCCTCAATTTGAGCTATATGCTGTTTAATCTCGTCTAAATCTTTTTTGGCGGCGTTATTAAGGTCTTTTCTTGATTTAACAAATTCCCGCAGTATACCACCAAATACAGAAATGGCGACTATGGCCACTACCATGGAAAAAACGCTCATGCCACTAAAGAAGCCGAGAACACTTGGTATAGCTATCATTGCTGCTACTATCATTAAGAGTATTCCCATTGACTTTTCCTCCTATTCAGCCAAATTATCCTGTGCTTGTCACAGTAGTTGGCTTCGGTATCACTGACTTCAATAACGATTGTTGCAAGGAAATTGCCGTTTCTGGATTATATCGGATTTTTTGATAATTTTTGTGTATGAATGAAGCTTAACATGATGACTGGATTCCTGCCTTCGCAGGAATGACAGAAACTAATCTTTAGTTTTTTAGAATTATTTGCAGAAAAATAGTGAATAATAAGTAGTATTCAATAATGATTTTGAAGTTTTCTGTTGCGTCAGGAATATCCCTTAATATTCCTTTGGAAAGGGGTAACTTTTGGAATTTCTTATAGCAAGGTTTTACAACCTTACCGGTGAAAGACCTACCCCAGACAGCTTTCCCAAAGGGGGAATAATATTCTTCGCTCCGCTCAGAATGACGAGCAATCGTTAAAAAATGAAAAATGTGTTTAGAAAATACCTTTATAATGATGGTAAATTACAAAATTTGTCATTCCTGCGAAAGCAGGAATGACAA
>WJIO01000352.1 GCA_014730235.1 Candidatus Poribacteria bacterium
AAAGTGTTTGTCAAATTTGCTTAACTTTCTATAAAAATATGCTTCAGGAACTGGATATTCGCGATTTTGCCCTTATTGATAGGTTAAAAATCGAATTTTCAGCAGGCTTGAATATATTGACAGGTGAGACGGGTGCTGGTAAATCCATCATTATAGGGGCTATGGAGTTAGTTTTAGGAGAACGGGCTTCGGTGGATGTTATACGAACAGGATCAAAACGCGCATCTATAAACAGCGTTTTTGATATACAAAAAAACTCTCAGGTATCTATTTTACTGAAAGAATCGGAAATGGAAGATCCGGATGATAATTGCTTTTTACTTTTATCCAGGGATGTTGTGGACAGCGGAAGAAGCAGATCTAAGATTAATGAACAGACAAGCACACTTACCGTTGTGAGGGAGATTGGTAACCATCTGGTAGATATCCATGGTCAACATCAGCACCAGATGCTCTTCCAGCAGGAAAAACACATGGATATCCTGGATAATTTCGGGGGATTGATGGGTCAAAGACAGAATGTGGTGGATTTATACAAACAGTTTCAAAAGCTTCGCGCTAAATACGACAGGCTTCTAAGACAACGGAAGGAAAAATTACGTGAGAAAGACTTGCTGGAATTCCAGTTGAAAGAACTTCAGGATGCTAACCTGCTAAAAAACGAAGAGGAAAAACTACAACAGGAACGTCAGATACTAAGCAATGCCGAAGAGTTATTTGAATTGGCTTCGGGTATATATAAGAACCTGTATGATACTGAGGAACCAACTCTACCATCTGTGTTGGATGTCCTGAAAACTTTAGAAACGGATATTGCAAAACTTACTGAGATAGACAAAGATTTAAAAGATATCCAGAACAGGTTTGAAAGTATTATATATGAACTTGAAGACATAGCAGGTCAAATGCGGGATTACAGCACAAAAGTTGAATTTGATCCCCAAAGGCTTTCTGAGATAGAAACAAGACTTGATATTATCTACAGGTTAAAGCGTAAATATATGCTAAATTCCCTCGATGAACTTATTGAATACAGGAATGAGCTGGAAAACCAGTTAAATGAATTAACGTTAAGTTCTGAAATGCTTGAAGATTTACGCAAAGAGATAAAAACAGTTGTAAACAAGGCTTCAAAAGCAGCGTTAAATTTATCTGAGGAACGACAAAAACATGCTAGACGTTTAAAATCTCTGGTAGAAAAAGAACTTAAAACTCTGGGTATGGAAAGAACTATTTTCGAAGTACAAGTCAATCGATTAGAAGACGAAAACGGGATCATTGAGAATGAAGGAAAAAAATATAAGTTAGAACCTGAAGGTATAGATTTTGTTGAGTTTCTTATATCCCCGAATCCAGGTGAAGAACTCAGACCTTTGGCAAAAATAGCATCCGGCGGTGAAATATCCCGTATAATGTTGGCTATAAAGACAGTATTGGCTCAAACCGGTGAATTTATTACCATGATATTCGATGAAATAGACACCGGGATTGGTGGGCGTATTGCAGAGGTTGTAGGTAGGAAAATGAAAGAACTGTCAAAAAACCAGCAGGTAATATGTATAACACATCTGCCTCAGATAGCAAGTCTTGCTGATTCTCATTTCAAAGTTCGTAAAGAAATTGTGGGAGATCGAACAGTTGTTTATGTTGAAAAATTAACATATGAAGAAAGAACAAAAGAAGTGGCCAGAATGCTGGCCGGAGAAAAAATAACTGATGTAACTATGGCTCATGCAAAAGAAATGATTGAGCAGGCAAAGGAGGCTTAAACGACTGATTGATTTATGAATGGTGATCGGTGATGCGTGATCCGTGATCGGTAGAATCCCCTTTAACTCCCCTAATTCCCCTTTGGAAAGGGGAGATGAGATTCTTCGCTTTGCTCAGAATGATATGTTTATAAGAGTTTTTTCATTTTTACCAAATTTAACTTCGAAGAATCGATTTATTTAAGTATTAATAATATACGCCGTAAACATTCAGTCGTTGCTATTTATAACATGAAAGAGATAAGATTTCACGGCAGAGGTGGTCAGGGTGCTGTTTCAGCATCAAATATCTTGGCCCATGCTGCTTTTTTGGAAGGACGCTATGTGCAGGCGTTTCTTTTAATCGGTGCAGAACGGAGAGGTGCGCCTGTATTAGCTTTTACCCGTATTGATGATAAACCCATCAGGAATAGATCTCAGATATATTTTCCTGATTATGTTTTAGTACTTGATGCAGAACTGGCGAACTTTGTTGATGTGGCCAGCGGTATAAAGCCCACTGGCACTATATTTGTCAACAGCGACAGGGATGGAGAATCATTTAGCTTCAACCATAAAGCCCAGACTGTAGCTATGGATGTGACATCCATAGCCTTAAAACATGGGTTGGGCACATCTACCTCCCCTATCGTTAATACTTCTGTTCTTGGGGCCTTTGCCCGGATATCCGGTGAGGTCTGTCTGGATGCACTATTACAGGCGATTGAAGAGACAGCCCCGGCAAAACCCCAGGAGAACGTCAGGGCTGCCAAAGAAGCTTATGAAGAGGCAGAAAAATGGATGACGAAATCAAATATAAAAACGTAAAAGAACTACCACCAATGACCGTATCAACAGGCTTGATGCTGGTCAACAAAACCGGTAGCTGGCGGTCTTTAAGACCAATAATAGATGAAGATAAATGCATTTCCTGTATGATATGCTGGAAATACTGTCCGGAAGCCTGCATAGATATAGTTGATGATAAACCGGTAATAAACCTGGATTACTGCAAAGGCTGCGCTATCTGTGCGGAAGAATGTCCAAAGGAAGCAATAGAAATGTTGGAAGAAGGTAAATAAACAGATTAGTTCGGAAGGGATATACTTAAAAATGAAAAAGGTGATGATGGGTAACCATGCTGCTGCTTATGGCGCGAAGCTGGCCAAAGCCGAGGTGGTAGCTGCATACCCCATAACCCCTCAAACCCAGACTGTTGAGAAAATATCCGAAATGGTGGCCAGCGGCGAGATGCAGGCGGAATTTATCAAGGTGGAATCGGAACATTCGGCCATGGCGGCTTGTATAGGCGCATCGGCTGCAGGAGCAAGGGCTTTTACAGCTACATCCTCTCAGGGATTAGCCCTGATGCATGAATTGCTTCACTGGGCAGGAGGTGCAAGACTTCCTATTGTTATGACCAATGTAAACCGGGCAATGGCTCCCGGATGGAACATATGGAGCGAGCAGACCGACAGCCTGGCCCAGAGGGATACAGGCTGGATGCAGATATACTGCGAAAGCAACCAGGAGGTGCTGGATACTATTATACAATCCTTCAAGGTTTCGGAAAAAGTGCTTTTGCCAACCATGATATGCCTGGATGGATTCTCTTTGTCCCATACCTATGAGATAGTTGATGTTCCGGATCAGCAATTAATTGACTCATATTTACCATCATTCGATCCTGAATACAAGCTGGATGTGGACAATCCCCAGACCTTCGGGGCTATGAATTCACCTGACTGGTATTACGAGATGCGATACCAGATTCACCGGGCAATGGTTGAGGCGAAATCCCTGATAATAGAAGCAAACAAAGAGTTTGACGAAATTTTCGGCAGGAGTTATGGTCTTGTGGAAAATTACAGATGTGAAGATGCGGAAACTATTATAATCGCTTCGGGTACTATCGCCAGTACTGCAAAAGATGTTATAGACACCATGATACGTAATGGCACATCGGTTGGCCTGTTGAGAATAAGGTCGTTCCGACCCTTCCCGGAAGAGGAAATAAGGGAAATTGCAGGGAAAGCAAAGAACGTTGGTGTAATTGACCGCAACATCTCCTTTGGTCATGAAGGTGTATTCTTTACCGAAACAAAAGCCTCGCTATATGATCTGCCAGAGCATCCCAAAGCTTTCGGATTCATAGCAGGCCTGGGCGGTCGGGACGTTACACCCGAAGACATCGAAGACATGATCCGCATAACTGCCAGTGGAGATGCTGATGAGGTTACATGGTATAAGCTTAAGGATGCTGGTGTAGTTGTAACAAAATAAAGGAATGGAATGTTCAAGAAATAGATTATGGTGTATGGAAAATTGGGATAATATCAGAAGATCCCAAGAGAAAAGCAAATAGCCAAAGCATTTTATCTTGAGGCAAGAACCGATCTGACAATGGCAAAACTTCCTATGATAATGACATATATAGCCGATGCGTTTCAATGAGTCAGCAGGTAGTCGGGAAAATACTAAAGGCTGCTTTGTCATTAGTAGGGATTATTGGCATTGGTCAACATGAAGTATTGAGATATTTGGCTCTTCCGGGTTCAGTGTAGTAAAGATAAGAAACTTCTTTATGATGTCATTCCTGCGAAAGCAGGAATGACAAGCTGAGAGCATTTTCAATTATTACCATACTGAACCCGGAAGAACCAGATATTTTATTAATGAATATAAAGAGATTATTACAAAAGAATTAATGAATAAGATAATAAAACTTGCTAGGTCTATTGAAATAGAGTGGATAAAATCTCGCTATCCAGATTGGCCAGATACTAGTCAACCAGTATGGACAACATCAGAACAATATAATAAATCTGACGCTGAAAAAGTATTATCCGATACTATAGAAGTTTATGACACAGTAATAGATGTAATGAAAAGCAAGCTGAATTTTAAAGAATAATATATTATTCATAATCAGGGAGTTACATAAGAAAAATGAGACTAACACTACCAGAACAGGAGCTAATGAGTTCGGGTCATAAGGGATGCCAGGGGTGCGGTGGTGTTATGGCCATGCGGTATGCCCTCAAGGCTTTGGGGGAAGATACTATTGTTGTTATTCCGGCGTGCTGCTGGACGGTGCTGGAGGGTGAATTTCCCTATACATCGCTGCGAGTGCCTTTGCTGCATACGGCTTTTGAGACGGCGGCTTCGGCAAGTTCGGGAGTGCGTGCAGCTTTGCGTGTTAAGGGAAAAGATGATGTAAATGTCATGGCCTGGGCTGGCGACGGCGGCACTTTTGACATCGGTATGCAGGCCCTGTCAGGCGCTGTGGAGCGGAATGAGGACTTTATATATGTTTGTTACGATAACGAAGGTTACATGAATACAGGCATACAGCGAAGTTCTTCCACACCCTACGGAGCATGGACTACCACAACGCCTGTAGACGCTTTTGAAAAAGCCCATAAGAAGAACATGGTTGACATAATGGTATCACATGATATACCCTATGCAGCAACAGCTTCCATTGCATATCCCGAAGACCTGATCCGAAAACTTAATAAGGCCAAATCCATAGAAGGGGCAAAATTTATACATATCCTCGCGCCGTGTCCTTCCGGGTGGCGTTGCGCTTCAAACCAGACGGTTAAGCTGGCCCGGTTGGCTGTGGAGACCAACGTATTTCCCCTTTATGAGGTGGAACATGGGAAATATACCATAAACCGAAAACCCAGGAAAAAACCGGCTAAAGAGTATCTATCACTACAAGGGCGTTTCAGGCATATCTCAGATGAGGTGGCGGCTGAGATACAGGAGCAGATAGATGCTGGCTGGGAAAAATTGCTGAAGAAAGAAAAGGACTCAATGGAATGATCCGTAAAGCCACTGTGGATGATGTCAAAACCATACAGAAACTGGTGAATAAACACGCCGAAAAAGGTGAAATGCTGCCCCGGTCAATGGGTGATATTTGCGATAACATAAGGGATTTTTTTATCTATGAGGAAGACGGTGTGGTAATAGGATGCTGTGCTCTTCATGTAACATGGGTTGATCTGGCCGAGGTGCGGTCTCTGGCTGTGGTCACAGAAGCCCAGGGTAAAGGTGTTGGAAGAAGTCTTCTGGATGCCTGTATACATGACGCTAAGAAAATGAATATAAACAGAGTATTCGCCCTTACATATAAACCTGTGTTTTTTTGCAAGATTGGCTTTAATGTAATTGACAAAAATGATCTTCCCCATAAAGTCTGGATTGACTGCGTTAAGTGTATTAAGTTCCCTGATTGTGATGAAGTGGCGGTTGTCATGGATTTGTAGACAGGGAATAAGGTTTTATCAGTGTGACTCTAATTTAATCTGATCTTTAGAGACAAAATCCCTTGATTCCATCCTGAAAACCCTATCAGATAATTTATTCAGTGTATAAAAGTCATGGGTAATACAGACAACTGATGTTCCCTTTGCCTTGAGTTCCAGGATCATGTCAATTACAGAATCTTTGGTTGCAGGATCAAGGGAAGCGGTGGGTTCGTCAACCAAAAGTATTCGAGGACGGGCAATTATGGCTTGAGCGATGTTGATCCGCTGTTGCTCGCCGCCGCTGAAGGTAGATGGATAAGCGTCCCATAGCTCTTCAACCAAGTTAAGTCTTTTGAAATATTCCTGAGTTAAAGAGACAGCTTTATCTGCATCTTCACCTTTTGCCGTTAGCTTTGATGTGACTACCTCAATGGCAGGAATTCTGGGAATAACCTGAAGAAATTGAGAGCAGTAGGTTATATCTTCACGTCGTATTTTCAATATGGCATGTTCATCCGCAGAGACAATATCCAGCCGCCCATTATTATCTGGATAATAATATATATGCCCAGATGTAGGCAGATAGGTTCGGTATATACACTTCATCAGAGTTGATTTACCAGAACCTGACTTACCCATAAGCCCGATGGCTTCGCCCATATTCAGGTGTAGATTGATACCTTTCAGGGCTTCTATCTGTTTACCCTTAAGGATGTGCATTGTAAAGGTTTTATACCAATTTAAATAAATAAGGGATTATTATTCTTTTCCTTGAATTTGCTTAATAACCCAAGGATATGCACACAATTCCCTGACTTTCTCTGCGTCATGGAAATACTCCTCCAGGGCTTCTGATAAAGCGTCCT
>WJIO01000353.1 GCA_014730235.1 Candidatus Poribacteria bacterium
ATTACCAGTTTTATGCTCTGTCCAGCCAGCTTGGTAGGTCTTTTTACTATTTTATTTTCAGGGGAATACCTATTTTTGCTGTAATGGTTGCCTTTTTTCCCTGGGAAGGGCCTCATTCGTTTCTTGCTTTTATCCTGTTTTTACCAAGTCTTGCTCTTGGGGTTGTAATAACTTTTTCCCTGCGCTTTCTGGTGGGCATATCGGCTTTCTGGTTTCTGGATACCAAAGGCTTCAGGGCAATAGTGATGGGGGCTGGAACTTTCCTTTCGGGCTTCATGCTTCCTATTTCCTTTTTCCCTTCAGGATTTGCCAAAGTCTGCGAATGGATGCCCTTTGTGGGTCAAAGCTACATACCTGTGGCCATATATCTCGGTAAGTATACAGGCATGGTTATGATGAACATGCTCATCCGACAGGTTGGCTGGACGATTATTTTAATTGTCACAGGCAAAATACTTATGTCTATGGCTGTCAGGAAGCTGGTTATCCAGGGTGGTTGATTATGTATTACCTTAGAATGTATTACAGCCTTATCAGCGCAGAACTGTGCTCCCAGATGCAGTATAAGGTATCTTTTATCCTTCAGTTTATAAGCAATATATTTATCACATTTATTGATTTTCTTGTAATATTATTCCTGTTGAATAAGTTCTCCCATATAAAGGCATGGACACTTTGGGAAGTGGGACTTTTATACGGCATGACATCCGTATCCTTTGCCAGTGCGGAGATGCTTGGCCGGGGATTTCATGTGTTTGATAAGATGATCCGCATGGGTACTTTTGACCGACTGCTTATACGTCCTGTGGGTGTATTTATACAGGTTCTGGCTTCGGAAGTAGAACCTCGCAAGTTGGGTCGTTTTCTCCAGGGTTTTACGGTTATGGTAATATCCTGGTATAAACTGGGTATTGGGTTTGATATAATTAAAATAGTTTTTCTTGCCGCTGCTGTTACCAGCGGTATGTTATTTTTTGGTGCCATTCTGGTAGCAGGTGCGGCTATATGCTTCTGGACTGTGCAAGGTACGGAACTGCCGAATATAATAACCTACGGCGGGGTGGAGGTGCTGAGTTATCCCATATCAATCTACAAAGAATGGTTTCGCATCACCCTTATATTCATTATACCTTTGGCCTTTATAAATTATTTTCCAGCCTTATACATTCTGGATATGCCAGATCCCCTGGGACTGCCGCATTTTATGAGGTTTATTTTCCCCTTTGTTACCATAATCGTTATGCTCCTGGCCTTCAGGTTCTGGAACTATGGCGTTCAGCATTATCAAAGTACAGGGAGTTAATTCTTTGCCAATTATAGAAGTTGATAACCTTAGAAAAGAGTTTAAAGTATACCAGCACCGAAAAGGTTTCTGGGGTGCTATAAGAAACCTGGCGTCATCCCAATATTCATTGATAAAAGCCGTTGATGGTATATCCTTCGGCGTTGATGAAGGCCAGATGATTGGGTATGTGGGCCCAAACGGCGCTGGTAAATCCACCACCATCAAGATGCTGACAGGGATACTGGTTCCAACATCAGGGAAAATAAATGTAGCAGGTCTTACACCCCATAAAAACAGAAAAGAAAACGCCCGGAGAATCGGTGTTGTATTCGGACAGCGAACCCAGTTATGGTGGGATTTACCCGTTATCGAATCGTTTCAGCTACTCAGGCGAATATACCGGGTTTCAGGGGAGAATTACAGCAGAAATCTGGATATGTTCCATGACCTGCTTAATATAGGCGATTTTATCAATACCCCTGTAAGGAAATTGAGTTTGGGCCAGCGCATGAGGTGTGATTTGGCAGCCGCATTGCTTCATGACCCACCCATACTATACTTGGATGAACCCACCATCGGTCTGGATGTGGTTGCAAAACAGCGCATCCGGACATTTCTCAATAATATAAATCAGGAGCGAAAGATCACCATTGTCCTTACAACCCACGATCTGGCAGACGTGGAAAAACTATGCAGAAGGATGATGATTATAGATCATGGAAAAATTATATACGATGGTACGGTGGATGAAATCAAGCGGCGTTATGGAAAAAACCGTCGTCTTGTCGTGGATTTTGCCCGGAATTACAAACATATACACATCCCCGGCAGCGAAATTATCAGGCGCAATGGTCACAGGATATGGTTGCAATTTAACCGGGATCATTACTCCGCATCTCAACTTATTTCCCAAATAGCAGAAAAATATGATATAATTGACCTGACCCTTGAAGAACCTGAAATCGAAACCATAGTAGCCGGGATATACGAAGGTAAGATGGAAGAATAAACAGGGTTCTTCCGGGTTTAGTGTGGAAATGAAGAAAAATTACAAATTTTACACAAAACCCACTTTACTTGTCATTCCTGCTTTCGCAGGAATGACAAGCTTATAGAAGTTTTTTATTTTTACCACACTACTTAACTCCGAAGAACCAAAAATCTAAAATATAGTATAAGAATGTAACAAAAACTGATTTGATAAAACTACCCCAGGGAGTCTATCTATATGTCTTTAGTTGAGCTTAATGATGACGGTATTCCGGGTATAAAGGAATTATCATCCTTATTCGAACCATACGTCTGGGAATGGTTTCAGGATACCTTTGGCAAGCCCAGTCCTCCCCAGTTGGCCAGTTGGCCCAGGATAGCAGAAGGCAGGAATACGCTGATATTTTCTCCTACTGGTTCGGGGAAAACCCTGGCAGCTTTTTTATGGTGTATAAATGACCTTTTCAGCATGGGTGCTCAAAAAGCCACAGTTTATGGTGAAGTGCCACTTCAGGATGCCGTATACGTCCTTTATATTTCCCCTTTAAAAGCACTTAATAACGACATCCAGAAGAACCTGACAGAACCTTTGGAAGGTATAAAAAATTACGCTAAAAGACATATTACAGATGTACCTGATATTAGATCAGAAGTGCGAACCGGTGACACAACTCAGAGTCAGCGTGCACGAATGGCCCGACGTCCTCCCCACATACTTATAACCACCCCTGAGTCCCTCTTTATAATCCTGACAACACAGAAATTCCGGGAAGCCCTGCGAACTGTGAAATATGTTATTGTTGACGAAATCCACGCAATGTCCGACAACAAGCGAGGGGTGCATCTATCATCCTCTCTGGAGAGATTACAGGACTTCGCCCGGGAGGATTTTACCCGGATTGGCCTTTCAGCCACCCAGAAGCCGCTGGACAGGATAGCAAAATACCTGGTAGGTGTTGATAATGATGGCAATCCCAGAGATTGTGAGATCGTGGACGTAGGGGCGCGAAAAGACCTGAACGTGAGGGTAATATCTCCGGTGGACAACCTTCTGGAATCCCACTTTGACGCTATATGGGGTTCATCCTACGCCCACATGCTTTCTATGGTGCATGAACATGATACGACCCTCATATTTACCAATAGCCGATACAAGACTGAAAGGACATCCCTCAGGTTAAACGAGCTTTCGGAGGAAAATCCTGTAAATGTTGGAGCACATCATGGAAGCATGTCCAAAAATGTCCGGCTGGACATGGAAAACAAGCTGAAGAACAGCGAGATGGATGCCCTGGTGGCTACTTCGTCTCTTGAGCTTGGTATTGATGTGGGCAGCATAGACCTGGTTTGCCAGATACAGTCTCCCAAATCCGTATCAAAAGGTATGCAGCGCATTGGTCGGGCTGGACACCTGCTTAACGCTACCAGCAAAGGACGTTTGCTGGTAACTGACAGGGATGACCTGGTAGAATCGGCTGTATTGGTATGGGCTATTATGGAAGGTGAGATTGACACAACGCGAATCCCCATGAATTGTCTGGATGTCCTGGCCCAACAGATCACAGCGGCAGTGGCTGCAGATGACTGGGAAGCTGATGATCTCTACCGTCTGATGCGTCATTCATACTGCTTTAAGGATTTAGAAAGGGATGATTTTGACCGGGTGCTGGACATGCTGGCGGCAAATTACTCCTTCCGTATGGAGCGCCCTCCCTATGCCAAGATAAGCTGGGATAAGGTAAATAATATCCTCAGACCGGAACGCAGCGCGCGCTTAATTGCTTTTCGATCAGGCGGCACTATACCTGATGTGAACGACTACGATGTGTATTTCGGAGCGCGTAAGACCAAAGTAGGGCAATTAGACGAGGGGTTCGTTGAAGAACTACACACCGGCGATATATTCATACTGGGTAGCTCGTCCTGGCAGGTGACAGGTATAGAAAAAAACCGGGTGGTGGTGGAAGATGTTTATGGCAAAGCACCGACTATTCCCTTCTGGGGCGGAGACAGGGATTCCCGCACTTATGACTTGGGTGTATTGGTGGGAAAATTCCGCAGAACTATGGATGCCATGCTGGATAAAACAATATCAGAGATCGAGAACTGGCTTGTTGACGAATATTTTGTAAACGAAAACGGGGCCAAGTCAATATACGAGTACTTCCGGGAGCAGAAATCCGTTATGGATCATATACCATCGGATCAATTGGTGATGGTGGAACACTTCCACAACGAACTGGGACAACAGCAGATAATAATTCATTCATCCTTTGGTATCCGCATGAATGATCCTTGGGCTATGGCCATAACTGAAGCCATAAGAAAGAAATACGGATTCCGCATACAATATGCCACTGTGGATGATGGGATTCTTTTGACAATGCCTCCGGAAAAAGAGATTGATCCCCATGAAGTGCTTGATCTGGTAAACATTGATAACGTGGACGATTTGCTACAGGAAGCCGTATTCAACTCCCCGGTATTTGCCTCAAGATTTCGGCATAACGCTGTCCGGGCATTGCTGGTACTCAGGGAATATAAAGGCAGGAAAACACCAGTATGGCTACAAAATCTCCGGGCATCTGAGTTGCTGGAAGCCTGTAGAGAAGATAAGACATTCCCCCTGATACTGGAGACTATGCGGGAGTGTATGAACGAATCCCTGGATGTGCCAAATCTGTTGAAAGTGTTGGAAAATTTTGAGAACGGCATTATTACATCTAATGTTATAGATACAAAAATCCCATCGCCTTTTACCCATACCCTGTTACTGGTAGGTCAATATGGCGACTTTGGCACTATCTCGGATCGTGAACGCAAAAGCAGGATGATGCACCTTCACCGGGAGGTTTTGAGGCAGATTCTGGATGAGGAAACACTGCGAAATCTGCTGGACGAAGAAGCCGTCCAGTCTGTAGAATCCCGATTACAACACACTGATCCTCAGCGAAAAGCCAGGGATGCCAACGAATTAGCAAGGGTTATATCAGATTTAGGCGACCTGGTGCTTATTCCTGATGATGAAATATCCATACAGGATCGAAGCCTGGACGATGCAGGACAGATGATGATGGAACTGGTGAAGGATCATCGGATTATTCGGGTTCCCCTGTCCACCACAGAGACTAACCGGGAGCGATGGATTACCACAGAGAATTTCCCACTTTACCGGGCGGCTTTTGGTATTGACATAAAGACGGATGATAAAGATGATGAGATTCTGGAATACCTGAAAAAATCAGGGGCAGTGTCTCTAAGCCGAATACCTGTGAAAAGCGGTATTGAAAAACCCATGGAAAAGCTTATAAACGGTTACCGGGTACTGAGGCTTCATCCCCAATTTTCCCTCAGCGCGGATATGGATTCGGAAAATACCCGCGTTGAGTATGTCTCTGTAGATAGCTGGATTCCTGAGAACATACTTGAACAGGATATGGAACGCCTGGAAGCCCGAAAAATCCTGGTGGAAAGGTTTATGAGGACACACGGGCCTGTAACCAAATACGAAATAATGGAACGCTACGGCTTTTCCGATACCTTTGTAGGTTCTATTCTTTCCGACCTTTACGAAGAAGGAAGTATAGTCAGCGGAGAATACGTGCCAACCAAATCATTCCCCCAGTGGTGTTACAAGGCAAACCTGGAGGAGATTCACCGCCTGACTCTCAACCGTCTGCGTAAGGAAATGGAGCCAGCTACACCGGAGGAATACAATGATTTCCTTATCCGGTGGCAGCATGTGCATCCCGATACCCGGCTTTCAGGTGTTGACGGATTGACGGAAGCTATAGGACAGCTCCAGGGGTATGAGGTTTTGCAGGGCGTTATTGAACGGGATATGCTGCCATCCCGGGTTAAAGATTACAATAACTCCATGCTGGACAGGCTTTGTTACAGTGGTCAGGTGTTCTGGCGGAGGTTTGATTACAAATCCCTCAAGCGGGGAAGGATCGGTTTTTGCTTCCGGGAGGATCGGGATTGGGTAGTTACCAACCCGAAGGAAGTTGACATGAAAGTTGACAAATGGGATGAAGATATACCCGAACAATGCAACGCCGTCAGGGATTACCTACGTAAAAACGGTCCGAGTTTTTTCGACGATATCGTAAAGACAACCGATATTGACTGGCGTTACGTCCTTCGTGCTATCTGGCATCTGGTGTGGACGGGTGAGGCCACCAATGATGGCTATGAATCTATACGTCATGCCGGTTTCACCAGCGGTCTTTCAGGGTGTTATGATTTATTCAAAAAACCCTGGAGTAAAGGCGTCACTGTTGATTATATCATAAAGCACATGCTGGACTATCGCAGGCTTGATCCTACCCTGGGAAGGTGGGTACCTACTGAAAGACTGCTGCCAGACTCTATGGAAACAATGGAAGCAGAAGTACGGGCGGCAAAGTGGGCGGAACTGCTGCTGAAACGATACGGGATTATGTGTAAAGACTGTATGAAACGGGAGCAGGGAACGCCGTCATGGGGTGACATACGAAAAGCCCTGATAAAGATGGAACTGCTGGGAAAAATACGCCGGGGGTTCTTTGTGCAGGAGCTTTCCGGTGAGCAGTTTGCCTATCCTGAAACGGTGGAATTGCTAAGGGAGGCAAAGCTCAGAAATCCAGAATCTGATGATGAAAACTCCCCAAACTTTGATCCTGATGAACCCATGATATTGCTGAATGTCATTGATCCGGCCAACGCCTTTACCAGCTTTCTGAGTCTGACAGACGAAGCCGGAGAGGATGTAAAGCTGGGTAATACTCCCCATAATTATGTGGTTTGCCAATATGGCAAGCCTATTGTTTCCTATGCAATTTCCTCAAATCATATAAAAATCTTAGCTGATTTAACAGACCAGATGGCAGAAAAGGCTATCAGAACCATAATGCAGCTTGTGGACAATCCCCCGCCGGTAGAAAGCTACAAGGAAATTAACATACGCGATTGGAATGGTCATCCTATTGATGTAAGCCCAGCCCGGTATTTGCTTATGAAGCTAGGTTTTGTAAATTCCGGTACTCGGAGTAAAGGTTTTGTCTACGATGGACTCAGCAAAGCTGATGATGCCACTATAATGGAGATGGAACAGAATATACCCGAAATATTTGAAAGGGTTGACAAGGAAAAAGCACCGGTAACCTACGATGCCCAGTGGATAATATCCAGATCATACAGGGATATAAGGGATCAGGTGAAAAAACTCCTGGAATTATTGCAGAAAGAATTACCCAAAAAGTGTGAATTCCATTACTATCCCCGCAGGATTGAGATAAGCTATCGCGGGGTAAAGTGTATTAATCCCCATATCCAGAAAAGGCAAATAAGGTTACAAATAACCCACAGGGGGTGGACTCCGGGAATATTGATTGATTCTGATACCGATCTGAATTCTCCTGAGTTCATGGAAGTATTCCAGACGCGATTCCAGAAGACCAGACAGGCTATTGATGATCTACTGGATTCATAGTTGAAAGATAATTGAAATTTTTATTGTATTTAAGTTGTTTATATTTATAATATGGTACTTGAATAATTTATTGTCCCTAACAACAGGAGGTGAACATCATGTCCTGTGAAACCTGTTGTAAAAATGAAGATCATTGTAGTATTGAAGAAAAAGAAAATGAGGGGCTTTTAAAAAACAGGAAATTTCTCTGGCTTTTAGCAACATTAATAATCGTTGCGCCCTTTGAAATCCTTTCATTTTTTTCCATACATTTTCCTATATGGATCGAGCTTCCCATATCCCTGGCTATTGTGCTGTTTTTTGGCAGGCACATAATAATCAGCGGCTTGAAAAGTCTTATAAGGTTGAATTTTTCCAATATAAATTTGCTGATGACTATCGCCTCTTTTGGGGCTATATATCTTGGACACTATGCGGAAGCTGTGATAATCGTTGTTTTATTTGCCCTGGGTGAAACTTTAGAGGATTATGGAGTTGAACGAAGCCAGAAATCCCTCAAGGAACTGGTGGAAAAAGTCCCTAAATCGGCTTTGATAAAGGGAGAAGAGAAGAAAATACCCATTGAGGATATTAAAGCCGGTGAAATAATCGCCATAAAACCCGGTGATCAGATTCCCCTTGACGGTGTTGTCGTTGAGGGAAATTCATCAGTTGACGAAACCTCCATAACAGGAGAACCGTTGCCCAGCGGAAAATTTCCGGGTGATGAAGTCTATGCTGGAACTACAAATAAAGAAGGTTACATGGAAATAGCGGTAACAAAAGAGTCAAAGGACACAACCCTTTCTAAAATTATTGACCTCACATATAAGTCTGCCGCAAAGAAATCATCATCTCAGAGGTTTATCGAACGATTTGCCCGGATATATACTCCCCTGGTGGTATTCACCGCCCTTTTGCTTGTGTTGATCCCCGTGCTGTTTATGGGCAAACCATTTAACGAATATTTTGAGCGGGCCTTAACTATTCTGGTTATATCATGTCCATGTGCGCTGGTTATATCCACACCGGTTTCCATATTCTCGGCTATAGGTAACGCAACCAAAAAAGGTATACTGATAAAAGGTGGGAAGTATATTGAGGAGATAGGCAGGATAAAGGCCATAGCTCTGGACAAAACCCGGACATTAACTAAAGGTCAGCCTGTGGTTTCAGATATTGTGCCATTTCGAGGTACGGAAGAGGATGTTATCGCCTGCGCCGCCGGTATCGAATCCTATTCGGAGCACCCCATCGCTAAAAGTATTATATCAAAAGCTCAGGAAGGACAGCTTGATGTCCACGAATATATAGATTTTCAGGCAGTTCCCGGTAAAGGTATAAAAGGCAACTGTACTGTGTGTGTCAGCGGTCATCACTGTCTGGGAAGCATAAAATTTGTCAAGGAAGAGCATGAGGTAGATGAAAAAGTCTTTGAAAAGGTAAAGGAATTTGAAAAACAAGGTAAAACAGCTATTATCACCAGCGACAACAAAGGTGTAAAGGGTGTTATAGGCGTAACTGACGAAATAAGAAAAGAGAGTAAATCCGTCATTGAAAGACTTTTAAAGTACAAAATAAACCCGGTCATCTTAACAGGAGATAACAGGGACTCAGCAGAATTCGTCGCCTCTAATCTGGGTATAAAAGACGTAAGAGCTGAACTTCTACCGGGTGGAAAAGCTCAGGAGATGTCAGAGCTTATTGAGGATTACAAGCATGTGGCTATGGTCGGTGACGGTGTAAATGATGCTCCGGCGTTGGCAACTGCTTCGGTAGGTATTGCTATGGGTGCTATTGGTTCAGATGTAGCTATTGAAAATGCCGATATTGCCTTGATGAAAGATAATCTGGATATGGTTCCATATCTGATTGGTCTGGGTAAGAAGTGTGTAAATAAAATAAGATTTAACGTTTTCTTTGCAATACTAACCAAGTTGTTTTTTCTGATATTAGCCATTATCGGTTTGAGTAATTTGGTACTGGCTATCTTTGCTGATGTGGGAGTTACAGTGCTGGTGATTCTGAACAGCCTGAGGTTATATGGTTACAAAGATAAGACAAACTAAGAGTGAAAAACAAAGCCGGTTCGATTAATCGAACCGGCTTTGTTTTTGGTAATTTTATATTAATCCCAGTTTATAATAACTTCTTTTTTGGTTTTAGATGATTCGTATATAGCATCCAATACCTTCATCATCAAAACACCATGTTCACCCGGACTTATAGGAATTTTGCCTGTCATAATACAATCGGCAAAATGCTCAAACTGAGATAAGCCTTTGGGATTTTGAGGGCTTATGTCCTCCAGAATTCCATTTCTGTCACTCCATATGGTCAATGGATTTAGAGTCGCACCAGCCTTGGTTCCGTAAATCTCAGAATATTGCCTTTCCGAAGCGCAGTTCATTGCCCAGCTTATCTCTACAGCCATAGTTGCGCCGTTTTCAAAGCGCACATATCCAGAGGCAAAATCCTCCACGTCAAATGTTCCCTTACCCACAACCTGCGGGAATTTCTGGACAACACAACCGGAGACAGCCACAGGTTTGGGTGATCCCATCATATACATGGTCATGTCTATAACATGGACTCCCAGATCAATTAACGGCCCACCGCCCGATTTGGCTTTTGTGGTGAACCATCCGCCAGCACCGGGAATACCTCGACGGCGAATCCAGCCTGTCTTGGCGAAGTATATTTCCCCAAAATCACCGGCTTCCACACATTTCTTTATATACTGGATGTCACCTCTATAGCGGTTATTGAAATGGAGCATAAGTATAAGGTCATTTTTCTTGGCAGTCTCCAGCATTTCCTGACCTTCTTCAGCGTTCAGAGCCATAGGTTTTTCCACCATAACATGTTTGCCAGCTTTCAAGGCATCTATGGTTATGGGTTTGTGTAGAAAATTGGGCACTGCGATACTGACTGCATCCAGTTCTTTCATATCCAGCAGATCTTTATAGTCAGTAAAAACCTTTTTGATACCGTAATGATCTTTGGCATTTTCCAGACGATTTTCGTTTATATCAGCAAGTCCAACTACTTCGGCATTGGGAGCTTTTAGATAACCTTCCAGATGAAAGCGTCCCATACCAAGACCTATTACACCGAAGTTTATCTTCTTCTTTTTCTTTGGCATTTATACCTCCAGATACTGGGTACGTTGAAGCATACCTCATGTAATAAATTTATTCAGGAAACATCATGGCCATCATAAACTCATTCTGAAAATCCGGGTCAACGGCTAATTCCATGTAACCTGTGTTTTTTGCAATAGTTTCAGCCGTTTTACGGGCTTCCCTTGACATCAAAGCCATCTTGGCCCCGGCGGCAGCCGCATTACCTATAAAGTTGACTTTTTCCAACGGAAATTTAGGTATAAGACCCAGTTGGATAGCATTTTCACCCTTAATATAATTACCAAAAGCCCCGGCCATCAGGACTTCTGAAACATCGTCCAGAGAAATACCCATAGTCTTCATTAAAATATTTACACCAGCTTCAATAGCACCTTTGGCCAACTGCACCTGACGAACATCTTTCTGGGTAATAACCACTTCCCGGTCGTTGGATTTATCCAGCACCAGATGACGGCCATATTCATCGTTTTCTTTCAAATATTCTTTAAGGCCATCGGGTATTTTTGATCCAACTTCATCGGCTGATAGCATGCGCCCTGTGCTGTCCACAATACCCAACTTTAGCATCTCCGCCACAACATCAATAAGACCAGATCCGCATATTCCTATGGCATGGCCTCCTCTGATCACCTGACAGACAGGTTTATCTTTAAGTTCAACTCTCTCTATAGCTCCGGGAGCGGCTCTCATGCCATGAGTTATCATTGCACCCTCAAAAGCTGGCCCGGCGGCACATGAACAGGTCATA
Source organism: Candidatus Poribacteria bacterium (assembly GCA_014730235.1). Taxonomy (GTDB): domain Bacteria; phylum Poribacteria; class DTPJ01; order DTPJ01; family WJIO01; genus WJIO01. Next base: position 11,622 of record WJIO01000353.1, read on the forward strand.
AGCTTATCTTTTGATCCCAGAGCAAGTTCACCGTTGGTTCCAATATCAATAGCCAGTTTAATAGTGTCGCTTTTATGTAAATCCGAAGCCAGGATAACCCCCACAGTATCAGCACCAACAAAACCCGCGATACTTGGCAATACATACACATTAGCGTTGGAATTAACATTCAGGTTTAACCTGTATGCCCTGGTCTCAACAGGATCGCTGACCACCGGCACATAAGGGATCAAAGACAGATACTTGGGAGGAATTTTCAGGAAAAGGTGGATCATTGTAGTATTGCCTACTACTGTAACCTCGTAGACATTATTCGGATCAACGCCGGCCTCATTACAGGCATATTCAGTGATCTGGTTTATAACCTGAACAACCCGTCTATTTAAATCCTCAAGGCCGTTTTCGTTTTCTACAGTATAATTAATTCTGGATATAACATCAGCACCATGAACGCCTTGTGTATTTAATGCCGAAGCTACAGATATATTTGAGCCATTATTTAAATCTACCACATTGCAGACAACCGATGTTGTTCCAATATCCACAGCCAGGCCGTACTTTTTCCCTAAGGTGTTACCCGGCTCAATATCAATAAGCGTGTTTCCATCCAGGACGGCAGTTACCTTATATTTAGAATCCCTGATTATCTCTGACATTTTATATAAAACGTCCAGTTCTGCCACAAGTTTTCCACCGTTAAGATCCAGATTCTTTTCAAGGCTGGATAAATCGGCGATCTGGTTTTCCAGAGTTTGCTCATCAAGTTCTAAGTATACTTTGGATATATTTGGATGAAGCTTTACAAGCTGACCTTTTCCATCTGAAAGGATTTTGCTTTCTGCAATTTTTGAGTCCTCTGGAACATTTACCTCCATATCACCCAAAACCTTTGTCTGGCATGCCAGTCTGTGACCTTTTTTCAGGTTTTCACTGGAAATTAATCTCTCCTCAGCCTCGGTAGGTATACTCAGATTACTACCTTTTACTACAACACGACACTTTCCACATGTTCCTTCCCCACCACAGGGAGAGTTGATAACAATATCAACCGACGCCGCAGCGTCTTTAATGTTTGTGCCTTCTTTAACATCTGCTATTTTTCCGTCAGGTTTAAACTCAACCTTATAAGTAGCCAATTTACTTCTCCATTTAACTACTGGTCTGGTCGTTAATTAAACTATAGCGAGAAGACCACTTTTTTAAATTCTATTAATTAAACAAAATCAAAGGCCATAGCGGCACTGCCAACTATGCCCGCGTTATCAAGCTTCGATATACCAATAGGAACAGCCGGAACAACGCCCATCATGTTCTTATAGATATTCTCAGCTTTATCTACCATATTCTTCCAGTTTCTCATTGCGCCAGTCAGCACAACTATAACCGGATCGAATATCTGTACTACATTTCGGATGCCATAGGCTAAAGCTTGAGCAGTTTGATTTTCTATCTCTAAAGCTATCTCATCCTCTTCTTCCGCAGCCTGGTTCACATGAAGGGGTTGGATATATTTGACAAGTTCCTGAGCATCGCCGCATAATAAATCGGGCTTTACTTTGGGATCGTTATAGATTTTATCAAGTATAAGGCTTCTCTTCCCATTCGTCAAAGCCTTTAATACAGACTTATCGCCTATATCCCTTATTGAGGTAGCAGCAGCATGAGACTCAAGGCAGTTCAAATGACCACATCCACAAATTCTGCTTTCTCTGCCTTCGGGTGTAGGGATTGTGACATGACCCAACTCCGCGCCTTTGAAGGTATCACCTTTCCATTTGTAATAGCGATCCAGTTCTTTCAGATGTAAAATAACCCCACCGCCAATTCCACTGCCCAGGGTATAGACAACCAGCGTTCCTTCAGGCCAGCCGCCGAATCTGCGTTCACCATCAGCAGCCACATTGGCATCGTTATCTATAACTATCTTCAGGCTTTTTAATTTTTCTTCTTTTTCAAGCTCTTTACCTACAGCAAGTCCTTCGAATTTAGGCATATTAGGTGAATGCTGTATAGTTTCACTTTGACCATCCCACGAAGGAATACCCATACCTACTGCCTTAACACTATCATCAGCAAGATCAGCAAGTGCATCTTTAAGTTTTTTCATATATTCCTTTGGCTCAGGAACAGTCTTGACAATTTTAATATCACTTCTAAGCTGACCGTCGGCGCCTACCCTGGCGATCTTTGTATCAGTTGCCCCAAGATCAACGCCAATGACCTCAAAGTTTTCATTGGACATTCAGCTTTTCTCCTCAAAATCAGATGTTTGTCATTTCTGTTTTCGCAGGAATAAGAGTTTCGCAGGAATGACAGCCTGATAGCATTTTCATTTGCTAGTCTCTCTTTAAGCACTGAAA
>WJIO01000354.1 GCA_014730235.1 Candidatus Poribacteria bacterium
CGCGGTGACCGCGTGCCTTTTTTATATAGGTTTTTTTATGAAAATTTATAATTTAACTGGAACTGCTTCTACTTTTTCTATTTCAGGTATAGCATTTCTAAGCTCTTTTTCCACAAAATTCTTAATAGTCATCTGAGAAAATGGGCAACCTGCGCATGAACCTTTCAACCGAACTTTAACGACATTATCTTCAATATCTACTAATTCGATATCCCCGCCATCCCTTTTCAGAGCTTTTGCCACGTCTTTCAAAATTTCTTCCACTTGTTCTCTCATAATATTATCCTCCGTTATTATATTAATCAGGTTTGTAAAAACCAGAAATCCCCAAATTTAGTATTAGTTAACCTCTTTGTAATAACATGAAAAATACCATTAAAATTCCTGCATCCTAACTTCTTGTAGCGAATTTAGTCGCGAATATACTAACCAGACCACCCAGCATAACATACCCGCAAATTACTTCAATACCAACCACAAGCCGAGCTTTGTTTGTCAGAGGAACTATATCACCATAACCCAGAGTTGTCAAGGTTACTACGCTATAATACATATAGCTTCGAAAGCATAATCGATCTTCACTAAGGTCACCAACGCTGTATGCGATTTTATCCGGGAAAAATCGCCAGTATATAATACCAAATATAAATGCTATAATAGCAGACCAACCCGCCCAGAGTTCTATGCTTCTACCGCAGTGAGATGATGCTTCCCATAAAATAAACAGCAATTCCCTCCACCATATGCTTTTTCTCCATGACCTTATCCATTGTTCATCATTAATATATCTTTTAAGGTAAGGGTTGGTTGAGCTATCCAGAATTATCCCGGTATCCAGTTGGTAAAAATCTGTAACCGTTCGTCTTGGTAAATTCAACTTATCCCGGGTTATGAAACTAATAATATTGCATATTACGTCGTTCCAAAAACCTGATATAACTGTATTTTCGTGATAATTAACACCCTCAAAGTTCGCAGGTAACTCAAGAGAAGCTCTACGGAAGTATAAACCGAGAGTAAAGGTAGTGTCCATGAAGTCGGTAAATCTACTCATGGTTGAGTTGGAAAAATCAGCATTTTTTCTAAAAACCGCGGAAGTAAAAAACGCCTCTTTGTCAAAAACAGAAAACTTAAAATCGGCATCACCGTGAAATTTTGCCGATATAAAATGGGCGTTATCATAAAATCTAGCACCGGTAAAATCAGCATATCCATGAAAGGATACAGCACTGAAAGCAGCGTAATTATTAAACACAGCACCAAGGAAATCGGCATCACCCTTAAACCTTGTGGAGTCAAAACTGGATTCTCCGGCAAAATTGGTTGAGCTAAACAAGGTATAACCTTCAATATCACAGGAACGAATAACCACATCTGAGTAAATTATAAAGTTTCCTTTTTCATCCAGATTCAACTCACCGGCAGACATAACTATATCCAGATCACCTTCTATAAGCGCATTTTCAATGTTAATATCTCTTTCGGATACTATTGCAGATAGAATATCTTCGGCAGAAATTCTGGGGGGTGTTTCATCGGGCATGCCAAACAATACAAGGGGTTCTGGCTTTTGTTCATAGGTGGGAATTTGGCCCTGGCTTTCCAGTATTTCTTCTAATGTTTCCTGTGCAAGTATACTGGTGCTAAATATTAATAATAAACATATAATAATTAAACATTTTTCAAAAAATGCTATAGGCAATTTCTAAAAAGTTTCTGTATTTTTCCGGGGAAATAAAGTCACAAATAAACTTTTTGGGTAACTATTTAAAGGACTTAATTTTCCCCCATGAAATCATGGTGTTTCTCTTTGGATTGATATTGGTAGTTCCTACTATACTGACCCGATAATCAACCACTCCTTCAGCATCAAAGAATGTCGTTTCTGTGGATTCATTCGTACCTGTCACAGGTACGAATGAATCATCTATGTAAATTGATTTTAATATATATTCGCCATCAGTAATCTGTATGTTATCCACATATAACCTGAATATACCATCCAGATTATCCTGACTGGCTGTGGCAATGGTTATGCCTTTTAAAACTTTACCAGCAAGGGCATCCAGTGAAATTTTACGATGATACCAATTATCCCTGGCATAATTACTGAGATCAGATTCTGGACTGGTGCTGATACCATTTTGATCAACTGACTCTGACAGGTTGAGATTGCTTCCATCGCTGGTATGCAGTTCAACTGAACCCTGAAAGGACGGATTTCCGGAGAACATTATCATCTGATACTCCAGAAACTGACCTGTTTTAATTTCCATCTCGCCGATCCAGACGTCAACATATACACTACCCGGAGTATTCTGATAATCAGCTTGAAGCACCAGCATTGGGCTTCCATCAGAATATTCTTTTATCACTGAAGGTAAATCAGGCGAATATAGAATCTCACCATTTTGAATATTAAAAGGTATGAGTTGAGCATCATCAGAGTTTGCAAGAATAACATCTTGTAATTTCACAGAACAATTTTCAGTATCCTTGAGTTTGAACTGAAGATCAATAATGCTTCCTGTTCCAGACACTCCGGAATTACTGCCTAATCTGGTATTGAGAATATTTATAATACCGGTTTGTTTAATGCTGTTAATAATGTTGAAGTTTGTTTCACCAAATTTTACCGCATCGGAATCATCATCCCCTGATCTAATCATGGGAAATGTTTCAGTTCCATCATCCTTCAGGAAATCACCTTCCCGGATTCCTGCAAAATCCAGAACCTCAGGATCAAAAACCAGGGTAAACTGGTAGGCAAATAAATCTTCAACATCATCAATACTAACTCCAACAACCAGCCTATCACCAACAGATTTTATTTCCTGCTGAGAAGGATCAATGAAAACATTTGCGGAGTATGAGGGAAAAACCCGGATTGTAATAATAAAGAGCAATACCGAGAAGCAAAACCTCTGCTTCATTATATATTCTCCCATTTATTTACTGGACTATTGTCATTTTCCTTACAGAACTATATTTATCTGTCTTTATGTTATAGAAATATATACCACTGGAGACCTTTTCTCCGCTATCATTCAAACCATCCCAATAAGCTGCCCGATCTCTGCTTGTGTACGTTCCAGCGGCTTTGCTCCCCAGATCCAGTTCCCGAACCAGTATTCCCAGCGCGTTGTATATGCTAATTTTAACCTCGCTCTGTTCTCTAAGCTGGAATGGTATCCATGTTTCCGGGTTAAATGGATTGGGATAATTCTGGAACAAAATGGTCTTTTCTGGTGCTAAAGCCCACGATTCAAAACTTCCATTTACTGCAACAGCGTTCATAGGAATTCCATCAAGAGAATACAAACCTATATCCCTGATGGATATTTCTGAACTGCTGTCATCCAGTATTTCAAATTCCAGATTAATTATATTTCCCGATTTCATCATTTCAGCGCCTGCGAAAGATATTCTGATAATTCCGGAATCGTTTATTCTGGATGCCATCAGAAGTCTGTCAGATACCGAATTAACTTCAACAGCCTGAAGCACATTGGGATCATAAACAATAGACAGATCACCACCGCCAAGGACGGATTTCCTGTCAATATTCAACGGAACGCTGATCCTTGATCCAGCTAAACCATATGCTTCCTCAAGTTTAATATTTACAATACCTGCCGCTTGTCTTTTTATATCTGGAGCGGCGAGACCGGCTGCTATCCTTAAAACTAATATAGCATCGTTAGATCTTATGTTGCCGTCCTGATTGACATCCGCTGCCAGTCTCTGGGAATCAGTAGGAGTCATTAGTCCGGCAGCTATTCGCAGTATTAAAATAGCATCATTGGAACGGACTGTACCATCACCATTGACATCGCCTAATAATACTGTAGATTCAACGGTAAAGGTTACTTCATCGCTGTCATTCAAGCCATCTGGATCTGTGGCGGTAAACGTGATAGTTTCACTGCCTGTCCAGCTTGCATCTGTGGTTATTGCAGCAATATTATCGGTAATTTCGATATTAACGTCAACGTTTCCTGTGAATGACCATGTTATTTCTGCATCCTCATTATCCACATCGGTTACATAATCATTCAAAGCTATATCCGCAAATGTTTCTCCCTGCTGTATGGTTTGATCAGGTATATCCGAAACTACAGGAGCGTCGTTTACATTGGTAACGGTAAATGTTACATCATCACTGTCACTGAGACCTGATGGATCTGTTGCTGTGAAGGTAACTGTTTCGCTGCCTGTCCAATCTTCCTCAGGTATATTAACATTAACTACATTATCGGTTATTTCTACAATGAGGTCGGTATTTCCGGTATAAGACCATGTAATTTCATCTGTTTCATTATCCACATCAGTAACGTAATTATCCAGGAATATACCAGTGAATATTCCACCTTCTTCAGTGGTCTGATCAGGTATATCTGAAACTACAGGAGCATCATTAACATCGGTTACGGTAAAGGTAACATCATCACTATGGCTTAGGTTATCTGGGTCTGTTGCTGTGAAGGTTATAGTCTCACTGCCGGTCCAGTTTTCATCTGTAACAGTGATAGAAGCTACATTTTCAGTAATTTCCAGGCTGAGATTGGTGTTTCCTTCGTATGACCATATGATTTCCGTTAAATCGTTATCCACATCAGTCACATAATCGTTAAGTGGTATATCGGTAAAGTTTTCCCCTTCTTGTATTGTCTGGTCTGGTATATCCGAAACTACAGGAGCATCATTAACGCCTGTAACAGTGAAGGTTATATCTTCACTGTCGCTTAGGTTACCCGGATCAGTAGCTGTTATGGTTATAGTTTCACTTCCATTCCAATCCACATCAGGCCCGGTAACAGTCATCACGCGGTCTGGACTGATTTCAACAACCAGATCAACATTACCGCTAAATGTCCACTCTATCTCTTCATTATCGTTGTCAATATCATTTACGATGTCATCCAGTGGGATAGAAAATGTAAATACAGAATCAGATTCTTCCACAGTAACATCATCTACAGCGGAGATTACCGGTGCGTCATTGACCGGGTTGACTGTAAATACCACCTCGTCACTGTCTGTTTGGTTATTTGGATCTGTTGCTGTAAATGTTATGGTTTCACTGCCGTTCCAATCTTCATCAGGGGTTGTAACAGTAGCAGTCCTGTTATTGATAGCAATATTAAGATCGGTGCTTCCGCTATATGTCCAAGTTATTTCAGCATCTGTGTTGTCATCATCAGTGACAAAATCATCCAGGGATATATTGGTGAAATTTTCACCTTCCTGTATAGTTTGATCGGGGATATCCGAAACTACTGGTTTTGATAATCCAACATTTATAGTAGCGTTCTGAATTGTAAAATCCAAATTAACAAGCTCTTCATTAACGAATTTAACCTCAACTGCCCCCAGATCATTGACACTTATTTGACTTTCACCAACATCCAGAGCTTTAAAGGTTATAGTACCAACAGTTCCATCGCCGTTTACAGAATTTGCTCCTAATGCTGTACATGCGATATTCCCTACCTGACCGGCAACAGTCAAATTCAGGGGTACACAGGTTTTATTTTCAGCAGGTAGAAGTGTTCCCTCTTCAACGGAAACAACTTCCAGAATTTCAGGATCATAAAATACATTTACCTGATAACCCATTAAATTACTTACATCGTATACATTTATGTCTACAGTAAAAATTTCGTCTTTAATAACGTCAGTTTTCTCCGGTTCTACTTTAACTTCGATTATAGCTACTGCATCCAATGTTATGGTTACAAATATTAAAGCTATGAAAAGTATTAAAAATCGGTGTTTTTTATATAAATCATTCATATTCTTCCCCATTCCCTTCTAAATTACAGATAAATTTAGTATGAAGTGATATTTAATTATAAACTGTTGCCTATATTTTCAAGTATAATCAATATATCACACAAAGTTATAAAAGTCAAAGGAAACCTATCCAGTAAAAAGTTGTCCTAACCTAATGATTTTAAGCCTTTGCCAAACAATGCAATCTTTATTATTTCGTAATCGTTAAAAGATGAAACATATGTGGTTCTTACGGATTTAGTGTGGTAAATATAAGTGACTATTTTACACTGTCATTCCTGCTTTTGCAGGAATGAAAGTTAAGTGATATGGATTTTTTAGCAATTACTATTTCGTAAAGTTTCCATAGGGCTTTTGAATTCTTATCATTTGATGTATATACCTCAATTTCATTAAGTAAAATCCACCGATAATTATTCCATATTTGTTTTTTTTCTGCAACAGCTACGCTTTCAGGTATGAAATATATTACCTGTCGTCCATTTTCCAGGAATTTGTCTATCAAATCCTGCTTTTTTTCTTGAAGATTCTCATCAGTTAGCTTTGAATAGAATTCCCGAAATCTTTTATTCCTTACAGGTTGACGTTTTGGCTGAACCCCTTCTTTAAACGCAGAATTACCATATGCAGATGTAAATATATTCAAATCATAAAAACGGAAATTTTCTACCGTACCAATATAACAAAATACAGGACGCTGGGAGAAAATTACGGCGTCGTCTTCCAGTTGATCTGCCATTATTTCTGCCGAATACGCAAGACTCTGTGACGGTAAATCAGCCAGAGTACCTTTTAGCCGACCCTTCATAAAATCCTTCTGAACAAAAAAAATCATGGAAACTATAATAATAAACGTAAAAATCTTCCGGATGTTTGAATTTTTTACAGTATCTAGCAAAGCACATGCTGCACCGATGAAACATGGGAAAGTTACTATAAGAAATCGATAATAGGCCATGTTTCCAAAAGCCCAGTAATAGGATGTATAAAGAAGGTATACAGGTAATACCCAGAGAATCTGCATTATCGAATCACCCATAGAACCCGAAAGCAGTATGCCAGCTATGCCCAATGGAAATAACAGGAATAGTCCCTCTGTATTAAGTCCAGACGCTAACATACGGGCATTTTTTGATATACTTGCCAGCTTAAATGCTCCCTGCTCCTGGCTAAGACCATAACCTGTCACAAAAGGAGATTCAAAGACCGCATAATTATAAACCATAAGTATAAAGGGAAATACGCAGTATGCACCAAAAAGAACAAGTACAGGCTTTAAGATTTCATTATATGGTTTTCCATTATTATAATGCCGCCATAATTTAATTAATATAGCCGCGATTAACACACTCACCATTAAAACCGAGGTATGCCTTATGGTCATGCTTGCACCCAAAATTAATCCACCAAACAAACCGGACATGGTGTTATTATCCCTTAACCATCGCCATATAAAAGACATACCCCAGACAACGAAACAGGTATTGGAAGCATGAGTGAGTAAATAGCCTGAGTATACCAGAAACATGGTGTTGGCGGCTATTAAAAGCACCCCGGCAGTAGCAGCTATTCTGGACATCCACAATCTGAAAAGAAAATAGCACCCGATAAGTCCCAAAAAACCCATAATCGGGCTTACGATAAACATCGCCCTGTCTCCACCAATATTATAGGCTATGGACATCAAGGCGGGATAACCAGGGGCGAATTTTGGCGCAATTTCACCTCTGCTGTTTTCAACCCATACATGGCTTTGATACATAAAGGGATCGTTGTCTTTAATAGCAAGGGGTTTGAATTTTGCCATACGTTTGGCCAGGATCAGGTAACCGTCGGGATCTACCTCCTGATAAGCGGGGGTAAAGTAGTTAATTTGAATCCATATATAAGGTGATGTAGCCAGAAGCAAAAAGAGTAATGTAAATATTCTACCATATTTACTTACAAACCTTATACAAATTTCATAAAGTTTCTTCAGCATATTACAAAAAGACAAAAAAACCTCAGTGTTTCGCATGAAACAGACTGAGGCATTATTAAAAGTGCTAAATTCTATAAAGGTATTTATTCAGCTTTAACAGTATCCTTATGGACAATGGTAACGCTCTTCATCTTATCGCCTTTTTCGATACCATGAACCACGTCCATGCCTTCCATCACCTGACCAAATACGGTATATTCGTTATCAAGGTGTGGTTGACGAGCTAGGCAGATATAGAATTGACTCCCTGCTGAATCCGGATGATTTGATCTGGCCATTGATAACGTACCTTCAAGATGCTTCTGAGAATTAAATTCAGCTTTGATCTTGTATCCTGGTCCACCAGTTCCATCACCGATGGGACAACCACCCTGGGCTACAAATCCGGGAATTACACGATGAAAGGTTAGTCCATTATAAAAACCTTTATTAGCTAATTTTATAAAATTATCAACTGTATTAGGTGCATCATTTGGATAAAACTTCAGAACGATTTTACCGCCTTTTTCCATTTCTATAATAGCAGCGGCATTATCCTTTGTTACAGGTTCTGATGCTTTAGCTGGTTCTTCCTTTTCTGGTTTTTCTTCCACAACGCTTTCCTCCATTGTAGTTATAGGCTCTTTTTTCAGAATTTCTTCTGGTGTATCAGATTTGGCAGGCTCTGTTTTTTCTACAGTTGCTTTGACATGTTCCATAACATCTGCTTTTTTGGCTTCAGGCTCTTCTTTGTTTGTCAGAATTTCTGTATCTTTCATAACTTCAGTAGTTTCTTTAGTTTCAGTAGTTTTTGACTGATCCACCTTTTTCTGGCATACTACAAGGGAAAACACAAGACCCACAACTATAAGCCATAAAGTATATCTTTTCCATTTCTCCATATTATACTCCTATTCTATCATTATAAAAGTCAAATGTTTTTGCTAAGCTGTTAGGCAAATTCTAACATATTGAACACTTGCTGTCAAGAATCAACATAATCAACAAAGCATAAATTTTACATCCCTGTGTTATTGCGAAGAACGGAGTAAAAAATAAAGTTTTTAGTCTGTATCAGGAGTTTTGGCTCATCCAGTTTGAATGTGAAGGTGTAAAAGACATTGTCCAATTAAGAAAAAAAATATCCTCCATTTGTCATTCCTGCGAAGGCACGAATAAAGTCTTTATGCGGATCTAATGTATTCCTGCCTTCGCAGGAATGACAAGCTGATGGATAACCACACTTAAACCGGAAGAAGCTCATATATAAAAACGGACATGAGAAGTATACAGCAAATGGCATTTTTTTGTAACCCACTAATTTGGGACAGGTTCAATATACTCTTGCACCTTGATATAAAGTTAATCGTTATGTTATAATCTAAACATAGATTTTCTATCCACGCCAGAAACTTTAAAATGAAGCGGATAAATATGAAAAAAAGGACTATAGTAAAATTACAGGATGTATTTTTTTCCTATGATGAAGCTCCTGTTTTGGAAAACGTCAGCTTTGAGATTAAAGAACAGGATTTCCTGGGTATTATTGGCCCCAACGGTGGAGGGAAAAGCACCCTATTAAAATTAATTCTTGGTTTATTAAAACCTGACAGTGGAACTATAAAGGTATTTGATACTTCCCCAAAAAAGGGAAGAAAATCTATAGGATACATGCCCCAGATATTCAAATCTGATTTTGATTTTCCCATAAGCGTTATGGAAGTTACCCTTATGGGCAGATTGGGAAAAAAAAGTCTGGGAAGAAAATACTCCCAGGAAGATATAGATATATGCCTTGATGTCCTTGAAAAGGTGGATATGAAGGATTATAAAGACCGACAGATAAATAACTTATCCGGTGGTCAAAGGCAAAGGATATTCATCGCCAGGGCTTTGGCCACAGAGCCTAAGTTATTATTGCTTGATGAACCTGTTTCCAGTATTGATCAAAAATGGCAGCAGTCTTTTTATGAGCTTTTACACAAATTAAGTGAAAAATTGGCTATAGTTCTGGTATCCCATGATATAGGTGTTATTTCTACATATATAGATAAAATCGCATGTGTCAGCGGCAGCATATATTATCACGGTTCTACAAAAGATGGTTTAAGCAAAATCTCTGAGATGTATCAATGCCCCATAGAGTTATTGGTTCACGGAGTTCCTCATTCCTCTATACCGCATAGGTTGCTGGAAAGCAGAAAAGATGATTGATGTCCTGCAATATGGTTTTATGAGAAATGCCCTTATGGCTGCTGTGCTGGTAGGTGTGGCTTGTGGTATCATGGGTACTTTTGTTGTGGTAAAACGAATTGTATTTATCAGCGGCGGTATAACTCATGCTGCCTTTGGTGGCATAGGTCTGGGATATTTGTTAGGAATAAATCCTGTTTTGACGGCTATACCATTTAGCATCCTGTCCGCCATAGGCATAGGACTGGTAAGCAAAAAGACCAGGATAAGCGAAGATTCAGCCATCGGTATATTATGGGCTGTGGGAATGGCCCTGGGAATACTGTTTATCGGCCTTGCACCCGGATATGCACCGGATTTATTCAGCTACCTTTTTGGGTCTATACTGACTGTGCCTTTTTCTGATATAATTATTATGCTGGTGCTGGATGTAATCATAATTCTTGCTGTGACGTTTCTATTTCGAGAGTTCCAGGCTTTGTCTTTTGATGAAGAGTTTTCCGAAATAGTCGGTCTGCCTACAAAATTCATTTATCTTTTATTATTATGCCTCGTGGCATTAAGTGTAATACTGCTGATTCGGGTAGTCGGCATAATTCTTGTCATTGCTCTCCTTACGATCCCCACTTCTATTACCCGGCAGTTTGTCAAAGGATTAAGAAAATTGATTTTTTATTCTACAATAAACGCCGTTATTCTTACAGTGTTGGGTTTATGGTTTTCATATATGTTTGATTTGCCATCTGGTGCAACTATTGTTCTGGTCTTGGCTTTTGCATTTTTTCTGTCAATTTTATTCCGGCGTTTTGTCTACCAAAAGCTTCAAAAAGGATAAATACTTATGTCTAAAAATAAAATCACTTCTCCCTTAATAAGCGAAGCCTATTTTTCCCTTAATAAGAGGATGCGGGGGATTTTTAGCGCATTTGAAAACTTAAGTATAATTATTAAAAACCACTTAGTTTTAGTTATTATTATTATTTTTACATTCAATTTAACAGCATTATCCCAGACCCCTTACGGCCGGGGGGAAAGATACGGTGATCGGGAAGAAGCAGCTGTTCAGCAAGAAGAATACAAGGAAAGCCCTTTGCGCAGGTTTGAGATAATTTTCACCATATCCTTACCTTTTACTGCACTTCACAGCTATTTTAGTGTAAGAGGGGTAGAGATGATCCGACAGCAGAAAGTTTCACCCAATTTCAGCGATAGTCACTGGCAAATTATCGGTGGTCTTACTGTTTTATATTCAGGGTTTGTTGCCTTCTGGGATTACATGCACAACAGGGATAAGGAAATAAACAATTATCATATACCCGATGATGATTATTTCCAGGATGATCTCATGTCGGGAATCTTGAATCAGCATGAGATGTTATGCTTTACAAAGGATAATATATCTTTTCCAGTGTTAAATATGAGTTTTGATTGAGGAGAAAAATATGTGTCAATATTGTGGTGGTCCTTGGTGTTACCTTGCCGGTACCGCTTTTCTGGCCAAGATATGTCATTGGCTTATGATTAAGTGGAAGGCCAGGAAAAAATCAGTAACAAAGTGATCAGGAGAAATCTTAAATTGAGAAGGCGGACTCAAGCTCGGGAATACGCTCTTCAGATTGTATATCAACTCGATATAGTAGGCGTATCCATTGCTGGTATATTAAAAAGATTCTGGGAAGAACAAAAGGTAAGTCAGGACATTCAGGATTTTTCTGAGGAACTGGTAAAAGGGACATGGAAAAATCTGGATCATATTGATAAGCTTATCACCAAATATTCAGAACACTGGAATCTGGAGAGGATGGCCGTTATTGATCGCTCAATTCTGAGATTGGCGGCTTATGAAATACTCTACAGATATGACATCCCACCAAAGGTAAGTATAAACGAAGCTGTGGAAATATCCCGTAAGTACAGCACGCCTGATTCCAGTAAATTTATAAATGGTATTCTGGATAAATTAATATCTCATAGAAAAGATCTATTTAACGAAAACAAGGCAAGTAATAATGAAGAATAAATTACTCCTGCTGTTGTTGACAGGATTATTTCTTGTTTCAGCAAACATCTCTCGAGCATACAAAACAATTAAATTTAACGTTACCTTCGGTGGAAAAGGTGAAACAGAAGGTAAAATATCATCTAAAACAAGGTTTGCATTTGACAAAAAAGGCGGGATATACATACTGGATATAGATAATCTGAGAGTCCAGAAATTCGATGAATATGGAAATTTCGTTATGCAAATTGAATCGGGGGAGGATTTTATTTTCAGCCGCCCCATGGATTTAACCCTTGATGGTGATATGAATATATATGTGATTGACTGGAAATCCCTATACATAAACGGCTCAGATGATCCGAAGATATTTAATTATGGTCTGTGTATCCACAAATTTTCCAGTGAAGGTAAATTTATAAAAACACTTACATTGCACGATCTAAGTCAGAAAAATATTGACATGGAAAATGCAGTTCCAGCCGTTGATACCGATGGGAATTTTGCATTGATGATCGTACAGAAGGATGTTGACAGAGATGTTCTTTTGTCCGCCGATTCCGATGGGAATTTGTATATACTGGATCAGAAAAAAATTTACAGGCTTTCAGAATCAGAAAAAGCGAAGTTGATATACCCGGGTTCATCAGAATATCAAATGGTGGATCCTACAGCCATAACAGTAGGAATAAATAACAATATATATGTAGCAGATTCAGGTATACAGCAAATATTTAAATTCGATACAAAAGGTAATTTCCTCACATACTTTGGAAAAAGAGGTGATGATGACGGCCAGTTTATCGGTGATATTTATATATCTACACTGCTTGATGGCTCTTTGATGGTGGCTGATTCATCCGAGTATAAAAAGCGTCTGAATACGGTCATCAAAAACCGGCAGATCATTGATTCCACTACTACCATTGTCACTGGTCAGAATGATCCCATAATACCTGATACAAAGGATTTTTATACCATAATAAAGCGCGTGCAGAAATTTGATCAAAACGGCAAGTTTATTGAAAAAATTCTATACCGGTTTGATATGTCAGATCCTGATTCAAAGGAGCTTAACCTTAAGGCAATAGATCCCACTGGCAATATATACATGGTTCATAAAACCGATCTTACCATTAACAAATACCAATTGGAATCACCCATTAGCTGGTCCCAGGTGGATAAAACTTTCTCATGTCGCGTGTTGAGCAGCGAAAGTCGTCTTAAAATTGATAATTTTTATGACCTGAATTCATATACCGATTTCGATGAAAGGGAGAAATATACACAAATTACGGCAACTGCGCAACTGAATTATAACGTTACCGAGAAATTCCGGGTAACCTGGACAGGCGCGATTACCAGGTTTCTGGGTAAAACCTATAATAACTATCCGGGTGAGTATGATGATCCGTATGGATATATACAGGATGATGAAACTACCGATGACTATACTGCCGGTAGAATAAGAATTGATCTTGGTCTTGTTCTGGATCACAATCCGTTTAGATACAGGATGGGTAATTTTTTTGTTTACCTTGCCGGCGGTAGATATAAATTTGATATCAGGGCAACGGATTTTCAGAACAGGAGAGAACTTGATGAAGATCTATGGTGGCTGGTATGGGCATCGGGATTCCAGTATGACATGGGTAGAGCCATGCGCCTTTCCATGATAGTGGCTCAACACCGACCGCCGGGTTTTATGAACTATGAGTATAAATACTGGGATGAGCAGGGGGAGTTATACAACACAGGCTACGGAAATGGGTCATCAACTGAGATTTCCTTAATACTCGATGGCGTCTTTTAACAGGAGGCTAATCATGGATGATTCAGCCGGTAAAAAATATGAAATGCCAATACTGAAACAGTGGCGAGTTCGTCAACCAACCGATCTATCCCCGGAAAAAGCCTACCAAATTCCCAAGCTATCTGAATTGCTGGATGTTTCTGTATTACAACAGATACAGGATTGGGCAGCGAAAACCGCAGGTATTTCCATACTTATAAGAGATGCCGAAGGCTTTCCCATTACCAAACCAAGCCAGAGCAACGAATTTTGTAACCTGCTGGCTGGTGAAGGCCATATGAACGAAAAATGCAGAATTTCAAATATCAAAGCCGCCGCTGTGGCCCGAAATACAGGCAGACCTCAAAAATATACATGTCATGCAGGTTTAACACAGTTTGCCGCCTCTATAAAGATAGAAGACCAGTTTATGGGAACAATCGTAACAGGTGATAGACCTCTGGAACCTCTGACAAAGGATCATGTTATAAGATTAGCTCATGAATTTGATATTGATGAAGATAAGCTGCTTAAGGCGGCTGAAAAGGTAGAGATATGGTCGGAAAAAACTATGAATTCCACTATCCATTTTCTATATTCATTAGCCAATACACTATTTACAGTATGCTACCAGGGGTACGCTTTGAGAAGGAGAGTCCGGGAGCTTACAGCACTGCTGGAAACAAGCAGGCTTCTTTCATCAGCTTTGGGTCTACAGGAAGTGCTGGACAGTATTGCAGAGGGAATGGTAAAGGCCCTGGATGTTAAAGCATGTACCATAAGATTACTGGATGAAGAAGACAAGAATCTGGAACTTATGAGCAGTTACAATCTCAGTTCAGTGTATCTGGAAGAAGGGCCTGTTTTGCTTGATGAACACCCAATTTGCCAGGAGGCCATGAAGGGTAAAAGCACAACAATTTCTGATGTTTCATCAGATCCCCGATTTAGCTATCCAGACGTAGCCCAGAGCGAGGGTTTGCGATCAATGCTTTGTGTGGGCATTATGAGCAGGGACGGGGCAATCGGCACAGTGCATCTATACACCAACGAAGTCCATGACTTTACAGAAGATGAGATAACTCTTGTTGAATCCATCGCCAATCAGGCTGCTGTCGCTATACAAAGCGCAAAATTTTATGAAGAAAGTATAGAAAAACAAAGGATAGAGAGGGAGTTAGAATTGGCCGGAGAGATTCAATCCGCCCTTATGCCTACTACAGCTCCTGTTATAGATTCCTATGACATAAAAGCTAAAATCGTTCCATGCAATCAATTAAGCGGCGATCTCTACGATTTTATAAATCTGGGTGAAGGTCGTCTGGCTCTGGTCATTGCTGATGTATCGGGCAAAGGTGCTCCCGGGGCGATATTGATGGCAACTACAAGGGTAATAGTAAAAGCAGAAGCAGAAGGTGTAAATACAGCCCAGGTAGTTGACGCTACAAACAAGGCCCTTTGTGCAGATACCAGAGCGACTGAGTTTGTTACCATGTTTTACAGCGTGCTGGATGTGGAAACCAGCAGTCTTACATTTACAAATGCTGGACATAACCCTCCAATATTATTCCGGGAAGATGAGACCAAATTTCTGGAATCGGGAGGAATTCCTCTTGGAATACTTCCTAAGGCTTTGTATGATCAGGATCGCACAAGGTTGATGAAAGGCGACATAGTGTTATTCTACACTGATGGTGTTACGGAAACCATGAACTCGAACAGGGATATATTTGGTTTGGATAGATTGATAGAGTTAGTTCAACGGTATAATTTTATGGATTCCAAAAGCCTGATCGAAAAACTATATGATGAGGTAATAAATTTTTCTGATGGCGAACCTCAAGCGGATGATCTTACACTTATAGCCTTGAAGGTTATGTAATAAATATTATTGCTGATATTTCTAAAATTAACTAAAACCAGATGTTGCAATGCTTAAAGAGACAATAGCAAATGAAACTTCTTTATCACACTAAACCCGGAAAAACCAAGTATTTTAAGTAATTTTCAATAATTATAATTAAGTTTTCAACCGCGCTAAAAATCCCCTATTCCCCCTTAATAAGGGGGAATAGTCTTCGCCCATTAGAGAAAAAAAGTGAGCTTAAAGTTATCTGTTGTGCCAATACTGTGAGGAATAGATTTTTTGATAATATAATAAGATATGGATTTTATGCTTGGATAAGAATTTGCTGTCTTGACTATATATATTAATAATGATAGACTAGACGCAGCAAAATTTGTTATTGTTTATTATCAGGAGGAATAAAATGGCCGAAAAAGTAAACATCGGATTTATTGGTTGTGGTGGAAACGCCAGAGGACATATGAACAGCCTTAAGGGCATGAAAGACGTGGATATCGTAGCGGTTTGCGATCTTAAGGAAGAATTATCCAAGAGTGCCGCCGAGATGTGTCAGGCTGAAGCATATACAAATCACAAGAAAATGCTGGAAAGAGACGATCTGAATGCAGTATATATAAGTATTCCGGTTTTTGCTCATGGCGCACCGGAAATGGATACAATGGATCGCGGTCTTCCCTTTTTTGTGGAAAAGCCAGTGGCTATAAATATGGAACTGGCCCAGCAAATTCTGGAACAGGTGGAAAAAACCAAAACCATAACCTGCGTGGGTTATCAACTCAGGTATATGGGCACTGTTGATATGGCCAAAGAGACGCTTCAAGGCAAAACCATGAATATGATGGTGGGTAAATACTGGTGCAACACCGGTATTGGAGATCCTAACGCGTGGCTGAGACAGATGAATAAATCCGGTGGTCAGATAGTTGAACAAGCCACCCATACTGTTGATATGATGCGATATATGGGCGGTGAAATTACTGAGGTGTTTGCTCTTCAGGAAAACAGAGCGCTTAAAGAAACTGATTGCCCGGATGTAAACGCTTTGTGCGTTAAATTCGCCAGCGGAGCTATCGGCTCTCTTACGGCTACATGGGCTTATGCCGGTGATTGGTCAAACGCAAATGTTCTAGATATTATGTTTGAGAATTCCATGATTCACTGGTATCCCGGTGGCATAGAGATAAAACCCGATCCGGAAAACCCGCCGGAGGAAAAAGCCGGTCAGTCTATTGATAGGGTATTTGTGGATGCTGTTAAATCCGGCGACGGATCAAATATCCGAAGTCCTTATACTGACGCGGTAAAAAGCCTGGCCGTGTCTCTGGCAGCTAATCGCTCGGGTAAATCTGGAAAGATAGAATCTGTGTGAATATAATCTGAATCATGGTCTGTTTTAATGAAGGTTGATAATTTTCGGTATGGTGCAATTGGCAGGCGTAGTGCCCCTATAGGTTGCGCGGTATTAACGGGAAGCAATATGAACCAGATTCCCTTGAACCACTTCTGAATGATGTGGTGGAGAAGCGTCCTGAGTTGGACATAGAGAAAGTGAATGCAGATGGCATATTCAACAGCCAGCCTTGTCGGGATAAGGTCCGAGAGATTCTGGGAGAGGACGTGGAGTTGTTCTCTTCGGTAAATGCGAGAAGGAAAAAGGACATTGAGAATCCTGCCCGTGGGATCGCCAAGATCACAAAGCATGGCAATGTGCAGTGCATCGCTGGTTACAACATGGTATTTTTGTCGAAGGATTACAGCCTGGATGCCTATATCTTTGGCTTTCCTGTTCTGAATGCGGAAGCGCGGAAGAAACTTGAACACATGGACATGGAAGTTCCAGAGCAAGGTGAATGTGAAAAGAAAACAGAATGCAGTCCGAATTCTGAGATCGGCAGGATATATCGTATCAAAAGGGAAGTATTATCTCAGATAGATTGGGACAACTCTCAGTTCAGTTATCGCTTCAGACTGGTTTACTCCCTTCGGACAAAGATAGAACGATTATTTTCCCGAATAAAAGAACGTTTCAAGATGCGGCGCTTTTACAAACGAGGGATGAGCAATATTCAGGGGCACATACTCAAGTTCATGAATCTTATCCATATTCTCGCGAATGTAACGGGAACCTATGGGGTTTAGGATTCAGAACGCGGAGGTGACGTAAATGGAAAAGGCATTAGGGCGAAGTCTGCCTCAAAGGAGGAAATTTGCAAGAAAAGTGAGGATTTTTGTTGACTCGACAGCAACGGTTTGGTAGAATGTTGCTGTTTAAGTTCATAAAATGAGTAGCTTGCGCTGCTGAGCTTTAATTAGTATTCACTGATTTTATATTTTTGATTGTAGAATTCATAATTCTTACAAAGGCAGTAAACCAGAAAACATTTTATTTTGGAAAACTGGATTCCTGCCTTCGCAGGAATGACAAAAATTTATGTTTATTTTTGCTACAAAAGTTTCATTATTCATATAAAATCAGTGGATACTATTTAGACCATGTTTAATCATTTCCACACTTAACGGATGAGCCAATTTGTTTTGGGGGAACAAAAACAATGAATATCCAATTACCACCTAAAATAAAAACAATTGATAACTTTGATGATAGTTATGATGGTGATTTAGAAGGTCTGGCAAACGAAATATCAGTATTTATTGCAAAGATGACCAGAGAACAGAACAAAATTTGCAAGGCATATTCTGCAGAAGAGATAGAAGCCATTTATAAAGATTATCAATCGCCAGAGGTTATTCTGGGTTTTTTAAAGTGCGGCTATCTTGCATATGCAGAAGATAAGGGAGCAATTGTCGCCCTTCGTATGATTATAAAGGAAAATGATAAGTATATACCCCGACTTTTCTTTGTATTGCCAGGATACAGAAATAACATATATATATCAATTTCTCTATCCCGGCACATTGCAAGAAAACTCAACAAATTAGGGGTCAAAAGTTATGAGTTTCCTGCCATGAAATTTCCTGAAACTCTGAAACTCTACAGGTCGCTTCCAAGTATAAAGGAGATTGGCCCTTCTAAGGACGGATTAGGTATTATTTTCAGAAAAGAAATTATGTGGTCGAAGAATATATCTGAGTTGACTATATTATCGTTGAAGGAACTTAGCAAACAACTAATAAGTTGAAGTAAATCACATAGCGCGGGACATGATTTTCTCCTGTGTTGCTTCATCCCGGTTGAATTCACCGGTAATTTTGCCCTGGGACATTACCAGTATACGGTAGCTCATGCCCAGTATTTCCGGCATTTCTGATGAGATCATAATTATTCCTATGCCCTGTCCTGCGATCTCTGACATCAGGGCATGGACTTCCGACTTGGCCCCTATGTCTATACCCCGGGTTGGTTCGTCCAGTATCAACACCCTGGAGTTAAGGGCAAGCCATTTTGATAATACCACTTTCTGCTGGTTACCGCCGGATTAGTATTCACTGATTTTATATTTTTGATTGTAGAATTCATCATTTTTATGAAGGCGGTAAACCAGAAAACATGTTATTTTGGAAAACTGGATTCCCGCCTTGGCAGGAATGACAAAAATTTATGTTTATTTTTGCTACAAACGTTTCATTATTCATAGAAAATCAGTGGATACTAATTATCAAGCTTCATTAAAGCGGACCATGATTCGTTAGATAGGTTTGAGAATAACGGAGAATATAATGGGAAACAGACTTGAAGAAAAAGTCGCTGTTGTTACTGGAAGTACAAAAGGCATAGGCCGGGGTATAGCTGTTATGTTGGCCCAGGAAGGAGCCAGGGTCGTTGTATCCGGAAGGGACTTACATGCCGGTCATGAAGTCGCCCAGGAGATAAGAGACACTGGTGGCGAAGCTGTGTTTATTCAGACTGATGTTACAAAAGAGGACAACTGTGAGCGATTAATTCACACCGCAGCCAATAATTATGGTTCTGTAGATATACTGGTTAATAACGCCGGGATTTTCCCCAGAGGTGATATACTGGAAACCACCGAAGAATTATGGGATGAAGTCATGTCTGTAAACCTTAAAGGTGCATTTTTTTGCAGCAAACATGCCATATCGATTATGAAAGCTCAGGGGAAAGGTTCTATAATCAATATTGGTTCTGGACATGGTTACGGCGGCGGATCGAATTTGTTTGCCTATTCAGTTTCAAAAGGTGGATTACTTACCATGACCAAAAGCCTGGCAAAGGCTTATGCAAGGGATGGAATCCGGGTCAATTGGATCATTGTTGGATGGGTTATAACCCCTGGTGAAATAGCTGTAAGAGAGGCCGAAGGGCATGATGAGGAGTGGTTAAAACAGCAGGGAAAACGTAATCCCTTTGGTCGCCTGCAAACACCTGAAGATATTGCCCATGTTGTTGTATTTTTATCCTCAGATGAGGCATCCCAGATCAGCGGCGCTGAAATTCCTGTGTCTGGTGGTTGGGTTAAGTAAAATTTATAACACCAAGCATAAATCTTACATACCTGTGTTATTGCGAAGAACGGAGTAACAAAGAAAGTTTTTAGTCTGTATCAGAAGTTTTGGTTCATCCAGTTTGAGTGTGGAAGTGTAAAAAACATTGTCCAATTAAGAAAAAAAATATCCTCCATTTGTCATTCCTGCTTCAAGCTTTTTCAAAAAGCTTGAAGCAGGAATGACAAGCTGAGAAAATTTTCAAATTATTACCATACTCAAACCAGAAGAGCCAAAGTTTTCACGGACATAGATTTTATGCTTTGTTTATAACAAACATATTTGACAAATACGTAAACATGTTGTAATATCCATTATAAACATGGGTGCTGAAGTATATTCAAACGTTAGTTATTGGCTAGCTCTCAGTTCCGTTACAGGGGTAGGGCCTAAAAGAGCCCGCGTTCTGGCCAAGCGATTTGGTTCTGTGCGGAATGTATTTTCTGCTGATATTATAGACATATCCATAATTCTTGGTGGTAATATTTATCTGGCCCGGGAGATTTTAAATGTCGGGCAAGATATAGATAAGCATCAAAAATTTTCCCAGAATCTTCGAAAGAACGGAATTCAAACCTTATGTCCTGAAGATACGGAATATCCTGATTTACTGGCATCTATAGATAATCCTTCACCTGTGCTTTACCGAATTGGTAAGGCTTTAGAAAATAATCGGCTTAGTATAGCTATAGTTGGAACACGTTCTCCTACCCGTGAGGGACGGGAAATTGCGGAATGTCTGGCAGGACAATTGTCAACCAGAGGTCTTACAATTGTCAGCGGTCTGGCAAAAGGGATTGATACCGCTGCCCATAAGGGAACACTAAAAGCCGGAGGAAAAACAATAGCGGTACTTGGCTCCGGTTTAAAGATGATTTATCCAGAGCAGAATATTGAACTTGCCAGAAAAATTTGCAAAGATGGAACCGTTTTATCCGAATGTCACCCAAACGAAGTAGTTTCCAGCAAGGGATTAATGCAGAGAAACAGGATTATCAGTGGTTTATCTCATGGTGTTGTACTAATAGAACCAAAAATGGGTGCAATGAATACGGCTAAATGGGCTTGCAGGCAAAACAGACATATTTTTATTTACAAAAATCAAAAAACAGTTGACTTATCTCTTCCACTTTCTTATAATTCTGTATGTTTTGAGTCTGATCAGCTTGATATGATTCACAAAAAATTGCAAACCCTAAAGGACACAAATAAACAGATGGAATTTATTCAGGATTAATTTTGACGATTTTCTTTCAAAAAATCTTTGATTTAAAAATCCCTTCAACTCCCTTTTGGAAAGGGAAGAAACAAAAATTTATTTTTCACAAATGTTGCTGATTTTTTTCTTTACAAAAGACTTCAAGTTTGGTAAACTATTAGCATCATTTGGTCTGTAATACTCGTAAATCCAGATACATAGACCTTTTACGCAGTTTTTTTAAATATTTGGCGTTGATTATTATGTTTTTTTGAAAAAACTTCTGGACATGGAAAAAAGGAGGTGTTATACTAAGGAATCTTTTGGAATATTTAATTCTACATCCTAATGTAAGTATATTGTCAAGAATTCACTTTTAAGGCCTTTGTTTATACAATATTTAACAATAAATGGCACTGGGAAAGTGATTTTGTAGGATAAATAAGCAAGAAAGGGGGGATAGGAGCCGCTGATTCTTGTTTAGCTCGCGCAACGTTGACGTGAGTTCACGTTCCGTTAGAACCATCTTGGCAGAGATGGGTGATATCTTTTATGGATAATAGCTTTTGATGTGACTTGTTATGAGATAACAAAAGCTTAGCAAAAGGAGAGGTAGTAAGATGAAAAGATTTCTGCGAATCTTTGCTTTGCTGATGGCTGCTTCAATGTTGATTTGGCTTGTTGGCTGTGGTGGAGACGATGAAGAAGAAGAGGAAACAGGTCCAGCTCCAACCGTTACAAGTGTTAGTATAACAGAAGGCGCTCAGGTTGCAGGTAACCAATCAATTACTGTAACATTTAGCAAAGCTGTGGCTTCAGCAACAATAACCGTTACAGGTGCTACTGGTACAACAACTGTTGCCGGTAAAACCGCTACTTGGACACCAACAGGTGAAATTCCTCCAGGCGCACATACCATGACCGTTTCCGCTGAGGATTCTGCTGGTCAGGCCCTGGAAGGTGCTGTACCAATTAACTTTACCGCTGTTGCTCCGGATAACACTCCTCCAGATCTTGATGCTGGAAGCTGCGATCCCGAAGACGGCGCTGATGGTGTAGATCCTGCTGACTATCCAGAAACACTTACCGTGGTCTTTACCGAAGACCTGGCAGAAGCTACAGTAACAGCAAAAG
>WJIO01000355.1 GCA_014730235.1 Candidatus Poribacteria bacterium
AAGTTGAGAAAATTTTCAATTATAACCACACTGAACCCGGAAGAGCCTAAAAGATTTACTGGTCAGTCTGGATGGTGAAATGTCTGGAAAAAGCAGCGTTCGTATATCCGTTATTATTCTTGGGCTTATACTGATTCCCATAAATACATGGTGGCTTATACAGATGGAGGAGTTCCGTTATGCGGGACATCCTACAACAGCTTCCCTCTTTTTCAATGTAATTTTCATTTTACTGGTTTTAATGCTTATAAACACCGTTATCCGGCGTTTTTTCCCAAAAGCAGCCCTTAAGCAGACAGAATTCCTCACCCTTTATGTAATGCTCTCCGTCTCCTCGGCTATCTCTGGGCATGACCAGATCATCGGTATCCCCCCGGCTGTCGGTTATCCCTATTGGTTTGCCACTCCGGAAAATGAATGGGAAACGATTTTCTTCAACAAAATTCCGGAATGGCTCTCTATTAGTCAGAAAAAAGTTTTGCAAAATTATTATGAAGGTGATTCCAGTTTATATTTCCGGGAAAACCTGATCCCATGGATTAGACCGTTGGCATGGTGGGGAGCTTTTTACTTTGTGGTAATATTTATTATCCTCTGCCTTAACTCTGTTATCAGAAAGCAGTGGATAGAACACGAAAAGCTCAGTTACCCCATAATTCAACTACCTTTAGCCATGACCAGCGGAAAAACTTTCTGGAGCAATAAAGTCTTATGGTTGGGATTCGCTGTGGCTGCCTCTATTGATATTATCAATGGTCTTCACTATATTTTCCCCGTTATACCGTCATTGCCGGTAAAGCAAAGAAACATCGGACATCTCTTCACATCAAAGCCCTTTAACGCTATCGGTTGGTTTCCTATCTCTTTCTATCCCTTTGCCATCGGTCTATGTTTTTTTGCCCCTCTGGACTTGCTCTTTTCCGGTTGGTTCTTTTATTTATTCAGCAAAATACAGAGAATTATAGTGGCGACTATGGGTTGGAGGAGTGTTCCGGGATTGCCTTTTTATGATGAACAGGTATTTGGTGCGGCTGTTGTCATTTTTGCTTTTGCCCTGTGGGGAAGTCGGGAACATATCAAAAAAGTTTTGAAGGAGACAACCAAGGGAAAGAGAAAACCAGATGAACCAATAAGTTATAGAAATGCAGTTCTGGGAATTGTAGTAGGCATGGTTTTACTGTTTCTGTTCTGTCGAAGAGCTGGGATGAATCCCTGGTTAATATTACCTTATTTTGCCATTTATTTCATATTATGGATGACTATAACCCGGATCAGGGCACAGTTAGGCCCACCAGTGCATGATTTCTGGTCTTATACTGCCGGTGCAAGTTTTGGACACCCGGACATGATGCTGGTGCCATTGCTGGGAACGCGACGGATAGGGCATAACAGTCTGACAATGATCTCGTTTTTCTGGTCTTTCAATAAAGGTTTCCGGGGACATCCTGCACCTCATCAACTGGAAGGTTTTAAACTGGCAGAACAAGCGAACATTAATTCAAGAAGACTTTTTGGTGCTATTATTCTATCTTCTATTGTAGGTATAATATTCTGTTTCTGGACACTCCTTCATTTTTCTTACAAAACCGGCGCCCCGGGAGTAAGTTATTATGCAGGTGTCTATTTTGAAAGGTATCTGACTCACTGGCTTTATTATCCCGAAGGAACGAATTATTCCCAGGTTATGGCCATGGGTGCAGGTGCGATCTTTGCTGGATTTCTTATGATGATGCGATGGCGTTTTGTCGCCTGGCCCTTCCATCCGGTGGGCTATGCCCTGTCAGGAAGCTGGACAATGAATCTGGTATGGTTTGTATTTCTGATAAGCTGGGCCTTAAAAGCTGTGATATTGAAACAGGGAGGATACCGTTCATATAAAAAAGCCACACCATTTTTTCTGGGACTCATTTTAGGGGAATTTACAGTAGGAACTCTCTGGACTATTATAGGTGTTATAACAAAGAAACCAAATTACGCTTTCTGGTATTAATTTAAATGGTTCTTTCGGGTTTAGTGGGTTTATAGTTGAAAACCCTCTCAGCTTGTCATTCCTGCTTTCGCAGGAATGACAGCATAAAAAAGTTTCTTATCTTTACCCCACTCAAGCTGGAAGAGCCAAAGTTTTCACGGACATAAAATTTATGCTTGGTACTTATTACATTAACTTGACAAAGAATTGTGTTGAAAGGTATAGATATTTCAAGAAAGGATAAATTTATGAAAAATAAAACCAAAGAAAAATTGCGTAACGGTGGGTTTGCCATTGGTCATTTTGTATTGGAATTTGCCACTCCGGGAATCGGTCATATTCTTGCCAACGCAGGATGTGATTATGTCATTTTTGATATGGAACACTCAAGTCTGACTCAGGAATCAATAAGGTTGGCCATATTATCCGCCAGAGCCGCAGGTATTACACCTGTTGTGAGAGTACCCAACAAAGATTATCACCTGATTTCAAGGCCTTTAGATGCTGGTGCTCAAGGAATAATGGTTCCCTGGGTGGAGACAAAGGAACAGGTTGAGCGAATAATAGAATCAGTAAAATATCCACCCCAGGGCAAACGTGGTGCAGCCTTTAGTATTGCACATGACGATTATTCCAGTCCTGATATGTTAGAAACAATAAAACAGGCTAACGAGGAAAATCTTGTTATAATCCAAACAGAGACAGCAAAAGCCGTAGATAACGTAGACGAACTCCTGTCAGTCGAAGGTGTGGATGTGGCCTGGGTTGGTCAGTGTGATTTGTCCATATCCCTGGGAATACCGGGGCAGTATGACCATCCGGATTTCCAAGATGCCTTTAACAAAGTTCTGGAAGCATGTAAAAAGCATGAAGTTGCTATGGGTTATATACCCCTGAACTTAGACGAAGCTGTAGAGGTCATGGGTAAAGGCGTTAGATGCATTTCCTATTCTGCCGATATTTTCCTTTTTGGTCAGGTAATGAAAGAGAATATATCGAGCATAAATAAATTAATTAGTGGTCAATTTCCAGAGTGAACAGGCCTAATATTATCTAGATGAATATGCCTGAGGAGCGGGGCGACGAAACAATCTCTACCAAAACCACGGGTTTTTATTCAACTTTCTATAGAGGTTATTAATGACAGGAAAAGAAAAAATTGAGGCAGCTTTTTCAAGATCAGGAACGCCGGAAATTCCCGCCGTAATATGCTACGAGGGGATATTTGTCCGGGATCACTGGGAGCAGATTACTTCATATCCCTGGTGGTATCGCTTTTCGCCGGATATTGAACATCAGGTTCAATGGCGGAAGGATATGATAAAAAAGGTTGATATGGATTGGTTTGTGCTGCCATATTTTTACTCCCGAACCCAGAGAAAATATTTGAGGATAGAAACAGATAATGAAGATGTTTATATGGTAAATGACAGAAGCAATTTATCCCAGAAAATAACAAAACCTCAAGTTTCAGGATGGTCCGGGGGAAATCTACATTCGGTAAATCCCGATCACCAGGTAACTTCTCAGGATGAAATAGATATTTTGGTGTCGATAAACCCGGACTATGACGCTGAAGAAGCATTAAGCGATGGTAAAGACTACCTGGCCAGGATACTGTTGCAGGAATTTGACCTTTTTCCCATATGCCATGTAGGATCGCCACTGTGGAATACCTATTCCATCTGGGGGTTCGAGGGCATGATGACAATGATCGCCCAAAAGCCGGAACTGGTGGAATATGCCTGCCAGCGATTGATGATCAAAAGCATCCAGAATGTGCAGGGAGCAGCGGCATTAGGCGCAAAGGGGATATGGATCGAAGAATGTTTTACCGACATGATAAGTCCGGAGGCCTTCGATAGGCTATGCGTTCCTTTTATTCAGGGAATAGTTGAAGAATGTTGCTCATTAGGTCTTAAAAGCATATACTATTTTTGCGGTAATCCTGCGGGAAAATGGTCTGGTTTGCTTTCAGCAGGTGCTGATGCTCTTTCGCTGGAAGAAAGCAAAAAGGGATTTATTATTGACATAGAAGATGTGGTTAAAAGAACTCAGGGTAAATGTGCCGTTTTAGGTAATCTGGACGCTATAAAACTTTTACTCTTTGCAGACAAAGAAAAACTTGGTAGGGAAATATCCAGACAAATTAAAGCCGGTAGACAAAATAACAACAGGTTTATAATGAGTCTCGGTAGTCCGGTTACACCTGGTACTTCAATCAACCGGGTGCGCCTGTATTGCGAACTTACACATCAGTTAGGTCTGATAAGTTAAGAATAACCTTACGGAAGTTCCGGGTTAATCGCCTTTTTCAACAACAAAAACGTTCTCTTTGTAATACTCAGTCCCCGAAGAGCATAAGTTGGTGAGTATACATGGGCTAATTCATATGATCCCGCCAGTATAACTATTATGGAAATTATCCTGTGAAACCAGAAGGCCCTGGGATAACCTGTATCATACCCTGTTATTGATACAATAGAAGCTGTAAGCAGTATTAACCCTACAATTTTCTGTTTCCAGGGCCCAACTTGCCAACCCTTTTGTTTTACAATAACCAGGGCTAACCAGCTTGATACCCAACCGATAATCATACCAGCCAGAATATCTATGGGCCAGTGAATTCCTACCATCACCCGGGATATAGCTATAATACCGGCAATAACGAATATCGCATATCGGAAAATAGTATTTCTATACATCATTACCAAACTTCCGCCAATTGTAAAAGCTGTTGTTGCATGCCCAGAGGGAAAACCGTTGCGTCTGTAACATGGCCCCGACAGAAAAAAACTGCCCTCTTCAAATATCATGGGTGGTCTGGGGGTATTAAATATCATTTTCCCTGTCCTGAGAATAATAACGGACAATATGGATGCAACTGCGATTGTCCATACAACATCAGGGCGGCGGCGTATTAGTAGTATAATGAGTATAGTTGCCAGCATGCCATCACCCAGTATGGTAATATTACTCCATATTGTAGTCCCTGTTACATTCTGCAAGCCGTTAATAGTCAGGAACAATTGACCATTTATCTTACAGAAATAGACAAAAAAAGATATAACTAAGGCTGTGGCAGGTGGAAACCATGTCCACATTACATCAGAATTACATACCTTGGCTTTCTGGATAAGATTTTTCCACATGAACTAACGCTAACCCTCCTCTCTTATAAAGAACGGTATAACTACCGAACTCTTTTAAAAGCTCAACTTTGGTTATAGCAATTTCCCCATCTTCAGGCCTTCTGTGTTTAGTTATCTTCTGCCTGTAAACACTGAAACTTGGTTGTATCATACCCCACATCACAACGTTATAATTTTTCTCTTTCGCTATTAGCGCAGCTTCTTTTATTGGTTCTTGCATTACTTCACCTGCTACAGGAAAGAGAACATTTGTAAAAATCAACAAACTCAATAAACCTGCAGGAATTATAATTTGCCATTGTCTGATGACGCGTATAAATGGAAGTATAATAAGCAATACCAGGGGCAATATACTCCAGAAGTAATACTGCCAGTCAAAAGCTGCTGAAGATTCCTTTAGCATATTCCTGATTAATTCATCGTCAATAGTATGAGTAAAACGAGGTATTATATAAGGCAGGATAAGAACCAATAAGATAAATAACAAAGCCGGTAGAATTATCAAAAAAGATGATTTTAACTTTTTTCTATACCGGGCCATCAGGATAAATAACGGCGTGCAGCCATAAAGCATATAATGAGGAAGTTTAGTTCCTGAAATGGAGAAAAATACAAAGACAAATAAGAACCATAACCAGAGATACATGTCCATCTTATCCCGAAATATAAATCGTATTCTCTCAAAAGTTCTTATTAAAAGGGAGGTATGAGGTATTAACATTATCAGCAATACAGGTATATAGTAGAATATGGCTCCGCCGTGATTTTCCATGGGAGAGGCAAAGCGATTTACGTTATGCTTAAGGAAAAACCCGTCTATAAAAGCCTGCCCTTCTTTCAGGTATTGGGCAATATACCAGGGTAATATAATTGCCAGAAAAATAAGTATACTAACTGGATTAAATACAGCCTTAAACCAGTCCTTCCATCTACGTTGTATCGAATAAAATAGCAAAGTTACCATAAATGGAATCAAAACAATAATCGGGCCCTTTGTAAGAAAACCTAATCCCATCCACAAAAACACCCGGTAAAGTATAATCTTTTGCCCTTCGCTGTAATATCTCCATATATCGAACATAACCAGAACCAAAAGCATATTCAACAGAGCATCAGCAGTGGCCGCGCTGCCTATAATAGAAGTGACGAGGGATGTGCCATGTATTACGGCGGCAAAAACTGCGGTCTGTATATCAAGATATTTCTTACAGAAGAAAAATATAAAAATTAGCCATAATCCGGCAAAAACCGCCGATGGAAAACGGAAAGCAAATTCATTTACTCCAAAGAGTATTACACCCAGGGCCTGAAACCAGTAGATCAATATAGGTTTATCGTACCTGGGTTTACCGTCCAGATAAGTAGAGATAAAATCCCGTCGTTCAAACATCTCTCTTGTGGCTTCACTAAAAGCCCCTTCGTCCCGATCAAACAGAGGCACTGACGCTATGTTATGAAAGAAACTCAGGTATATTACCATGGTCAGGAGAATACAAATAAAATATTTGTTTTGGTATATGTTTTGTATTTTTTCGTCTATATTCACTACTTATAAAATAAAAATGCTACAAGAGGGCGAAACTCCCAATTATACTATTCAGAATTAAACGATAATAACCACTTCAGGATAAACCCGGTCAATCCACCGATAAACACAGCACTGAGTATAAACAAATGCAGGTTAACCGCAGCCTGGACCGAGTTTTCCAGCGACACCCCATAGGCTTTCAGGGGTGCAGCTACGCCGGTTTCGTATGTGCCAGCGCCGGCCAGACCGTGTATGGGCAATACGCTGGTAAACTCACCCACAAGACCGGCAAACAGGGATTTGTGAAAGGTCAGACGGGTAAATTGGTTTATCAGCCATGAAAACACGCTGAGTTTTGCAACCCAGTTAGTAACAGTCAAAATCCAGGTCATTGTAAAAACCTTCGGTGTTGATGGTATACCATTTACTAGCTTTTTTACTATTACCCATAAACGAAATTCTGAATCACCTATGAAATTGCTAATTATACCTCTGGATAAATAAAAACCAACAGGAAGCAAAATAAGTAAGAACATCAGGGGAATTCCGTAAAAGGTCACTACATAGCCGTAAAGCACGGCAAAAATGCTTAATATCAACAGTGTATGAAGGTCGATAAACCTGAACCATAGTAAGCCAGGAACTGACCTGCCCATTGATATGCTGAACCATCGTTTCATGAGTATGGGAAAAGCAATCTCTCCGCTGCGCATGGGAAGTATGCTATTAAAAAAGTTGTGGGTAAGAAAGAGGCATAAACAAAGCCGAAATCTACCTCTCATCTCTGGATAAAAATAGTAATAAAATCTGACTGTCCTGAGAAAATATGTGATAAATATCAGAACCAGAGCAATTACTACAGCCGCCGGTGAAAGCCGCTGCCATGCCTTCAGAAATGTAACCCAGCCGAATTTATATTCTACCCAGACAACAAATATAATGAGTATAGGCACAGCGACAAACCATTGCCAGTATGATATCAATCTTTTGCGTTTTTGTTGATTATCTTTATTCACTTGCTTAACCCGGCAGTATCCGATAACTTACCTTCGTAAATAAACCGATAATTATCCATAATCCGCCAATAAATGACTCACCCATAACAATACCCAGGAAGAAAGGCCTCATCTGCCTGTAAAGCTTTAAACCGCCAAATTTAAGGATCACAAACTTTGAAAGCCAGCCTAGAAATATGGAAAACCAGATGGTATATGGTGCCCAACTGGTAGTCATGGCATATCCCAGGGGATGCACCCGCCACCAGAAGAATGTATATCGCATGAATATCAGAAAGGACATTACCACAAAACCGGTGATAATAAACGAAAGCTCCATCCAGTTGGTATCCCGAGGATAATTCAGGAATGATGTTAAGCGGTTAAATGGTTCAGGGTCATACCAGTAGCCCATCTTTAAGCCGCCCACATGATACCACGTCATTAGCCCAGAATAATATGATGTCGCAATAGCCACCACCATAACAATTCCCAGCACTCCCAGCAACTGCCGACGTTTAAGCCGGACAAAGTCAGTAGCCTTAAAGCTGTTCATTATATGGGGCATCATAAATTCCCGCAGGTCAAACATAAGGGTCTTTTCAAAAGTGAGTATAGTATGGCTGGCTGCATCAAAGCTGGAGGATCCCATGCTTATCATCAGGTAGTCCGAAGGTCGAAATATAGCCAGTAAAAACAGAAACCCACCGTCAGCCACCATCCATGTCAGGACAATAGCCATGACATAGAAGAATATCATAACTCCGATGGCCAGGCCGAAAGACATTCCGGCCATCCAGGCCATACCTGCGATGATAACGGTGCCAAACACAAAACCCAGCAAGGCCCAGCGATAAGGGAGAGGTTCGTTGGAATCATCCACTTTCCTTAAGCCAATAGTAACCATAAAAATATCTTTTAAATGCCGTCGAGAGAGCCAGAGTACAAAGATCACCAGGGCGATATATCCACCCATTTCCTGTCGATTGGCCAGAGTCCACCCGCTGGCCGGGAATCCTGAGGCGTATGCAACTACGCTTTGGATCTTGTATATTATGTAAAATATCCAGAAGCTAAAGGATACATCCAGAGATAAGAGATATGAAAACCCGATAATGGATGGATAGATCATCATTATCAGGGAACGCATGGCCGTCCAGGGCCTGTCGTTAAGATATGGATCCATAGAAAAATACAGAGGTATCCGGGGAACGCTGGGAATATGGGCGTGCAAACCGTTTATAAGATGAAGAACAACGGCAATCCCTGCGCCTATCCATAACATTCTGTTTTTCATGAAGTTGTTTACACGGTTCTTGGGCTCTGTATTTTCCACCATCTCCACTGGAAGTCTTACCAGGGGGAAGGTAAATCTTTCATGATCCACCCATTGACGACGGAGTATAACGCTGAGGCACACCAGCACAAAATATGTCATTAACACATAAGCCGACCATACCAGCATAGGCCTTAGCCATTCTCCCCAGGGAACACCAGCACCGGCGGGAAGCTTTTCATAGAAATATTTCACCGCCTTTGGGTCTTTGACCATCATGGAATCCGGCAGATATCGGAAAAACAGGTCTTCCCATTCATTTTCAGGGGTGGCATAATAATAGGGCGCTACCAGCATAAACAGGTGATAACGTATGAAACCGGATGATGGAATTCCGGAAGCAACGATCATCATACACCATACGGTTATCATTTCCGATGGTCTTAAACCCCATTTAGGTTTCCATCTGGCTAAGGTTATGAAACCTATAAACATTATAATTATGTATAGAAAAAATGACCCTATGGGAAAATGATTACCAGCAACAAAAGTACCATATATCGCATAATCATTATAAGGGGTGATAAGACAGAGAAAAATGACGCATACAAGACCGAGGATAACGGCTCTCAGGGTAACTGGATGCCAGGGTTGATTATCGGTTAATTGCATAAATTATTCTTCCTAGAACTGATTTCAAATCTATATTTTCCCTTTTTATAAAAGGGCATAAAGGGGGATTTATTCTTGGCTGAAATTGCTTGGGAATATGAACCTGAGAAGTGGATTCCACTTCTCAGGTTCATAATATTTATAAGCTAATTTTCACAGTAGCAACACCAAAGGCTGGTATATCAACCTTAAGGATATTATCTTTCAATTCGGCAGAACTATCAGCTATGGGTCTTTCCAGAATATCAGTTTCAATAACCTCTGGTTCGGAACTCCCCATGGGAGATTTAAGCTGGATTAAGGTTGGGTCTATTCTGATTTCAGTTTCTGTAGGTTCTCCCTCCATTTCGTAAAGCCGCAGTATAATTGCATCTTCATCTTCCGCTTTTTTGATCCCTGAAAGCAATATATTGGATGGATTTATAGAGATGAATTCCTTCTCTTTCGGTAGGTCTCCCTCATGCACATCTGTTCCTACTGGCTCCAGTTGATGGTTAAACTCATAACCAGCCCTGGCAGCGTCGGAAGGTGTCCAGTTGCCATCGTGGGGAATAATAGCGAATCTTATCTGATGCTGACCCAGTTCAGGAAGGGGATCAGGATCATAACTGCTTCGGAGCAGCGTTAGCTTGATTTCATCTTCAGACACGTTGTGACCATATTTGCAATCGTTTAAAAGTGTAACACCTGCTTCACTCTGGCCGTCTATCCGTTCCCCGGTCAGGTCTACCCATTTCTGAGATGGAACTTCCGCGCCATCTGTGGGGCGGCTGATATAACCGCAGGGGATCTCAAATTTTGCTTCTTCTGCCTTTATACATACAGGAAATACAACCTTCAGCATGGGAACACCGTAACCGGCATGGCCTCGCTCAAGCCAGTTGACGTTGAGGTTAAAGTCAACTCTGGGCATACCGGCTTTCAGGGATATTTCCATGGTAAAAGTGGAATCATTGAGCTTATGATGTGCCCTAATAGTAGCCATATAGGGGCCTCGGTGGCTCATATCAATAGTTGCTCCGTCATCGAAATCTATTTGCTTGATTATCTGACCGATTTCCCACGCTGTCATACCATGCGGAGCTTCCAGCAGCCATTGCAGCATCCCAAGTTTTTTACCTTCAGGAACTAAATCCTGACCGGTTCGCTTGTCAATCAGAGATGAAACAGAGCCGGAACGCTGATCAACAGTGACTTTCAGGTATTCATTCTCTATAACATTAGACCCATGTGCTGTAACACCCGGTTTATGTGATGCTGGTGTGTATGACCTGGCGATGGAGTAAATTCGATAGCCCATGGCCGGCAGTTGTTCAACCGGGAAAGCGATGGTCATAAATCTGTGTCCCCAGTAGTTCCCACGATCAATAACCTGTGCGGCGAATTTTTCACCTGAGCCTGATACTACCTCTACCTGATTGTTGGGAATGTCTTTATCCCAGACCTTTACAAGAGCTACATCGTTTCTTTCCCAGGGGTTGGGATTGAATACAACAAAAGGTTCGCCTGATACTGCACCGCCGCTCAGATTAGACATTCTTCCCATAGCGCTTTCGTGTCCTGAACCTGCACCGATGCCTACACCAACTTTATCGCCGGGGGTATAACCTTCTGGAACGCCATTCATACCTGACGTGTCGATCTTTGATGCAAGAAAGCGTAGGGCTCTGGTCTTTACCATACCAGTTCGGGCCAGAGTTTCCTGAAACAATCCCTGGGCGTAATCATAAGTGCCTTTTACACCTGAGCCTGGGATAATGTCATGGAACTGGTTAAACATGGTATTACGCCAGCCAATAAAAAGGTCGTCGTTGGGATATGGCATATCCAGAAGCCGCCATGCCAGCACTGCTGAAATTTCAGCCTCTTCAAGGCGATTTTCGCCAAACCTGTTGGCCAGCTTGATGTTGCTCTGGGAGGTATAGCATCCCGGGAATACGAAGTTAAGCTCATCGTCAATAACCGGTAGATCGTCGGGTAGTTCAGGTTCTATGGTGTCAAAGTATTCCTCAGTTGTGCTCAATTTGACATTGGGGAATATGGGCCATGTATCCATGTCTATAGCCAGGATTAGGTCTCTCCTTGTTGGGCCTCCACCATGATCACCAACACCATATACAAAGAGATAATCTTTAAGACCCGTAGATTTTTCGTAATCAAAGAGAAGATGAGTCATATCCGGAAATCCTGATCCTGCGCCAGCCCGATCAAATCCTATCTCACCGTTATACCATAAAACAGCGTCGTCGAAAGCCAGTACCTTTGAGCCGTCCTTACCTTTCCACCAGAACAGTCTTTGATTTTTACCTCCACGGCAGAAATAATAACGTTTGACTCCTGCCTTATTAAGAAGCCCCGGAACGGTGTAAGCATGACCAAAAAGATCAGGTTGCCAGATCAGCTTAACGGCATCAATAGGCATACCAAATTCCCGTTTGAAAAAGCGTTTTGTATACAGCAGGTGACGACAGAGGATTTCACCCGATGCCAGATTTTCATCACCTTCAACCCATGTGCTGGCGATGATTTCCCATTTCCCCTCTTTTACCCTTTCTTTGATTTTTTCGTATAACTCAGGCAGGTAATCCTTTGCGGCTTGATATGTGGAAGCCTGGCTTTGAGAAAATGTGAATTCCGGGAATTCATCCATAAGTCTGTCCATTGTAGAGAAAGTATCATTTATAACGCTGACTGTTTCAGGCCAATTCCACATCCAGTTCATGTCAATATGGGCATGGGCCACGCAGTAGATGGTGTATTCCTTCGCCACCAAGCCTATGGGTTTCAGGATGTCCTCTACTTTGGTGGTGATCAATTCAACATCCAGCGGTCTTTTATTCATTTCAGTTTCTGCATATTCAACCGCCTCGTCTATCAATGGCTGCCATTCGTCCTTGTTATCGGGCTTTGCGTTAACAAGACGCTGAGCAAAACAAATTTCCTGAGACAATCTGCCGAATCGTCCTTTGTCTTTATCATAAGAATTTTTTATAATGTCAAGTTTCTTTTCAAGTTCACTCATGACGATAACTCCCCTGTATTACATGTTTTACCAAAATGGTTCTTGCGGATTTAGTATGGTAATAATTTGAAAATTTTCTCAGCTTGTCATTCCTGCGAAAGCATAAAGAACTTTCTTATCTTTACCAAACTGAACCCGGAAGAGCCAAAGTTTTCACGGACATAAATTTTATGCTTCGAATCTTTATCACATATTATACTATTTAACAGGCATAAGTGTCGAGTGCCTTTTGATTAGTTTTGTCCATGAAGCTTTAGCTGATATTTTATCAGAATACAACTTTTCTTACAATCTTAAACAGAATACCCAGATTTTCAAAGTCGAAAAAAATCTAAAGAATTTTAAACTAACTGCCGATAAAAACATATAACGAGAGTAGCAAGTTATTCTGATCCGACTTATATAACTATATTAAGCTTTTTTCAAAACTTTTAATACTGTGCAAATTTTCATCATCTTATTTAATTTCGCATAAGATAGCAAACCCAGAATTTATATGTAAGGAGAGGGAAATGGGGTTAGCATCAAATGAACCATCAAACTTGAGTGATGAGGAATTGATAAATCGAATACAAAAAGGCGATAAGGAATCTTTTGATAAATTAGTCAGGGATTATTTTCCAAAAATAAACAAAAAAGTCCGTGCTCTGGTTCCTCCGGAAGACGCAGACGATGTAACTCAGGATGTATTACTTAATTTGGTTAAGTCCATTGATAAATTTAAAGGGAAATCTGCCTTTGCTACATGGCTTAATAGGATTGTATCTAATAGAGTAGCTGATTATTACCGGAAAGTCTTTCGGCAGCGAAACAGATTTATTATTGAAGAAGAAATAATTAAGCAAGAACCAGCAGAAGAAGTTAATAACAATATAGAAATGGAAGACCTGTTGATGAAATTGCCCGAAAATTATCGAGAGGTAATCCTTATGAAACTATGCCATAACCTGTCTTTTGCAGAAATTGCTTCTGAACTTGGTGTAACTTACGAAGCGGCTCGCTCAAGATACAGGCGTGGAATAAAGTGCGCTGCCAGTAAAATAGATTCTGATTTGTTGCTTACACATAATTAATTACTGAGCTTTTAGCTTTTGCTTTCGTTCCTGTGCATCTGCAATTATTGGCTCAAGGTAATTAAAAATATAGCTTTCAGGTATAATGAAAACATCTTCCTCTGCGTTTTGAAAGAGAAATTTTACTAGTTTTCTGCCTGTTTCAGTGGCTTTTTGAAAACTGACAACAGCTTTTTCTTTTTTCTGCATCTTTTGGTAATTTATACCATCAAAATAATTACTGATAGTCTGCCATAAATACCAGGAATGATCGAGAGATATTTCCATTTTTCTGATCCTGTCAAAGCTCATCGCATCATCTACCATACTCCTGGCATTTCCCAATTCAAGCCTTAATTCTGAGAAAATATCTTCATTCATAAGCTTTAATATCTTTTCAGGTGGATCAATATAGCCAAAATGTTCCATTTGGAACATACTATCTTCGAGCTTTGCGAAAAATCTTTTCATAGGCTCAGCCGCCGAACCATAATATTTTTCACAATAGTCATCTACTATGCTCCCCAAATCTAAAATAGGGTTCCAGATTTGTTTTGAAAATACATAATAATTCAGACTATAAGTTCCCCAGTTACCGGGTTCACAATTGGATATAATAACATCCAGAGCTTTTAAACCATTTAGATAATGAATGTCAGATACTATAGTTTGCAATATTGGAAAAGGCAGGGAATTCTGACTATAGGAACCCATATAATATTCATAAATATAAACTTTCTTCCAGCTAGCTAATTGTTGATTAAGTTTGACCAGGATTTCGCTGTTAATTTCACATTGTTTATCCCCAATAGAATGACGATAGCATCGTGAGGAATTCTCAAAGGTCAAAGAATTACCTTTGACAGTATTTTTTCTATTCTTCGCCAGATCGTTAAGATTATCTGAAATTAAACTAAAATTGACATCCGGGAAGCTGTTATTCAGCTCAATAAAAATATCTCCAATTTCGTTATCATATTCTGATTCAGATATAAGTGCTTTAATATCATTATCCCTTATACCCATATACTTAATTTCAGGATTTCCCTCAATAAGCAGTTTTATCTTAACTTTAATATCACCAACAGTATCTGGTGTAATATCATCAATTATTGCATATATATTAATACCGCGTCTTTCCAGTTCACCTTTGAGTGAGGATTTATTCTCTATGTAACCTGATGAGTTTATGCCAATAAAATTCATTTTATTTTTACCCATCCAATCAACTAATTGAATGGTTTTACTTATATCAATCAAAGAGGTAACAAAACCCCTGTGCTTAATCCCTGGAGAATCTGTATAATCAATGGGCTTTAAAAGTATATCATAATGCCGGGGTATTACTTCCCCAATAATACCGGGAGCAAACCATCGGCAGCCCAGTATCTCCAAAAAAGTATATACGCTGTAAAGAGTTCCTCTGGGAGTTGTACCAGCAAGCACAAGCCTTTCGCCCATGCTTTTTATTATGAATCCATCTGCACCCAGGATATTTTCATCCAGTTTAATACCCATTTTCACAGCGGCGTCTTTGCCTAACAATATCATCTTTTTCAATACAGGTTTATTGCCTTTATCCAGCGGTAGAAAGACTCCGGAGCTTTGCATAACATATCCCTGGAGTTCCTGGGCGGCGAATTCGTCAACCGATGTGAAATTGGAACCAAGTAAAATCCGGTATTCTGTTTTACCATCCAGCACGATTGGAAGCGTATCTAAACTGCTGTAAATCATATCAGCAAAGCAAAATAGCAATACCATTAAGCATATTAAGAAAAATCTGATTCTCATTATATATCCTCCAGGTATCAGGTCTTTTTAATTTTCCCTAACTCCAACAATTTCCATTGGGCTAACCTGGCGCAGTGAAGTGAAGACATACAGCAGCGATGTTGGTTGTCTCAGATGAGAGATATTGTTGCTGTGAATCTGAATCGTTAGTATGTTGACCATGATATACCTATCTGTTTATGGATAATGATCTGATATATTTGGTTCTTCCGGGTTTAGTGGGGTTATAATTGAAAATCCTCTCAGCTTGTCATTCCTGCGAAAGCAGGAATGACAGCATAAAAAAGTTTCTTATCTTTACCACACTCAAGCCGGAAGAGCCATATATTTTACCAATGTTATAGAAATTTAACATAATTCCCCGAAGAATTCAAGCATTTTTGCCATGTATATTCTGAGGAGAATCATTTATAGCTCTTGTTTTTTGCGCTTGGTTTCTGCTATACTGGGATCCGACGATGCAACTATAGAGTTGATATATTTGAGGCCAAATCCGGTCATATATAACACTTAAGAGAATCTATATCTAAATCTGGAGGTAATCGTGAATAAAACCAGTCAGATACATAAGCTTTCTCGATTTCCCATTGGCTTCTGGAGCTATACAAATTTTGAGCAGATCGGGCCTGAGGCAGTTAAGGACTACATTGATTGCGGGATGACAATAGTACAGACGCCCCGTTTCAGACCTGAAGAAGACGACGTTAAAGATATGATAACCTTTCTGGATGCCTGTCATGAATCAGGGCTTAAGGCTATTGTATGCGATAATCGCTGCTACTTCTGGTTCATGGAAAGTCTGGGCGGTGAGAGTGGATTCCGAAACAGCGTCGAGCAAGCAGTTAAGGATTTCGGGGATCATCCGGCAGTATTAGGTTTCCATGTGGGAGATGAACCCAACAAAAACTGCGTCAAGGAAGCGTTTCTGGCCAGCGCAATTCATAAGGAGATCGCTCCTGAACTTTCACCATTTCTTAATCTGGGTCCATACGGACCTGGCTCATGTGATTGGGTTGGCTATGAGGACTACGGTAAATATCTGGATGACTACGTGAGGATTGGGAATCCGGATTTCCTGTGCTTCGACGTATACTGGCAGTTGCTTCCCGAAGAAAATGGTCGCGAATTATATTTTGGCTGCCTGAAGATGTTTACCGATGCGGCAAAACGTCATAACCTTCCGCTATGGATCACACCTTTGTCAGTGGGACATTTCAGGTATCGCCGTCCCACAGAGGATTTGTTCCGCTGGCAGGTGAACACTGCTGCTGCCCATGGCCTTAAAGGCTTTGTCTGGTTCTTCTTCTATATGCGGGAACCCCATGATAATTACCTGGTTCCCCCAATTGATGAACACTGGGAGCGCACTGAGACATTCGAATGGCTTAGTAGAGTAAATCGCACATTCCTGAAATGGCATGGGCCTGTATTGCTGAATCTGGAACTCCAGAATGTATATCATGCAGGTAATGTATGGGCCGGCTATCCGAAATTGGGAGATAACAGCAAGTTTGTGAAAAATATAGAGGGCAAGCTGCCTCTTATTATCTCAGAATTCAAGGACAATCAGGGACAGGACTATGTATCTATAGTCAACAGCAGTCAGACAGAGAATGACCAGGCCATAGTATGCTGGCGCGGCAAACCGGGTTTATACCGTGCAGGATGGCTAGACACTGAGACTTCGGCATATCCCTATGTACGTGATGAGGCAAATCGCAGAAAGCCAGCAGATGAAGTGATGACAGGGCCTTGGCTTGCTCCGGGACAGATGGAACTGTATCGAGTTGAGACAGAAAAAGTATAACAAGGAACCCCGTCAATCACTATAAATAGAGACTATTTCTCCAGCCATCTCTTTAGCTTTGCTTTAAAGTTATAACTCATTTTTTTGCCGATAGCCTCCCATTCTGCATTTGGGTCAATTCCTGCTATATCAGCAACTTCCGATCTGATTTTAGCTTCAGCTCTTCTGCCTATAGTTTCCCAATCATCATCCTGGTCTGATCCAGTCCATTTAATAATTGAGTCTCTTACATTTTTCTGGGCTGATTCACCTATTTCTTTCCATGTAGCATCTCTTTCAGCACCAGCCGCATCTGCAATATTGTTTTTCACTTTCCTCTCCATCTCATCTCCCAGTTGTTTCCAATCTTTATCTTTGGTACTCTCAGAGAAATTCTTAATATCCAGTTTAATTTGTTTTTCTATTCTTCGACCTATCTCTTTCCAGCCTGCCTTTTCATTTTTCCATTTATCTTCGATCATTATTATACCTCCATTAAATAATCACTAAAATGGTTATTCCGGGTTTCGTGTGGTAATAATTGAAAGTGTTCT
Organism: Candidatus Poribacteria bacterium; assembly: GCA_014730235.1. Lineage (GTDB taxonomy): Bacteria > Poribacteria > DTPJ01 > DTPJ01 > WJIO01 > WJIO01. Next base: position 17,801 of record WJIO01000355.1, read on the forward strand.
CAGCTTGTCATTCCTGCTTTCGCAGGAATGACAGCATAAAGAAGTTTCTTACCTTTACCACACGAAACCCGGAATAACTACTAAAATTAAATATGATTATTTAGTTTACCTGTTAGCAATAGCTTCACTGGTTAATAAAAAACGATCATAAATCCTCAAATCTCTTATTTCTATTCCCGGATTCGAAAACAACTTCATTTTTCCATTTGAAACAAATCTTATATCAGGGTTAAATCTTCCCCAACCAAATTGACGCTCATGGGTATTACCATCACAAAGCTTGTCATCAACAACACAGGTAATAATCTTAGGTCCTCCGTCAACAATAAATGCTACATGATGGAGTTTATCAGTTTCCAGCATGCCATTATCAATATCCCAATATGCGCTGAGGTTATTATCATGAAACTGTATTGCCAGGGATTTATTATCCGTTACCGAAATTGACATACCCGAATTTTCATCACCTGCTTCTAGAACTTTACTTCCGGTTTTGGGATTATCAAGGATAATCTGCATTTCAATGGTAAATCCACCATCTTTAGATAAATCCGGCAGTTCTGGTATATCTACATCAAGAGTTTCAAAAATCTCTTTTCCGTTAATACTAAACATAGCTTCATTTCTTACAGATTCTCCCTTCCCCTCTACCTGATTCCACATAGCTTCAAGTAATTTAACGTCAATTTCATGTATCCGGGCTTTTTCCTTTTCTGTTTCTGTGACCCAGTATCGCCCATCCTGTTGAATCAGATCGGGATAACTCATGCGCTTTTGTGGATCGTCATTATATAACAGGATTTCCGGCTGTGACCAGTGTATGAAACCATCTTTTTCTATACCACCGGAAATCCAGACAGGATTGCGGTTATTAAAATCTTTACAGCCGTTATTGTGAAACCAGAACAGGAATTTGCCGTTATCACATCGCCAAATTTTAGGGCACGCCCGGGGGTTTCGCATCACCCGACCACCAGGTGTATAAGCCATTTTTTTCGGTAAATCCCATGTTTTCCCTTTGTCCCGGCTGTATGAAATTGCCGGCCAGCCGTTGGTTGTGCGATATATACAAACCAGATCACCGTTTGATAAAGCAGCCAGATTATGCTCTTCCTGTATGGAACCAAAATCAGGATTTCTGATACCATATTCACCTTCTGGCAGCATTTCCCATCTGATTTTTTCTGGATCTTTCTCTGTCAAAATATTATCACTTTTGAATACCCAGCCTTCACCATTTCCCAAAAAATATTCTCCAAGCTTTGTATAGGAGAAATAAACAGTATCATCAACAACAATAGGCTTACATATCCCCCAGAACATCTGCACAAGCTGACCATCTTTGTATAACTTATCACAGGCGGTAACGCGCATGGGCAACCGGTATCGTTTCTCTGCCCATGAATGGCCAGAATCATCCGAGTCTTTATAGGCATACCATCCGTGTGTATCATCCCTGCCAAGGTGTATATTATCACCGTTATAGGTATAAAAAGCGTATATTCGACCAAATTTTGTTATCAATGGACAGGCCCATGATGCTTCAGGTCCTTCAGGTGGTTCTATATCAACTAATGGTGACCAGGTTTTACCCTTATCTGCACTTATTGAGGAGGCTACATGTTGACCTTTAGAGCCTTCTCTGCCACTTCCTGTTGTTAATATACATACCCATTCACCCTTGGGTGTAATAACTACATATGGTTGATCTGCGTAATTAACAGATGGTATCTCCATTCCGGTATTGACATTTCGCATATCTGCTTCCTTAAATGTTATGTTAATTGAAAATAAAAAAGAAAGTAAAGCAAGTAATATATTCATTAATCTCCTGACTTATATCTTTTTTCCGTATATAAAACCAATTTTCCAGAATCTTCCGGCAAAAACTATATCCGTTCCGGCATCCTGTATACTTATATAACCTACATTCGCTGCACCTAATTGCTGGATTTTGTTCACAAGCTCCATAATATCATCTACATTGTAACCTTTGATATAACGATAAGCGTCACATATGACAAAAGTTCCGTTCTTTTCCAGAACCCTGATAGCTTCCCGAAAAAGCTCTATACGGTCTGGAATTCTAATTTCATGAAAGACAAAAGAGCTAACTACCAGTTGGAAAGAATTGTCCTCAAAGGGTATTTCCAGCGCGCTGCCCTTTTTAAATACGCATCTGTCATTTACTCCTGCCAACTGTGCGTTACGTTGCGCTCTTTCTTTTGAAAGTCCAAACCTTACCCAGGCGTTTGTCCATATGTCAATACCAGTAACTTCTGTTTCCGGAAAAGCTCTGGCACTCTCAACTGCTGCTCTTCCTGCCCCTGTCCCAATATCTAGAACTTTTCCTTTTCCATCCCAGATTTTCCTCAAAAAATCTATGAATTGTTTGTTAAGCTTTCTGGACAATTTCTTACTGCCGGCAAAACCCATCATTATGTGCCATATAACACCAACTATTATTAAGTCTGCCCCAACAATCCATGTTATAAGAATAAACCATAAAGAATATGACATCAAGGTAAAATAAGTGGCAGATAATAACACCGATACACCAAGGGATATAAAAAAGACAGTTAGATAACGGGCTGGTGCAAACCCATAGTCTATTTCAACGGTATTATCCTGCAATCTTTTATTTAAATTCATTTTATATCTCCCTAAAACAATTTGGTTATTTTGACCTGAATGTAGAAATGCAAAAAATCATCCAAGTAAGATAAGATGTCCTTACTATAAATATTACCACACAAAAACCGGAAAAACCAATAATTTCCTATGAATTCTATTATATATAGACGCATAAAAAAAGGTTTTTGGTTAACAAAATTGTTTCTAGTAATCGTTAAATAATTAGTCTGATATTTCTAAAATTAACTAAAACCAGATGTTGCAGTGCTTAAAGAGACACTAGCAAATGAAAATGCTACCAGGCTATCATTCCTGTATAATTTGTGTTTTTTCTTCATTAACACACTAAATCTGGAAGAAACAATTGCTTTCAATAAAAAAGCCTTGTTTGAATTATTCAAACAAGGCTTTTTTATTGAGTATATTTTTTTATACTTACTTCTGGACGATCATTTTCTTTACAGTTGAAAATTCATCAGCCTGAAGCTGATAAAAATAAACGCCGCTGCCGACGGTTTCACCAGCATCATTAAGACCGTTCCAAAAAGCAGATTTACCTTTTGTCATGTAAGTTCCGGCTGGTTGTTCACCCATTTTTAGTGTTCTAACTAACTTACCGTTATCATTGAATATCCGTATAGTAACATCACTTGCTTCAGGAAGCTGATAAGGAATCCATGTTTCAGGGTTGAATGGGTTGGGATAATTCTGGAACAAAGCATAATTATTTGGAACCATGCTATCAAGCTTCAAAGGTATATTGAGATGAGCTTTTCTTATATCAACAGGATTAATGACGCTGGTATATTCAGAAACAACTGATCCAGAAGCATCTTTAATCACTATTTCCAGCTTATCATTAGCTTCAACAACACTACCGCGATTAAGATCAGCAGTTGCTACAGTAAATATACCGGAACTGGCAACAGAATCAGAAATAACTTTGCCTGTTCTTACATTCTTAACCTCGACAATATAACCTTCGGCAGTTATATCAGCAGTACCTGTTACCACAAAAGCCCATGCTGAATTAGCCTTAAGACCCGGGGCCATTACAGGAGGTGTGTTTGTCCATGCAGCACCCACAAAGGGAACCATCTTTGATTCTTCTACATTTACTATATAGCCTTTACCACCTTCGATAGGAAAAGCAGGAGTACCAGCATCGGGTACAAAACCAATAAATTTCCCAGCTTCTTCTTCCAATTTAATTACAACACTTGCTCCCAATTCTTCAGCAAATGTAGCAGCATTAAAAGGTGTGACTGGTTTCAAAGGTAGAGAAACCATGTTTAAACCCGCATTGAGTTCCATAAAAAACACATTGCCGTAATTTTCACCAGGCATAGCCATAAGTTCAAAGGCAGTTTTGGCTATTTCAGTATTATCAATATATGCGCCACGGACAGGGTCCATCTCATCAGCTTTTCTTAATAAAAGATCAGCACCTGCACCCTTTGCATAGAATGGGATTAACTGGTTGGTATGACTGCCGCTGTGCCATTCCATTCCCGGAAGATTACCTGCACCGTTATTTACTATATCGTTCCATACTGGGGGAACATCATCATCAGGATCGTCAGGATCAGGGCCGGAGTCAGTACCGGTAAGGTAACCACATTCATGGTCACCGGTGACGATAACAAGTGTTTCATCCCAACTGCTGTTGGTGTTTACCCAGTCAATGACAGCATCTACTGTTCTGTTAAAATCTATTTCTTCTTCAATTACTCGACCGGAGGAATTACCGTGAGAAGCCCAGTCAACTGCTCCAGCTTCTACCATGAGCAAAAGACCATCAGGATCATTATCCAGAACGTTAAGAGCTACTGTAGTCATTTCCGCCAGAGTTGGAATTCCTGGTATAAAGGGATCAGCATAGGGTTCACCAGCAGCACCAGCATAATCACCACCTGCATCAACGGCTGATGAACTTCTGTTATACTGGAGAGTCTGATATACTTTTGGAACGCCAAGTAAACGCTTTGGGGTAGGACCATTCATATATTTATGGAATTCAGAAAGGTCCTGAACTACTGTCCATGGATCAGGATTACCATCACCATCAACGTCTTCTACTACATTGTCAACAACACCGTCGCCATCAAGATCAAATTCAGTAGCACCAAGCTGTACCTGCTGCCACAAAGCACTACCTCCAATATATTTGTCGCTGCTCTCTGTGGATGGTTTACCATCGTTATCGTAATCAGGATTACCACAGCCCATAATAACTTCAGTTTTACTGTCCAGGATCATTTCCTGGGCAATTTCGGCATAGTTATTTCGATTTACATTATGAGCGACAAAACCTGCTGGTGTGGCATGACTGAATTCAACACTGGATACAACACCAGTGGCTTTACCAAGTTCTTCAGCCCTTTCACCTATGTGCTTAACAGGATTTCCGTTTACATCTACACCAATTGCTGAGTCATAGGTTTTTACACCAGTTGACATGGCTGTAGCAGCCGAAGCTGAGTCAGTGTAACCTTCTTTAAAATATTCAAACCATGTCCATGCCTTATCAGGATCGTAGCTTCCCTTATAAGTCCAGTTGCCATCAGCATCCAGATTGCCGGCAGAATAAGTAGCCATACCAACTTTTACAGGCCATTTTTCATAAACCTGCATACCAGTCTGACCATATTCATAAATACTGGCAGCGTCAACATGATAATAACCACAACCATCACTAATTAAAATAATAATGTTTTTAGGTGCATTAGCTGCAAAAGCAACTGTAGATAATACCATCAGAAAACAAAGACTAAGGCAAAACGCAAGTTTAGTTTCTGATTTTTTCACTGCAATTTTCCTCCATTCTAAAATAAAAACTGGCTCTTCCGGCTTGAGTGTGGTAATAATTTGAAAATTTTCTCAGCTTGTCATTCCTGCTTTCGCAGGAATGACAGCATGAAGAAATCTCTTATCTTTACCACACTAAACCCGGAAGAACATAAAAACTTAACTATTAGATATAACCCCCTTATCAGTAGTGTTTATGCTACTACTGATAACTTAACATTGCAGATTATATCAAAGAAAGTTTAATTTTTAGTAATGTCATAATGAAGAAAGGGTGAATATATGGTTATGGATAGATTAAGAAGTCTCTGTATTGGTTATCATAATAAAGGAATTAAAATAAGCCTTTAACCATACCACCGTCTACCTGTATTGTTGTTCCTGTTATTCCACTGGCATTTTCCGAAGCCAGAAATACCACCAGATCGGCAAGTTCCTGTGTTTTTTGCATACGACCTTGTGGGATGTTCTCAATTATCTTATTCTTTTCCACCTCAAAACTGTCGCCGCTGGATTTTGATCTTTGTTCAAGTATCTCGTGTATTCTCTCTGTATCAAATCTTCCCGGACAAACGTTATTTACTGTAATATTATCTTTGGCAAACTGTCTGGAAAGGGTTTTTGCAACACTGATAACACCAACGCGAAAGACATTTGAAAGTATAAGATTATCAGCAGGTTCTTTCACTGTAAAAGACGTGTTATTGATAATTCTTCCCCACCCTTGTTTTTTCATATAAGGTATAACTTCGCGGCAAATTCTGACAACATACATTAGTAAACCCTGAAAGGCCTTCTCCCAGTTTGAATCATCATGGTCAAGGAATCCACCGGGAGGTGGACCTCCGGTATTATTAACCAGTATGTCTATCCTGCCAAATCCTGAAATTGTTTCATTAACCAGCCTTTTTATATCGTCATAATTGCTTAGATCGCAGGCAACTGGAAGTATCTCAACATCATATTTATTTTTTAATTCATTTGCTGTTTCATTAAGTCTTTCCATGTTTCTTGAACAAATTGTAACTTTTGCACCTTCCCGAGCCAGTGCTTCAGCACATGCTTTCCCTAACCCTCTGCTTGATCCTCCCACGATAGCTACTTTATCTTTTAATCCTGTATTCATTTTTCTCTCCTAAAAATTGGCTGTCATTTCAGCTTCTATCCGATGGTCAGGTTTATCATCCTGGGCAATTTCCCCTCTATAGATTAACCTTGCTATTATATCAGTAAACCATTTAAGCCTGTAACTAATCTCAAGCCTTATTTTGTGACTGATGCCTTCATGAAAATCATATCGGGCAAAAGGCAGAGTGCCGCTGCTGGTTCCTCTGGCGATTTCATACCGAGTTGTTATTGATCCCTTGCTTCTGAAACGCCATACGGCTTCATTGTCGAGGGATATTGTCCTGGTGAATACCGATGGTTCGTCACTGCTGGAATCCTGATCCCGCTCTTTTTCATAAATTCCGGCTGTTTTAAATCTTGATAGCTGACCTACTGAGCTATACTTGAGAAACACTGATCGAACTTGTTTTTGTTCCGATATATTCGATACAAGGTTATATATATCTTCATCAATCCGGCTATCATCAAGGGATGAAACATCTTCGGAAGAATTATCACGTTCCCATTCTCCACCAAGAGAAAAATTAATATTCAGTGGAACTTCTGTTGTTATTCTCCATCTCTGTGAAGTATATTCTCTTGCACGTTCGCTTATACGCTTGTTAATATTTTTGCTGGATTCCCAGTCTGCTTTTATAGATAGCTGCTTAATGGGAGAAGCATGAAATCTGCTCCAGTATCGTCGAAGTCCATATATTGTATTCTGGTTTTGCAGATTTCGTAACAGATAAAGGTTTGTTGATGCTTCTTCCTGTTCTTCTACTAATCTGACACCTAATTCCAGAATAGATAGAGCATCTACAATATATTTTTTCAATATATTCTGTCCATTATCTTTATCCCGACTTTGTATAAAAGAGCGAGGTCTTAAACTCAATACAGACTGCATGGTTACCGATGTAACAGGTTTATCACCAACAGATCTTATCAAACGTATATATTCGCCATTTTCCGTATCCTCTCGGTAGGTATACTCATCTATCTTTACATAGCTGCCTTCACCAGGTTTTAAGAAGCGTTTTTCTTCTACCCCATCAACCAGATTTATTATGTAGTTTATATATACCTCTTCCTGCTGTGTTGATAGTTTTTTATCTACCTGATAACTTACTCTAAGGGGATTTATATTTAGCTTCATATCAGCCAGATTTGTTGTGGTATCAGAAGGTAAAGAATATGTTCCTTGCATTTCCCGTAATCTTTTAAATTTACGCCGGGCAAAGTAACCTGAAAAATCCAGCCATGTTTTAGGTCGGGCTGTTATGTTTGCTGAAGCGGTTTGAGCCGACGAAAGCTTTAGCCAGTTAATATCATCAGTTCCATAATCCACATATTCTACCTCATGGGAATATTCCCCTGAAAGGGATATTTCCTTGAAGGAAGGTATCCGAAATGTAAACCTCTGCTTTTGCTGGCGTGAATCCTGCTGGTTATCATATAAGGGCTCCAATTGGTTTACAAATTGAGCTTTTGTCTCTTCTCTTTGTGCGCCAATGTTGATCTTTTCCCATATCTTATGATCCAACTGCCATATTTCCCGGGTTCTTTTCTGGCTGTCCCGATTATTTTTCCTGGTTAAGGCTTCCTGATATCTATTTCTTACATCAGGAATCCCCGGAAGTGATAATTCCAAGCTTCTACTCCAATGACTGGTTTCATTTTTAACTCTTTCCAGGTCATTAAGACTGTTCTCTGGTTTATATTCACTCCATGTTTTTCCCATATCGCCGCTTATTCTGACATACTCAGTAAGTATAAGCCACAGATCCAGGTCATAGGCTGATTCAGCTTGTGGGATATTTATGCTGCCTGTAGTTATTCCACCAAAACCAATATCATTGAATTCCTCCTGAAATCCACCCCTGGCCCTGCTGGCAGTAGTTGCACCAATGGGTATAAAATCGGGATCAAGGTTGCGAATATCAAAGCTGAAACCGGCTTTTTCATCCTGATCTGAATTCCCCCTGAGTCTCCAAGCTTTAGAATCTATCTGTTTATCTAATCTGGAAAAAGTATTGGTATCGAATTTTCCTATAGCAATTTCACCGGATAAATTCACTGTATCAGCAATCTTCATTGCGCTATCAAAACCAATCACAGATCTGCTGGTAGGAGCAGGAAGTAAAATACCGTCGTCATCAGGATCAAGTTCATTCTCCTCCAGATAAGTTATTTCTTCGGGAGTTAATAAAACCAGGGGGTTGTCCTTGTCATCGGATTCTATTGCATATGATACACCAATATAGGTATTGGACAGGTAGTTTTTTATTCCATCTTCATATCCATTTTGGGAAAAAATGTTTATCTTACCTCTTGTGCCATATAACTCCTGCCTGTAACTGTTATCTTCTTCCAGGTATTCAAAATCCACTATAATTACATCGTTAGCTGTTATAAGATGTTTATTGGTAAATTCCACAATAGGATCACCATAATCTCTTATTATGTAATCGTTATCATCACCTCGACGCATTTTTTCACCGTTAAGCCATACTGTTTCACTTCCTGCAATCATGATTATGAATCTGCTGTCTACATCAACCCTGTATTCATTCTGACCTTCTATACCCTGTAAAGTTATACTGGAGCTTTTACCTCTTGAAACAGCACCCAGGACTGAAAAAGATCCAACATCAAATTTCCCCTGTGCTTGAGCACCTTCAAGCATCTTTGGCAATAAAACAAACTCCGTATCATCAAAGGATGCTTCATAATCTCCGAGAGTTGCAGACAGGTTTTTCCCCTTTACTTCGATTAATATTCTGTCAAGTTCCTCCAATTCCTCCGTTGTTCCCTCAGGTTGCAAGGGTAAGTCCTGATCAGAAAGCATTGCATTTACACTTACAGTCTCCGATACATTGCCGCTAACATTCAAACGCGTTGGCTGGTTGATTGTAAGACCTCTCGCGCTTTCCATGGAGAGGGATAATGTTTTTGTTCCTGAAAAATTCAGTGTGGGGGGTAATTCCTGATCAGGTGTCTTTGGTGAAATTTCACTTTCTTTTTCTGGTTCTGTAATATCTTCAGTTTTGGGAGATTGGAAGATTCGATTCTGGTATAGCCTGCGGATTGATATAGGTATTATTTGATAGTTTATCCTGACTTTTGATTTCTCAGGCACCGGAGTTTCTATTAAAATCTGCCCGGTCCTGTAATCAATGGTATAATCCAGACCACGAACCTTGGGTTCATTATTAACCCATACTTTTTCCGTATTTGGTATAATAGGCCAGTATTTTAAGGGATAAGGATAAGTAAGGTTTTTGCCGTCAATTTTTTCTGTTTTTTCAAAAAGTGATCGGGAAGATATTATTTCATCCTCTGAAACAGCCCGGGCTGAATGAAAAGCTGCAATGATAAGCAGAACGGAGAAGATGATTCTTATGATCAGGGTGTGAGAAATAGGACTTGGCATAGGTGAATAGAAAATACAGGTTATCCATTGTGGGAATACGAGACATTGTTATTTTGAATCAGGCTGTTGATATATTATTCTGAAAATCTCTATACTGGCTGATTCCGAATCAGTTACATAGACTCTTAATCCATTATCTACAGCAACGCCTATTGGCTTTGTGAGGATTACCTTCCCAAACTGGATTAAAAAAGTACCCTGAGAGTCAAACACCTGTATTCTGCGATTTCCCTGGTCCAATACATAAAGGTTACCAAACTTATCCAGAGCTAGATCTGTGGGATATTGAAATTGACTTTCCGATGTACCTTCCTGTCCCCAAATATCCAAAAGCGTACCGCTAAAATCCAGCTTATGTATCTGATGTTTATCCGTATTTGCTAAATATATATTACCCATACGGTCTACAGCTATGCCCTGAGGATTTACCAACTGATGTTTATTTCCACCTGATCCCTTTATTTCCATTTGTAACCTTCCCAGGGTATCTACTTTTAGTATCCGGTTATTCAATGTATCCGTAAGGTATATACTGCCGCTGGAATCAACAGCAACACTTTCAGGTGCAGAAAGATTGATAGATTCTGTGAGTTTAACATCATCTTTACCTAAAATAACTTTAAATGTTTTACTCACAAGATTCATCTTTTGTATTCTGTCATTACCTGTATCGGCTATATAAAGGGTAAGACGATTGTCCAGGGCCAGATCCATTGGCTTAATAAACTCACCAGTCCGCCAGCCAAAACGCCCGGTAGAATCAATCATATTTCCTTCGCCATCAAGTATATAGATAATATCCATACCCGCATCTGCAACGTAAATTGTTTTATCCGGTTCTACAGCTATGCCGGCAGGGCTGGAAAAATAACCTTTTATGGAATAAAGATGATTAACTCCCAGCAAACGGGGGGATTCTTCAGGGATAACAGATGGAACAATTCTGGGTTGTTCAGTTTTAGAACATGAAATGACGAAAAAAAGCGCAATCAGACATATAAGATAAGGGATATTCTTAATCCATTCATGAAAGTCGGAATTATTTTTTCTCAACTTCAAATGTAAAGCTGAATCGTATACGTTCTCCGGTTTCCTCTTTTTGAATATTTGGTATAATAAGCTGCATGGGCGAAATATCATCAGTTGTTTTAAAGAAGACGTATATTACCTCCTTATTTCCACGCATTACCGAAAGGGTTTTATCCTCATCTATAACACGGAAACCCCTGGAATCCCGAATATTAATACTTTTGCGCCATTCATAAAGATCAGCTGTTAGTTCTTTAGGCATAGTTGGCTTATATGATGCCCCCATGCGGACATTTACCTGGGATTCACTCATAGGTTTTCGCACATCGCCGCCCTGAATTAAAACAAAATCCTCTTTTTTAAACTTTAACCAGTGGGATGATTCATTTACAATCATAACTCCAAAGGCATCGGCCTCTTTAACATCTTCCAGAGGTACAACTATAAGAGAGATTTCATTCTTATGAGAAGCGGCACCTTTAACCCTCGGCAGGATAACAACATCCTGATCTGCCACCGGTAATATATTTCTGGTTACATTTAATCCGCAACCGGCTAATACTATAGTTAGTAGTATTATGCACAATCGGCGTGTCATCATAACTCCTTTAATGTATCTGACTAAGGTAAATTCGACCTACCAATTCCATCGTCTTAAAAGCATCGGCAAAATTAGTATCGGGCATACGACCTTCTTTTATGCAGTCAATGAAATGTCTGCTTTCAGCAGTAAAACCATAGGACTTGCGACTTTCTGAACTCCCAGCAACATCATCAGCATTTAATACCACCGGATCGCTGTTATTATCGGAGTAAATAAGAGCGCTGTCATTACCATCAATAAAAGCAGATATTCCTCTGGCATGCATTTCAAAGGTATGAACCCGTTTGCCTGCTACCCAGTTTGTCAATAAAAATCCAGTGGCACCACCATGAAATTTCATCAGCGAATTAAAGCTGTTACAGTATTCTGCTCCAAGCATCCTTATATCGCTTGCCAGAGCATTTACTTCGCCGCCCATCCAGCGTAAAGTATCAACTGCATGGATCGCATCACAGGTTAATACATCAATAGCACCGCCATAATATGGATTTGTTGGACTCATGGTGTTTTTGTAGAAAGTTGCAGAACATTGAAGTATAGGCCCTCGTTCCTCAACTATCCTTCGCGCCTCCACCATAACAGGGATGAATCGTCTGTTGAATCCAACCATAGAAAGACATCCGTTTCTTTCAGCCGTCAAAGCCATACTCTGAGTTTGAACTGCTGTAACTCCAGGTGGTTTTTCGATGAATACATGCTTTTTGTTATTAAGACAGTGAATCGTCAGGTCAAATAAATGATGAGGCGGCATAATGATGTAAACTGCATCCATTTCAACCTCACTCACCATTTTCTTATAGTCGGTATAACGTTTTTCAATCTCGTATTTATCGCCACTATTATTCAATTTGTTTTCGTCCAGATCACAAATAGCAGCGAATTCCACATCATCAAACTCAGCTAACGACGGATAGTGCATGGAATTTGCCAAACTTCCCGCGCCGATCATTCCAACCTTTACTTTTTCCATTTCTTATTCCCCTCTTTGTGAAAACTGCATAGTTAAAATATTACCGACAGCATCTTAATTCCCAAATTCAAAATTATCACTATATTGTTTAAGATATATGAAACGTGTTCCAAAACCGGAAACAGTAATTTCCTCAGATTGCAATTCCTGAATTGTGTGTTTATCTTTACCACTTAAAAATTCCTGAAGAATCGGATCATAAAATGAATAATATTCATTTTCTAACAGTTTTAGTACCTCAGGATTATCAATAATAATCTGTGTAGACGCTTCGTCTTCAGATAAATTAATCATAGTAAGGAGTAATTCATCATGTTCATCATGCCTTTGATGAACATTAACTAAAACATTATCATCTGAGCTTTTAACCACACTTGATTTGCTGGATAAAGCAGGATACCAATCGGCTTTGTTGGTGCCAAACATTAAAGGTATATTCCAATATTTCATCACAAGTTCTATATCATGAGCTGAGTTTTCCTGGGTTAAAACTATTGGAGACATATGCAGCAAAGAGAGGGATATTGTTCTGATGTCAATTTCATCACCCTCAGGTATTATAATACTGCCACAGCCCAGACGATGTGAATTATAAAGGATCTTTTCTTCCAGTAAATCAGCAGCATTACGGTTAAGGTTGTGTTTTCCAATCATTCTTATATCTGACCAGCTACATATCATTGATACAGGCAAAATATCAGTACTGGCGATAACAATAAAATCTGGATTTTTCTCTCTAAATTTTGCATTGGCATATCCGATCATTTCCCTGACCCATGGGAAAGTTGGTCGCATGTATCTTTTCTGACATCCGTGTCTGGGATTTCGGCATGTAATTTTGTCATACCAAAAATCTATGTAAACACCATCAAAATCATGGTTTTCAACCAGATGGTCTATTTGTTTTTTCCAATATTCCCGCCAACCCGGTGATCCTGGGCACATCAATCCTGTATCATACTCGTATTCCACTATAGGCTCAATACGCCAGTCAGGTCCATTTTCCTGAAATGCCTTCGTGTGCATATCCAGATCCATTATGGATATTCGCGGTATAACTTTAATGTTATTTTTATGGCATTCTTCTATCAATTCTTTTACTTCGTCAGGCTTTTCCGCTATATACTCTCCAGGATGCCAGTTTATAGCTCCTATAAGTGTGTTAAATCCATTTTCCCTGTATGTCTGGATATCCTCTTTTGATGGGTATTCATAGTTTTCATGATAATGCTCTACAGGTATATAAAAAGGCCTTATTGCAGAACAGTCAGGATCATATCTTTTGGGAGGTGTAACAGAAAGGGCAAAGTAATCAATTTGTTCCCAAACATCCTTAGCGGGGGTTTGTAAGTTTCTGATAGAGAATATCTCCCATCTGATTCCGCCCTCGGCATGATCTTGCTGTCGTATTGCTGCTCCACCGGGATTTTTCCCTTCCCTTGTGCACGATATGTTTGCACCTATCTCACCCATAGGATCAACCATTTTATCCGATATACGGGTTATGCCATAACGGTGGTGCTCAACATCCCAAACACATAATTCTATTCCGGTATTATCGTTACCTATCCAGAACCAGGGTATTAATCTGCCGTTAAATAATGTAACATCTTTTTCACCCAGAGCAGGCATATTCTCAACAGTGTAATCACCTATAGTATCGTATATGCTTTGATCTTGTAGGTAAGAATAATACTTGCATAAGTCAGGATTAAGTATCCCCCGTGATATACACAACCACCTTATTACACAGGGTTCATATACCTTATTATGTACAATAATAAATACTGTGCCATCGCTTTGTATTTCGTATGTTATCCTATACCTGACTGGAAATTTCTCTCCGGATGAATTGCGATATACACCATGAGTTCTTATATGAACTTCATAGGGATTTGCTGATATAATATCACATTCAGCCTGAGTTTCATATTTAGCAGCATAGAAAGAATCTCTCAAGTCCCGAGCATCCGATAAATATATATCCGGTATTTCTGAATTCATACCGCTTAAAAAGTCGTCACCCATCACTTCCAGACGACCTATAAGCCCACTTCGTTTATCAAAACCATAAGTGAATGTTTCACCTTTAACCAAAATGGATTTTTCATCCTGGAAAATATTTAGTTTGCTTCGGTACTCGTAGGTAGATTCTTCATTCATGACTTTTCCCCCGATCTTTAAGTAGGATTATCGAAAATTAAAAAATTACTCCCCAGAACAATATGTATTGTACTGCAAAATCATCTATAAATCAACAGTGTTGTCGTCAGATCACTCTTGAAATCCTTCTTCATTGCAGTTACAATTTTATCTTGAACCACATATTTTTTTCTTATTCATTACTTTAGCCAATTTTTAGAAATCTCAGATATAGAATCCTATGGAACTAAAAGAAATATTCAACCCTCAAGGACTAATAGCAAAAAAACTGGAGGGATATGAGGAAAGACCCCAACAGTTGGAAATAGCAAAAGCTGTTTCTAAGGCTTTACAGGATTCAGTACATCTTATTGTGGAAGCCGGAACTGGTGTAGGTAAAAGCTTTGCTTATCTTATTCCTATTATAAATTTTGCTGTAAATAGGTCAGAAAGGGTCGTAGTATCAACCAATACCATAAGCTTACAGGAGCAGCTTATAAATAAAGACATACCGTTTCTTCAAGAGATTCTACCCCATGATTTTAAAGTCGTTTTAGTAAAAGGTAGATCCAACTATTTATGCCTGCGAAGACTTGAGGGTGTAATGACATATGATGAAAATCTTTTTGATACAAAAGAAGAAGATGAGATGGTAAGGATACACCAATGGGCGGAAAAAACAAAGGATGGAAGCTTATCAGATCTTGAACCACATCCCAATTTAAACGTGTGGAATCAGGTATGCGCAGAACGGGATAACTGCCTTGGCCCGGTCAAATGTCATTACGCAAAACAATGTTTTTACCAGAAAGCCCGTAGCACCATATATAAAGCAAATCTTCTTGTGGTAAACCATCACCTATTATTCAGTGATCTGGCTTTAAGAAGGGAAAATACAGGGTTTTCGGTATTACCCGGCTATAAATATGTTCTGCTTGATGAAGCTCAGAATATAGAAAATGTGGCTACTGATCACATTGGCATTTCCCTGAGCAATTTTACAGTAAGTTATCTCCTGGATTCCCTCTGCCGTCGTGATAGAAAAAGGGGACTTTTAGTTCGATTAAAAGCCGGTGATTGTTTTGATCTTGTGGATAAAGCCAGAAGCAATAGTGCATCTTTCTTTGAATTGGTGGAGCAGTGGTTTGGTTACGAAAACTCAGGTACAAAACGTCTCAGGCAAAAGGGCGTTGTGGATAATTTGCTGGATAAACCCCTTTTGGATCTGCAAATGACCCTGAGGGATTTAAGGGAAGTGTCCCAAACTGAGGAGGAAGAAAAAGAGATATATGCCCATATAGAAAGATGTCAGAGGGTAAGGGATGAAATTAATATTTTCCTCAATCAATCTCTGGATGACTCAGTATACTGGGTAGAAATCAGCCGAGGACGCTTTAATACTGTAAGGTTAAATTCAGCACCTGTCAACGTATCAGAAGACCTGAGACCGGGACTTTTCAACTCTATGGAAAGTGTTATAATGACCAGCGCGACTTTATCTACTGATAAAAATTTTGAGTATTTCAAACAAAGGATTGGCTTAAGCAAATGCCGCGAGCTTATGCTGGGTTCACCTTTTGATTATAAAAGGCAGGTTTGTATATACATCCCGCTGGATATGCCCGATCCCCGCAGTTTTGATGCTTTTACAACAGCGGCTGAGGAAAAAATTAAACACTACATCCAGATGACACAAGGAAAAGCCTTTGTATTATTCACCAGTTATCACATGATGAACAGGATATATAAACAGCTAAAAACCTGGATGCAGGAGCAGAATATAAACTCATTTAAACAGGCTGACGGCCTGTCTCGACATGTTATGCTGGAAAGATTTAAAAAAGACGTAGATTCTGTAATATTTGGCACATCCAGTTTTTGGGAGGGAGTGGATGTTAGGGGAGAGTCTCTAAGTAACGTGATTGTTGTAAAGCTGCCCTTTTCTGTGCCAACCCATCCTGTGGTAGAAGCCAGAATCGAAAACATCCAGGCCAGGGGTGGAAATTCATTTATGGAGTATAATCTTCCGGAAGCTATAATAAAACTAAAGCAGGGATTTGGGCGTTTAATAAGGACCAAAGATGACAAGGGAATAGTTGCCATCCTTGATCCAAGAATAAAGACAAAATTTTATGGTAAGTTGTTTTTAAAGTCCTTGCCCGAATGCAAAATTATAACAGAATAAATCTATAAATTAACTGATACTCTGAATTCTTATTCTATCCTCAGGTGAGATACCAACCCCATCCTGATATGTGTTTATATATATATGACCATCTTCGGTTTTATGATATGCGGAAAACCCGGTTTTAACCATTGCTTCCTGCATTGATTTATCCCATTCCGCAAATATCTCTTCGTTGTCTTCTCGTTGGTCTTCAGCATATTTTTCAAGCAATTCAGATGCCAGAGTACCATAAGCGGATAAATAGATATAATGGTCTTTCTCCGACTGAACAGTTACGGACATCATGCATGAACCTTTATATATGTGGATTACATCGTACATAATTTTTATCCTCCAGGTTCCTATCTCCTATCACTTGATTAGCCTAATAATATTAACAGATTCTATTCAGTATGTCAATATTCGTTTCTGATTTCAGTACCATCAGCACTTGACGAATCGCTTTAACAATGATATAATTTGACCACTTTATGGATAATAATATTCCGAAACTAAAAAATCCAGATCTTAGCATAAAAATATCATCACCCCCACATATATAAAACATTCATGTTCGGGCCTGGTATACCCATATAATATTAAACAGAATTCTGGATTATAATGCAAACAAGGAGCCAAGTAGATGAAACTTGCCAAAAGAATGAGCAGGCTGGGTACGGAAACAGCCTTTGATGTATTGGTAAAAGCAAAAGCACTGGAAGCCCAGGGAAAAGATGTTGTCCACCTGGAGATCGGGGAACCGGATTTTGATACACCCAAGAATATTCGAGATGCTGGTTGTGAAGCTATAAACAGTGGTTATACTCATTATGGTCCTGCTGCCGGACTTCCTCAATTTAGAGAAGCTATAGCTAAATATATATCCGAAACCAGAGATATTGACGTCTCTATTGACGAAATAGTTGTTACACCCGGGGCAAAGCCTATTATGTTTTTTGGAATCCTGGCCTGTGTTGACGAGGGAACAGAAGTTATTTATCCAAATCCGGGTTTTCCTATTTACGAATCAGTGATAAACTTCGTAGGTGCAAAGCCCGTTCCTGTACCATTGCGGGAAGAAGTGGACTTCAGATTCGATCTGGACGCTTTAAAAGACAGTGTATCAGACAAAACCAGCATGATTGTAATCAATTCACCCCAGAATCCTACTGGTGGTGTATTGCTTAAAAGTGATATGGAAGTAATAGCCGAACTGGCCATGAAGCATGATGCAATCGTCCTTTCGGATGAAGTATACAGCCAGATGCTTTATGATGATGCAAAACACGAAAGTATTACATCGATACCGGGTATGAAAGAGCGCACAATCATGATTGAGGGGCACTCAAAGACATATGCCATGACCGGTTGGAGACTGGGTTACGGTGTTATGCCATCTGATATGGCCGAACAGATCGCAAAACTTATGGTAAACTCCAATTCCTGTACTGCCGCAATGGTGCAAATGGCAGGACTGGAAGCTCTTACAGGACCGCAGGATGAGGTTGCCAGGATGGTGGCAGAACTCAAGACCAGAAGGGATGCTATTGTCAGTGGCCTAAATTCCATTGAAGGTATTACATGTAAAAATCCTCTGGGTGCGTTTTATGTTTTCCCCAACGTAACCGCTATGCCGATGAACAGTGATGATTTTGCCGAATATCTGCTTCAGGAATATGCTGTGGCTACTCTATCAGGAACGGCTTTTGGTGAATATGGTGACGGTTATCTAAGGCTTTCTTATGCAGGTTCTCTGGACAGTATAAAAGAAGGTCTGAAACGTATAAATGAAGCGGTTAAAAATCTAAAGTAAGATTTTGTTAGAAGTATAAAGGGAAAAGTTTGGAATGTTGTCGTTTTAAGGGAAGTGATGAATCTAAAAACTTCCTGTTACTCTATGATTCTTTCCTTGTTGACTTATCTCCTTTTCCCTTATTGTATCACTTTTACTTTCCTGATTCGGAGAACTCTATGAAAAAGGTGAGTGTTAAAATTCCCGCCTCTACAACTAACCTGGGTTCCGGGTTTGATGTTCTGGGTATAGCTCTTAATCTCTATAATACTGTAGAAGTTGAGTTTTCCAAATCCGGGTTATGTATTGAAATTCAGGGAGAAGGTGCGGATGTATTGCCCAGGGATGAGGATAATCTGGTTTACAAAGCCATAAAGTCTGTCTTTGATAGTTTTGACGAGAAGGTTCCACCCCTGACTATTCGATTAGTTAATAATATACCCCTGGCTCGCGGACTTGGCAGCAGCGGAACAGCGGCTATAGGGGGGGTAATGGCTGCAAATGCTTTGTGTGACGCTGGATTTTCAACAGACGATATTTTACTCAACGCGTCCAGTTTTGATGGTCATCCCGATAACGTTGCGACTTCTCTATTAGGTGGGTTTGTTATAGCGGCAAAAACAGAAAAACAAATATTATGTAAGAAAATAATACCACCAAAACCTTTGAAGGTAGTTGTGGTTATTCCAGATTTCCAACTGCTAACCAGTGCAGCCAGGTCTATCCTGCCAAAAACAATGAGTATCGAGACAGCTATTTTTAACATCAGCAGAGCTTCAATGCTGGTAGCATCCATGACCACTGGTGATTATAGTCAGCTTGCAATAGCCACAGAAGATAAAATACATCAACCCCACAGAAAGGCGTTGATTCCGGGTATGGAAGAGGCCTTTGAGGCGGCTAAATCTGTTGATGAAAATGCACCAGTAGCTTTAAGCGGAGCGGGCCCAAGCCTTGTGGCTTTCTGTATAAATGATGCTGATGAGGTTGGTAAAAGCATGGCTGAAGCTTTCAATAAGCATAAAGTAAAAAGTCATTATCTAATACTGGATATTGACTATCAGGGAGCAGTTGTATCCTGAAATGAATGATGTGCAAAAAGAAGAAGCTGAACATAAGATAGATCTAGATAAAGTAGGCGTTAAAGGTGTCAGGTATCCCGTTACAGTGCTTGATAAGATTAACGGAAGCCAGGATACTGTAGCCACTATAAGCATGTATGTAGACCTTCCCAGACACTTTCGCGGCACCCACATGAGCCGTTTTATAAAGATACTCAATCGTCACCGCCGCAGGATGACCCTTCATAACATAGACGAAATCCTTACCGAAATGAAAGAAAAGCTGGAAGCCAAAAGCGCACATTTGGAGATGTCGTTTCCATATTTTATCGAAAAAACCGCCCCGATATCGGGGCAAAAAAGTACAATGGTTTATGATTGTAAATTCATGGCATCCCAGGGCGAGAAGGATGAAATAACTGTGGAAGTGCAGGTGCCGGTGATGAGTCTTTGCCCATGTTCAAAAGAGATAAGCGATCGGGGGGCACATAACCAGCGGAGTATTGTCACTGTTAGAGTAAAGACCATAGAATTCGTATGGATCGAGGATATAATAGAGATCGTGGAATCTTCAGCCAGTTCCGATCTATATGCTTTATTAAAACGCGAAGACGAAAAATACATAACTGAAAAAGCCTACGATACACCTCGCTTTGCAGAGGATATGGTTCGGGAAGTAGCCTTCAGGCTGGAAAAAATGCCTCAAATTTCATGGTTCTCGGTGGAAACAGAAAATTACGAAAGTATACATAACCACAGCGCATACGCCTACGTCAGCAGAAATATCAAGCGTTGATACAAAAAACTAATGTCAGACATAAATTTGGACATTGGTTTGATAAATTTATTAAAATAAATATATTAAAAGGAGAGCAAACTGTGGAAGGTATATCCGATCTACAGGAAAACATAAAAAAAGCCGATGTTCTAATCGAAGCCTTAAAATATATAAAGGGATTTTACGGAAAAACCATAGTGGTAAAATACGGTGGAAATGCTATGGTTGACGATATTCTCAAAGAAAAAGTTATTTTAGATATAGTGCTGATGAAATACGTCGGCATGAATCCTGTGGTAATTCACGGTGGAGGCCCGAAGATCAGCCAGATGATGGACAGGGTAGGCAAAAAAGCCGAATTCGTCCAGGGTCTACGGGTAACCGATGCAGATACTATGGAACTGGCAGAGATGGTGCTTGGTAAGATCAGCAAAGACATTGTGGCACTAATAAATCAACACGGTGCAAAAGCTGTAGGAATAAGCGGCAAAGATGCCGGACTTATAAAAGCTGAAAAATGCCGCACGGATATTGATATAGGTTTTGTAGGGGATGTGGTGGAAATAGATCCCAGGATTATTAACGTTCTGGATAGAGAGGGATTTATCCCCGTTATAAGCTCTATCGGGATTTGTGAGAAGGGACAGACATACAACATTAATGCTGACTCAGTGGCAGGAGAGATAGCTGGCGCATTGAAAGCTGAAAAGCTTATACTCCTTACCGATGTTCGTGGTATAATGAAAGATAAGAAAGATGAAAAAACTCTTGTATCATCCCTGAAAATATCTGATATTGACCAACTTAAAGAAGATGGTATCATAAGCGGAGGTATGCTGCCGAAGGTGGAAGCATGCGTTACAGCTTTAAAAGGCGGAGTAAAGAAAACCCACATCGTTGATGGCAGGATCAGCCATTCACTGTTACTGGAAATTTTTACTGATAGCGGTATCGGAACTCAGATAATACATTAGATGGTGATCAGTGATCAGTAATTCGTGAGCGGTGATTATTTAAAACTTACTGAAACAAAGGGTTACCCGGAATTTCTGCGTAACGGAAAGGAGCGATTTCAGTGACTACAGCCGAAATAAAAGAAATGGCCAGTAAATATATTGTGAATACTTATGGCGAACGACCGATTTCACTGGCTAGAGGTGAAGGAGCATATGTATGGGATGCCGAAGGTAAGAAATACCTGGATTTGGTGGCCGGGATCGCCACTATCAACGTCGGGCATTGCAATGCCAGAGTTGTAGATGCTTTAATCGCTCAGGCCAGGCAATTGATTCATGTCTCCAATCTTTATTATATCGAACCACAGGCAAAGTTGGCAAAACGCCTGGTGGAGCTTTCTTTTGCAGATAAATGCTTCTTTTGCAACAGCGGCGCAGAAGCCAACGAAGCTGCCATAAAGGTAGCCCGTAAATATACAAAAGATAAAATAACCAAGGATAAGTATGAAATTATAACCATGTTCAAATCCTTTCATGGTCGTACTATGACTACTATTACAGCCACAGGTCAGGAGAAATATCATAAAGGTTTTGAACCCATGGCCCCAGGATTTAAATATGTTCCATTCAATGACCTGAAAGCCCTTGAAGATGCTGTTACTGATAAAACTTGCGCTGTTATGGTTGAACCAATACAGGCAGAAGGCGGTATAAACATGCCGGATGATGATTATCTGATTAAATTGCGCAAGTTGTGTGATGATAAGAACCTGCTGCTGATATTCGATGAGGTGCAGACAGCCATGGGTCGTCTTGGTACACTGTTCGGATACGAATCTTACGGAGTAGAACCGGACATAATGACTATGGCAAAGGCACTAGGTGGGGGCGTTCCTATCGGATGTATGGCCACAAAAGACCATATCGCCGAAAGTCTGTCACCGGGAACTCATGCCTCTACATTCGGCGGCAATCCACTGGTATGTTCTGCGGCTTTAGCGTCTTTAAACTACATCGTTGATGAAAACCTTCCGGATAATGCTTTGAAGGTTGGTGGGTATGTGATGGATAAGCTTAAAGAGCTTATGGGCAAATATCCTGTAATAAAAGAAGTCAGAGGTAAAGGTTTGCTTATAGGTATGGAATTAAAAGTTGAGGGTAAGGGTTTTGTTATGGAATGTATGAAAGAAGGACTTATCCTTAACTGCATCGGAAGCAGGATTATAAGAATTGCACCGCCTTTGATTATCAGCGAGAAACATGTTGACGAGGCCCTGCCAATAATGGAGAAGAACCTGGCAAACCTGTAAGACTTTATTATAATAGCAGATTATCCAGGTTGGATTTTGCAGATTCAACCCAACTTACACCATAAATTATTTTAGTATAGTTATAAATCTTCCAGATTATTAAAATGGATTCTTTAACAGGGCTGCAGATAGAAGCTATAAATAGTGATGCTAAACCATTTTTAAAATGGGCTGGTGGAAAGCAAAAACTACTTGATGAGTATGACAAGTATTTTCCAACACACTTTAACCATTATTTTGAGCCGTTTGTTGGAGGAGGGGCGGTTTTCTTTCATCTCTGGAATATCGGGAAATTCTCTAAGGAAGTATTTCTTTTTGATAGCAATAAAGAGTTAATAAATACATATCGGGTTGTTAGAGACAAAATAGAAGAACTAATTACAGCCATTTCCGTTCATAAAAAGAAGCATAATAAAGATTATTATTATAAAATTCGTAGTCTGGATAGGAAGAATATTTACCTGAATAATGTTGAAAGAGCCGCGCGCACTATCTATCTAAATAAGACGTGTTATAATGGTCTTTACAGGGTAAATAGTAAGGGGCAGTTTAATGTCCCCATGGGAAGTTATAAAAATCCCTCTATTTTGTATGAGGAGGTACTCAGAACAGCAAGTAAAGCTCTTCAAATAGCCCATATTGAATGTATGGACTTTCGGGAAATTGTTGATTATACAAAGGAAGATGACTTTATTTACTTTGACCCGCCGTATAAACCTGTTAGTAAAACCTCTAGTTTCACAAGTTATACTTCCGATAAATTTAATGATAAAGATCAAAAAGCTCTAGCTTATATTTTTAACGAATTAACCAGAAAGAAATGTCTTTGTATGCTCAGTAATTCATATTCACCTTTAATACTTGAACTATATAAAGATTTTAGGATAGAAATAGTAAGAACAAACAGGTCAATAAATTCAAATCCGGATGGTCGCGGTGATATAAAAGAAGTGGTTGTATTAAACTACTGATAGCTGTAATACAAAGTCTCCAGGTATGCCCTTATATTTTCCACCGGTGTTTCTGGCATAATGGCATTACCGGCAGCCAGGATTAGCCCACCTTCTTTTCTATAAAACGTTTTTATACGCTTTTGACATTCTTTCCTTACTTCTTCAGGTGTGCCAAAAGGCAGAAGTTGTTGAACGTCCATACCGATCCAGAAAGCTATCTCCCCGCCGTATTTGCATGATATATGTTCATCTTCCATAGTGCCAACCTGTATGGGATGAACAGCGTCCACACCTGCTTTGATTAGATCATCCATGATTTCGGTTACATTTCCGCATGTGTGCAGCCAGAAATCCAGGTCATAATCATGGAGTGCGTTGGCCAGCTTTTTATAATACGGAGCATAGATTTTTCGAAACATATCCGGACTCATGAAAAGGCTTCGCTGTGTGCCCAGGTCATCCCCGGCCCAAATTCCATCCGCTCCGGATTCCGATGCTCTTTTTGCCCAGATTCGATAAATATCTATAAGCGCATCCATTATTACCCGCAGTTCATCAATGTGGTCGCAGAAATCATAAAGAAGGTTGCCTAAACCCCGGATGTAGGCCAATCGCTGATGCAGGTAATGACCCCATCCCACCAGGATATAGCGAGTCGGGTGATTTTCCCGGGTCCTTTTAATTCCATCAGTAATACCCGGTCGGTTGGGATCTGGCAGTTCTGAAAGAAATTGATCCAATTCATCCCATGATTCTATAACTGCCTGAGAGTCGATAGCCAGACCTTCCGGTTTAGCCTTATTACCAAAAGCCCAGCGATATTTGGGATCATCCGACGGAGCCTGCCAGTAGCTAACACCCATTCCGGACATGATAACATCATCGGGAAATTCCCGTTGAAGCTTTACGGCAATTGGGCCCAATACTTTACGGGTTTCCACGTTCAACCAGTGGGCATTGGCCAGGGGCGGCCGAGCGGGGCAACCAAAGTGCAAAGCAGCTTTCACTTCATCACGACTGAGTTGTTTAAAATTCTGCATAATTTTTATATGGTTCATCTTCCAGCTCTGGTTTGGTCAAGCATAAAATTTATGTCAGTGAAAACTTTGGTTCTTCCGGTTTGAGTATAGTAATAATTTGAAAATTTTTTCAGCTTGTCATTCCTGGGAAAGCAGAAATCCAATCTTTATGTAGATCTACTGGATTCCTGCTTCAAGCTTTTTGAAAAAGCTTGAGCAAAAAGGAATAAGAGTTTCGCAAGAATGAGAGCATAAGGAAATTCCTTATCTTTAATACACTGAACCCGGAAGAACTAAACTTTATTTATTACTCCGTTCTTCGCAATAACAAAGGGATATAAAATTTATGCTTGGTTGGTTGGGGGTTGCTTAAAAGTTGACTTAGAAAGGCTAATCAGATATAATTAATATAACACCTTTTGCTAGTTTTTTAAACAAAAATTTAAGCAAAACCAGATTTTTGAGAGCCTTCTCAAACGGTTAATGATTACCTTCAGATAATGAGAGTAAATGAGAGGTGTTAATATATTTGGTTGTTCCGGCTTCAGTGTGTTAAAGATAAGAAACTTCTATATGCTGTCATTCCAGCTTCAAGCTTTTCGAAAAGCTTGAAGCTGGAATGACAAGCTGAGAGAATTTTCAATTATAACCAACCTGAACCCGGGAGAACTATATATGTTAATGAATTTAATTTTGTGTGGAAATAAATTATATTTTAATATTTTTATCATATGACAAAGGAAGATATTATATAATCCAACCATTTCTTTCTTTATGCTTTTTCCAATCAATAAATCATCTAGTATTATCTTGAAAAATTATATATTAATAAAACAACATATTGACCACGTCTTTATTTCATAAAAGTTAAGAACCTGAGAATTCTAAAAAATCTCTAAAACCAATGTTTATAAGAATTCAGCATGAAGAAACAGATGAAAATGCTCAAAGAATATAGTTCTATGTCATTCCTGCGAAGGCAGGAATCCAGTCTTTATGTGGATCTACTGGATTCCTGCCTTCGCAGGAATGACAGCCTGGTAGCATTTTCATTTACTAGTGTCTCTTTAAGCACTGCAACATCTGGTTTTAGTTAATTTTAGAAATATGAGAGAACAAATTAAACTTTGTAATGATTCATGTCGCGCATATTGGCAACACGAGGTAATTAAAAATATGAATTCAAACAGAAAACTCAAAGTTCTTTTGGTTGCTTCCGAGATGACTCCCTTTGTAAAAACAGGTGGACTTGCTGACGTAGTTGGTTCGCTGCCTGTTGCTCTAAATTCCCTGGGTGGGATTGATGTTAGAACCATTATCCCAAAATATAAATATATTAGTGATGAAGAATATGATATTACAGAATTAAATCATCCAATAAAATTTACCATAGACAACTATGAACATGAATTTCGTTTAAAAGTCAAAGAAATGAGCGGTGGATGGCTTTCATATTTCATTGATAGCGGAATATTCTCAGACAGAGATGGTATATACGGACATAATGATGATGCCTGGAGATTTGGCTTTTTTTCCAGATCGGTAATTGAAATGGCAAAAGCTATTAATTTTAAACCGGATATTATCCACTGCAACGACTGGCACACGGGTTTGATACCTGCATATCTTAAAACTATATATCAGGATGAGCCGTTTTTTCAGGACACAAAAACTATATTTACCATACATAATTTAGGCTATCAGGGTGTATTTTCCAAAGATCTTCTTCCTTATTTAGGCCTGAGTTGGGATGAATTTAAACAGGAAAAGCTTGAATTTTGGGATAGAATAAGCTTTATAAAAGGTGGCTTATCATATGCTGACTTTATAACAACAGTAAGCAAGAAATACAGTGCAGAAATACAAACACCCAGATATGGTGAGAACCTGCACAATTTATTAAGAAGCAGAAGCGATGTCCTTTATGGAATTACGAATGGATTGGATTATGAAGAGTGGAATCCAGCTACGGATATATATATACACAGGAACTATGATTCATCAAATATAGAGGATAAAATCCATAATAAAATTCAGCTTCAAAAAGAAAATATTCTACCTGTATCTGAGGAAATTCCCCTTTTGGGTGTTGTCTCCAGGCTTTCGCCTCAAAAAGGTCTGGATATAATAGCAGATTCTATATATGAACTTATGTCTCGTAATATTCAATTTATACTTTTAGGCACAGGTGATGAGTATTACCAGGATTTATTCCGAAGATTTGGGGGAGAATTCAGAAACAGTGTCAGTATAAACTTAAAATTTGATTTGGTTATGGCCAAGCAAATATACGCCGGAAGTGATATATTTTTAATGCCTTCCCGATATGAACCATGCGGTCTGGGGCAGTTAATCTCCATGCGCTATGGAACAATACCTGTGGTCAGAAATACAGGAGGTTTGTCGGATACAGTTCAGGACTATAATTCTGTTACAGGTTCTGGAACAGGCTTTAAATTTGAGCACGAGACTAGTGACGGTCTATTATGGGCAATCGGGAAAGCTCTGGAAGTTTACAGCAATAAGGATAAATGGAAAAAACTTATAAAAAATGCAATGAACGCTAAACATTCGTGGAAAAAATCGGCTGGTGAATACATGGAATTATACAGAAAAATAACTGAAGATAAATAAGCAAGTTAAATTAGAAATTAACTAAAATACTAATAAATTTATGAGGAAATAACTTATGCTGGATAATTTCTTCAAGCCCGAATCAGTAGCTGTTATCGGGGCTTCGCGAGAAGCAGGAAAGGTAGGATATGAATTATTTAAAAACCTGCTGGAACACAAATTTCCCGGGCCTGTTTATCCTGTCAACCCAAAGGCCGATGAAATTTTAGGATTAAAAGCTTATAAAAGCGTTACTGAAATACCCGGAAAAGTTGATCTTGCCGCTATTGTTGTGCCTGCTAAATTTACACCCTCTGTAATACAGGAATGCGGTAAGATGAATGTAAACTCGGTCATCATTATTTCGGCTGGATTCAAAGAATCAGGTTCAGCAGGAACGAAACTGGAGCAGGAGATCGCACAATATACCCAAAAGATGAATATCCGGGTTTTAGGTCCTAATTGTTTAGGGCTTATTGATACTCATGGAAATCTTAATGCTTCCTTTGCTCAGGGTATGCCATCCAAAGGTGAGATAGCGTTTTTTTCCCAATCAGGGGCATTGGGTACGGCTGTTCTGGACTGGGCTATTGACAGGAATATCGGGCTTTCCAAATTCATAAGCCTTGGTAACAAAATGGATATCTGTGAGTCAGACCTAATTGAAGCTCTGGCTAATGATCCTAAGACAAGTGTAATCCTAGGTTATATAGAAGGAGTTAAAGATGGTCGTCGATTTATAGATATAGCTTCTGATGTTACAAAGAAAAAGCCTGTAGTTATTATGAAATCGGGAAGTACTGCAGCCGGTGCAAAAGCGGCTTCTTCACACACCGGAACATTGGCTGGCTCTGATAATGCCTTTCAGGCAGCGTTTAAGCAGTGTGGAGTGATTCGTGCTCAAAGCATTGCTGAATTATTCAATTTTGCCCTTACCATGGCCTATCAACCATTACCAAAGGGTAACAGACTTGCCATAATTACTAACGCCGGTGGGCCTGGGATTATCGCCGCAGATGCCTGCGAAAAATCATCACTGACAATGGCAGGTTTTCAGCGAAAGACTACCGAAAAACTTCGCAATTCTCTACCTCCGACGGCTGCTATATATAATCCTGTTGACGTGATCGGTGATGCCAAATCCGACAGGTATATATCCGCTCTTGAAGCAGTGGAAGGGGATGAGAATACCGATGCTGTCCTGGTTCTCATGTCTCCCCAGGCAATGACTGAGCCGATAAAAACAGCCCAGGGTATAATTGACAGGTTTAAGGGAAGCCAGAAGCCAGTGCTTACATCTCTTTTAGGTGGAGCTTCGTTAAAAGAGGGAATAGAGCTTCTTGAGAAAAATAAGATACCAAACTTTTCGGATATTGGACAGGCCATAACTTCTTTAGATGCGGCGTTTAAACAATATAGCTGGGAAAATACTCCAGTTCAACAAGAGCAGAATAAAATAGAAATAGACGAGGGGAAAGTAAAAGAAATTCTTAAAAGGGCGGAACATATGAGTGAAAACACCCTTACCGGAAAAGATGCCATGGCAGTTCTTTCGGAGTATGGATTTTTAGTTCCTGAGATGGGTTTTGCAGAGACTGGAAGAGATGCTATTAAATTAGCCAATCAAATAGGTTATCCTG
>WJIO01000356.1 GCA_014730235.1 Candidatus Poribacteria bacterium
CTATAAACACCAAGCATATACTATTTTTTGTGAGCGGTGCATTTAATAAGCTAGACGAAGTAATCAAAAAGAGGATGCACAAACAAGGCATTGGTTTTGGTGCTGAGATTATTCAAAATCAGGAAAGTGAAAATTACCTGGAAGAATGTAAATCTGTTGACTTCATTGAATATGGTTTTGAACCCGAATTTGTAGGTCGATTACCTGTTCGGGTAGTGTGTTATGAATTATCAGTGGAAGACCTCTATAATATACTTAAGCATTCCGAAGGCTCTATAGTTAAACAATATCAAAATGCTTTTAAGGCTTATGGGATAGATGTTATTTTTTCAGATGAAAGCCTGTGGCGAATTGCTGAAAAAGCCTATGAGGAAAAAACCGGGGCTAGAGCTTTATCCACAGTATGTGAAAAGACAATGCGGGAATTTAAATTTGAATTACCCTCATCTGAAATTAAACATTTCGTTGTAACCTCTGAGATGGTAAATGATCCTAAGTCTGAGTTAAAAAAGCTTATGGAAAATCCCAAAGCGAATAAAATCATTATAGCTCATGAGTTGCTAAAGGAATATGAAAAACAATTTATGACCAAACATCAGATTAAATTATCATTTTCAGACGAAGCAGCAGGCCTTATAAGCCAGAAATCCGAAGAAACACAAAAAGATATTAAAGGCGTATGTGATGAAATATTAATTGACTTTGAATACGGTCTCAACCTGATCAAAAGAAATACAGGAAAAACTGAATTCACTATAACCAAGGAAGTTATTCTTGATCCAAGCGGAACTTTAGACAAATGGTTCAAAGAATATTACAACAAACAATAATAATATGAATAAACTAATTATACCGTTTGTATTGATAACAATAATAGCAATATTTATTGGAAATAATGCACTTTCATCAGAAATATCAGAACAGATATACAGTGTGGGAACAAAATTTACCCTGGATGCTAGTTTCTGGGGTTTATCAGTATCAGGTAATATGGAAGTATCGGAGAAAACTACCCTTAATGATAAAGACGCAATTCTCATAAGATCTAAAGTGACAAAGTTTGGGGGATTGATGGGTTTTATCGCCAGATTTCTCAGAACTTATAAAGGTTCTGATACCTTTGATTCATATATTGACGCCAAGACCAAAAGAACCATGCGTTATCAGGTATATAAGAGCAATGATGACGGAACTAAAGATGTCAAAGAGCATGTATATTTTAACCGTAAAGAAAACAAAGTCATATCTCTTAAGGATGATAAAGTTATTATAAAAAATGCAAAACCGGATCTTCAGGAACTTTTTGGTTCATTTCTTGAGCTTATATGTAAAATGAATGAAAAAGGCCTGGCATTGGGTCAAAGATTTTATGTAAATCTGTATGAGCATGAAAGAGCAAGCCAGATTGAAATTAAAGTTAAGGATTATATGATCATAAATGGTATACCATCATATATTGTCTTTATAGATGATATACCAAATATGTTTAAATATCCCGCTCAATTGGAAGCTCAGATTATAAAGAATAGCAAGGGCTTCTGGATTCCAGTAAGGGGAAAATGCATTATAAAAATTCGATTCTTTCCAGATGTAACGGTTAAAGGCAGGCTAAGTCAGGAGCGCTTTGGCAATTGATGTAGCATAATTACATACCTACGTATCAAAAAGGTGTCACATATCTAAAATATCCGGAAGAAAATAATAAACTAAATCCCCTTATTCCAGTATTTATAAGCAATTACAGACTTGGCATGGGTGTTGCAGTTATAACATTATGGTTAGAGAATTAAATTTAAAGATAAACTGGAGAGGAGGAAAAGACAATGACTAAAGCCATTTGGAAATCAGCTATATTTTTAATATTTATCCCGGTTTTGATACTTCAGGGATGTAGTTCCAACAGTGGAGATGTAATTGTTATTGACGAGAGTGCTCCAGCAGCCCCTCGTGGAGTTTACAGCGTTACAGGTGATGAAGTGGTTGTAATACACTGGTATCCTAATCAAGAAATGGATCTTGATGGTTATGTTATATACCGCAGTCCCACTGAATTTGGTGATTACGAAGAAATTGCAGTAACCGGACCAAATACAACAAATTATGTAGATGATGATGTGAAAAACGGACTAACATATTATTATGCCATTGCAGCATTTGATAACGATGGTAACGAAAGCGATTTAAGTCCGGAAATAGTAGATGATACACCCCGTCCAGAAGGAATGAACGTAACATTAAACGATTATATTCTGGAACCGGATTTTAGCGGTTTTGATTTTTCCCGGCCCGATAAAAATGCACAGCCTTTTGATGCCCGGGGAACAGATATATATTTTGGTGTAGGAACTGTTGACGGTGAGGTAAGTGTACCTTACATATACACTGTAAATGACGATATAGGTATACAGGATCTGGGATATACCGATTCTATGGACGATGTAGACGTTTCCCCGACTCAGGGCTTTACCTTTGGATTTGTGGAAGCTATTACCGGACATACCTATGCATTTTTAACTCTTGACGGTAATTATGCGAAAATAAGGATTATTGATGTTAGAATAGAATGGCTTGCTGATGATATAGACGATGCCTGGATGACTTTTGATTGGGCATATCAGCTACAGGTTGATAATCCCGAGCTTGCTCCCAAAAAGGCACTAGAAGAATAATATAAGGAGGATTAAGCCATGAGCCGACGAAGAATTTTGACAATGCTGCCTTTGTTTCTGATTGCTGTATTTGCGATTGCCGCTTGTGAAAATTATGACCTGGAAGTTCGAAATAAAACTGACGAGGTTCTTGATATATACGTCGATGAATATTACGAAGGTTCTCTCGCTCCTAAGAATTACTTGATTATAAGGGATTTATCTCATGGTGAGCATTACATTGAGGCCTTTAACCTGGATGAAGATTTAATTGCAGTGGACGATATTTACATAGATGGTGACAGCAAATGGATAATATATGATACATATTATCGGCTTTATTGATAACTGTAAACCCGAAGGATGAATTAACGTCATAATACTGTGGCTCGTTCTTTAAAATAAAAGCGATAGCACACGTTTTAAAAACGTGTGCTTTTATATTATGGCTCTTCAGAGTTAAGTATGGTAGTAATAAAAGAATCCTGTGTATTGTCATCCTAATTTTGCAGAAATAGCAGGCTGAGAAAATTTTCAATTTACTAATACACTAAACAACAGAAGAACCCATATTGTTTATTATTATTTGATGTTATGGAAGGTGTTTTTTAGCCATGAAAGGCTTTATTTCCCATAAAAAAATTATAATATTTATATTTGCTATATCCGTATGGTCATCTACCATGAGTGTATTAAGCGCTCAACCACTTCTGGAACAGCCTACCATATGGAATGGAAAATTTAAAAGCGGCGAAGAACTTGAATACAACGTAAAAGTACGGGGAATTCCAGCCGGAACTCAGGTTATGAAAATAGATGGAAATTTAACCTGGAGCGGAAATAATGTTTACCACGTCAAAAGTGAATCTAAAATAACAAGGCTATTCAGTCTGTTTTATTCCTTTGATAACCGCAGTGAAAGCTTTATTGACAGCACTTATTTACATCCTTTATATTATAGTCGAAAGATTATTGATGGTGGTTATAAAGGACGTACGATAGTTGATTTTGATCAGAAAAATCAGATTGCCAGAGTTGTAAAGGACAAAAAATATAAAGAGATAGAAATACCTACAGGTATTCAGGATGAATTATCTATGATCTATCTACTGCGAAGTAAAGATATTGAAGTGGGTCAAAGCTATAAATTTCCTGCTCTTATCGGTACAGAAATTATTGACGCAAAAGTATCAGTTCTTAGATATGAAAAAGTAGACACTGATATGGGAAAAATTAAAACTATTGTTGTTAAAACTACGCCCAAAAATATTGTTATATGGCTTACGGATGATGCAGCCAGAATTCCTGTAAAGATAGAAGCGGACAGCAAATTAGGTAAGATTGTATTTAAATTAGAACATATACGATAATAATAACCTGTATTCTATCACAATTCAGGGTGAAGAATATAGATTGTAAAAGCTGCTTATCCGGCTTTTGAAAATTTCAGGAAAACGGTATATCTCACCTAATTAAGGTTTCAGCAGATTTTAACAAAAAACTCCAAACCCGGATTGTTCTACAGGATTATAAAAAGAAACCTTAATAATATAAAATAGTTATTTTACCAAAATATGAGCTATGGGTTTAGAGGAGTTATTTCCTTTGTTTTCTAACCAGATAAGGGATAAAATCTGCTTAAATTTTGGAAAATACCGGGACTGCTCGATCATTTTAGCTTTGCTATCTGAAGCGCTTTTCGACCAGGAATTTATATAAACTTCCCCATGAGCATCTAAATCTTTAATATCTTTATCAAACAGCTTTTTGGCAAAAGTTCCCTCCTGTAAAGGCGCACTTCTAGAAAGATAGAGGGATTTATCCTTTCTGAAGCTCTCTGAATATGAAAAATATCTGATTTTGCCCTCTTCCGAAACTATTATAGCGCAAACTTCAGGATTGAATCTAGCGTATCTGATTGCTGTACTGGTTATGGAGGTTTTATATTTTCTTGCCAGAAAACTTATGGTTTTCAGGCTTATATCCCTGTTTTGTATATCCTGCCTGAAAACATTTTCAGGCATCAGAAGCTCAACGGCAAACTCATTGGCTTCTCTCTCCTCCTTTTTAATATACTCACCAAGACTTCCTATATCTTTGCCAAAACATTGATAGCCTAAACTGTTGTGATAATCTATAGTATAATGACCCAATTCATGAGCAATGGTAAATCTTATTCTTGCCTTTGACTTTATAGAACTATTCACCATTATGCCCCAGTTCCCCTCAACTGAAATAAGATAACCATCATATCCGCTGTCAGCTTCTCGCTCCCATACGGATATACCCATTTTTTCAGCTATTTTTCGAGGGTAAACAGGAATATCTGATATACTAAGTCCAGAGAGCAAATCTCTGGCATAATAAGTCGGAAGTTGACGCACTTTCCCACCTGTAAATTACTTAATACGCTATATATCTTTGACAAAAACTACCATTTTACTTAGTATATCATAGTTATGGCGTAAATGCAATATTTTCAATGCTTTACAGATAAATATGCTACTAATCCTGACCGTTCCTGCTCTTAAGAAACTCATAGAATTCCAGCATGGTTTGCTTATCCTTCTCAGAAAGCTCCATAAATCCCCTGAACATAACACTGACCTTCGGGTCTGCCAGTATATCATCATATCCTTTCTTTTTTCTACCCAGTAAATAGTCAGTGGTAACCTTCAAAGCCTCAGCCAGCTTGGATAAGGCGTCAAAAGAAGGTTTACGAGCACCGGATTCAAATTGAGAGATAGCTGCAGGAGTAAGCTTCGCAGCCCTTGCCAACCGGGTTTGTGTAAATCCCAGATCCGTTCTACGGTTTTTAATTCGCTTTGCTACCGACATACTTCTCGCCTCCTTTCAAAACATTTTACAATTGTTATTTATATATTAACATAACGTGCCGGGTAAATGCAAGGCTTTTTTCTGAGTGCGATTTAAAATTGTATTTATGCCGCCAACCCTTTTCTATACCTTCCCCAATATTCTTTCCATTTGTCGTTCTTCCACTTCAGCCTCAATAAAGTGGTGTATTGAGCACCTTCTGTGGTCCATCGCATTCCACTCC
>WJIO01000357.1 GCA_014730235.1 Candidatus Poribacteria bacterium
GTGTTAGGACTGAGTCGCTCTGTTTTGCCCTCGTCTATAAAAGGGGGATTCCACAGGACAAACTTCTTCGGCCCTTTGGGTGATCCGTCGTTATTTATCAGAACCATCTCCCGCCCTGTAATTTTTTCCGCAAGCTCCTTGGGATTGCCAATAGTGGCGGAACTGCATATAAACTGGGGAGAAGAACCGTAGTGATTACATATACGAGTTAGACGTTTCATCACGTTTGCCACGTTAGAACCGAATATACCCCGGTAGGCATGTACTTCGTCTATGACAATGTATTTTAAATTAGCAAAGAAATCACTCCATCTGGTATGATTAGGCAGTATACCAGAATGGAGCATGTCCGGGTTACTGAGGATCATGCTTCCACCATCCCGGAGTTTCTTACGGGTAGTTGTAGGAGTATCTCCGTCATATGTCCCCGCTTCAAAGGTAAAGGCAGGATTGATCTCCTTGTAATTGATAAGTTTTTTTAACTGATCCTGGGCTAGGGCTTTTGTGGGATACAAATACAAAACCCGGGCTGTTGGATCCTGTCTTACCGTTTCCAGTATAGGTATATTATAGCATAAGGTTTTGCCACTGGCTGTGGAAGTGACCACAACCACATTCATATTATCCCTGATGGCATTTATAGCTGAAACCTGATGCGAGTATAATCTCTCTATTCCCTGCACGCTTAGGGTTTCTTCCAGATATGGGTCCAGCGGCGCGTTAAGCTGACCATACACAGCTTCCCGGGCTGGTATATCCTGGAGATA
This sequence comes from Candidatus Poribacteria bacterium, assembly GCA_014730235.1. Taxonomy (GTDB): domain Bacteria; phylum Poribacteria; class DTPJ01; order DTPJ01; family WJIO01; genus WJIO01. The sequence goes on from WJIO01000357.1 coordinate 768, forward strand.
TATCATTTGTTCTTTATAGTCTTTTCCGTTTCGTATTTTTTCCAAAAATTTAATTACTTCCATTTTTTCCCCCGATATTCGGAGTTTAACGGTTAGTATATTATAGATTCTACAAAAGATCAGCCAATAAGTCAAATGATTTATGGGGAATCCAAGCATAAAATTTATTTCCGTGAAAATTTTGGCTCTTCCGGTTTGAGTATGGTAATAATTTGAAAATTTTCTCAGCCTGTCATTCCTGCTTCCGCAGGAATGACAGCATATAGAAGTTTCTTATCTTTAACACACTTAACCAGGAAGAACCAAACTTTATCGCAATAACACACGGAAATAAATTTTATGCTTGGATGGGGAATCAGATGAAATACCTTGACACTATCAACTTTCTGGTGCTAACATGTTTTGAGAAGCGGAGGACTTATTTATGCAGATGAAATTGGTTATCGGTGCAGCCGGAACAGGTAAAATCCAAATGTTGTTGGAAAATGTCCGGGAAACTTCCGGATCAGATCATAAAATACTGGTCCTGACTACAACTCAATCTGTGGCTGAATATATTAAACATATTCTACCCGCTGATAACTATAAAAGCGTTGAAATATATTCCATAAAAGACCTGACGAAAAAGATAATCAGGGATAAATATCCATCTCACCATCTGTTATCTACCCTTGGTTCATGGTTGGTAATCAGGAAAATCATTCGTTCCGGTAATGTGGAATTACACAGCAATTACCAGAAGGTAAAGGATAAAAGTAGTTTTATAGAAGAGCTGCTGGAACTTATCCAGAAAGTCACCAAAAATAACATACCCATCAACCAGATACCCGTTTCAGAGCAGGGAAAGATAAAGCTTAACGATATAATTGATATATACAATGAATTCAGGAATTTCTGTGACAGCTACAAACTTATACCAGAATTTGAATTATCCGTCAAAGCCAATAAAAATCTTCAATATTGGGATAAGCGGTTCAGTCATATACTTGTTTATCAGTGTGAAGGTTTGTCCCATGATGAAATCCAATCTGTTAAGGCGTTGCTGGAACATGCCGAAAATTCTTTCCTTTTTATGGATTCAATAAAGACTTCTACCGAAAATTTGAGAAAGCTGGCTGACGGTATTACAGACGTGGAAAAGGTTTACATGGATAACACTAACCCACTGGTTGGCTCTCATATAAACAGGTTGTTGGGTAAAAAAATATATCCTGATAACCAAAACAGTAACATAAAGATCACTACAGCTAATACATCTATAGACGAAGCTGAATACATAGCCAGAACTATAAAAAAGCAAATTGTAAATAACAATAGAGAATACAGGGATTTTGCAGTTTTGTGCAGTGATAAAGAAATACTTGGTAGCATGGTATATAATGCTTTAAAAAATCATTCTATACCATGTTCCGGATTCCAGAAAATTTATAAAAATCCTGTGATTATGTTTGTCCTTTTATGCCTTCGTGTTGTAGCCAATCCTGATAACGATGAAAATATACTTAAATTGCTGACTCTAAATATAACAGGCATTAACAGGAATTTTGTCTATAAAACTTATCAGGATGTTGAGAGAAAGAAACTATACGACAGGTTGAATCAACTGGTAGATCAGCATCCGGATGATTTTCAGAAACTGGGTCAATTATTGGAGATTCTTGAACAAATAAAAAAAGATATGAAAAACGGTCTTCCTTTGTCCCAAATCATCCAATCCATATTGGAAAATATAGCCGGTGATAATTCATCAGTTTATACGGATGAATTCATCACCATGATCCATAATATAGAGATCACATACAGTGAACAAACGGATATAGCCTCCATACTGGAAGACATAGAAGAAGGATTGAAGCGGCATACACCAGAGTGTTTATCTAAGGATGAAAACGCTGTTAAACTTTTATCAATCCAGGAAGCCGACGGATTGGAATTTCCCGTTGTATTTATTCCGGGTATGGTCAGCGATTTTTTCCCTGCCCGGTATCCAGCCCGACAGCTTATGTATGGTGAAGACCTGAGTAAGTCCAGGGATATGCTAAGGGATATTAACCTTCCGGGAACAATAAATTCCGCCAGGTGGAACTATCTGGAAAAACTCAGATTTTACACAGCTTTAACCAGTGCTAATGAGGAAGTCTACCTTACCTATGCCCGTCAGTATCCTGAAAACGAAAACTGCGAACCATCGTCATTGCTGTCTGACATAATGGATGGAAAGGAAGTGTCCGGGGAAAACTGCCCAATATATAACATTACCTATCAGGAAAGCACGGAAGATTACCTTTCATATTCACTTCCTGAACCCGGTCATATTATCAGCGATTCTGAGATTGAATTGGCTTCTTATGTATACATAAAGGAATTGGAACGGCTGGATTATAGTAAATCTATGGAGATGATAAAGCGTTTAACAGATGCTCATGTTAATGTATCGGTATCAAATGCTATGAGAGAAACTGAATTATCATATACTGGAGAACCTTTCAGCAATACAGGCATAAAGACGTTTTTATCCTGCCCGCGCCGCTATTTTTTCGGACATATCCTCAACATCCAGGTAGATTACGGCCCCGGCGCGCTGTTTGGAAGTCTTATCCATGAAGTACTTGGCAAATTCCATCGTCATTATCCAGAACTGGGCCAGTATGACTTAAGTGGGCTGTGGAACGGCATGCGCCGAATACTGTTGGAAACACAGAATAAACTCCTGGAAGCCATGCCCAGCAGATTGCAGGGGAAAAGTTATGAAAAATTGGCAAAAGATTTGCTTTGGGCTTATCTGAAAGAAGAGCATAGAATTTGGAAAGACGGAAATACATGTATTGATACGGAGTTTGGCTTTAAATTAAACATTGAAGAGAAATACATTATAAGGGGTCGAATGGATCGGGTGGATAAAAATGCAAATGGAGATTGTGAGATAATAGATTTTAAGACTTCCTCCTATGACAAAAAGACGGCAACTGCCATAAAATCCAAATTTCTTAATTTAGATGATTCAGAAGATTACCACCCTCAGGATTATCAACTACCTATATATTACCTGGCGGCTAAAAAAGAAAATAAAAACCCCAAAATACTTTCCATATATCAACTGCGTAACATTTCCAAACGCACCGGGGGCCCCTTTAAACGTGAAATAGACGTGCTTTCTGACAAAGAACTAAGAAGCGATAAAAAGGATACCCACGTCACAGAAGCAGATATGCGCGAAGCTGAAATTGATCTGATACAGGTTCTAAAATCAATGTGCCGGGGTTTCTATCCGCCTGAACCTTACGAAGAAAATACATGCGAAAGAAAATGTGAATATACATTTATCTGCGAAAGAGAGGAGTCGGAAACTGAAGAATGTTCAGCAGGATAAAAATTTCTCTTAATCCCACCCAAAAAGAGGCAGTAGAACACCCTATTGACGCCCCACTAAAGGTTATCGCCGGAGCCGGTACAGGTAAAACAATGGTGCTGACCCACCGGTTCGTATATATACTCCTTGAACATCCTGATATAGCTCCTCAGAATATCCTGGCCCTGACCTTCACCAACAAAGCCGCCGCTGAGATGAAAGAGCGCATTATATCCCTTGCAAGGGAAGAAGGCATAATAAGTAGCGATGGTGCATCTCCTCCCCGTCTGTGGATCGGTACGTTTCATTCCTTCTGTGGTCGTATACTGAGGGAAAACGCCTTTGAAGCCGGCCTGGAGCCGGGATTTGTGGTGTTAAATGAAGCTGATGCCCGACAGATATACCATCGCATAGTTGATGATTTTCTCAGTTTGAGGTTGAATACTGGTGATTTTAAGCCCGAAGAGTGCGAATATGTGAGTTTTGAGAGAACCCAGTTCCTTTATTCACATATCTACAGGTTTATATCTAAACTTAAAGGTCAACTGGTGACGCCGGAGGAATTCAGGGATAAGGCCGTTGCAGGTCATGGGGATTTCTACAGCAGATTAGGCGTATTCTTTGACAATGTGATCGAATCCCCCGATCTGGCCTCATCCACCCGGAAGGCCCTGGAAAAACGCCGAAGCGAAAATGTTCCTTTCGAAAAAGGGTATGAAAACGAGATGATCCAGATAATTTATCACATATACCGGAACTATCAGGAATACCTGAATCGGAATGACATGATGGACTTTGGCGACCTTATTCTCAAGGCCTATTTCCTCCTGAGCGAGAACGAAGCCATAAGGAACAGGTATCAGGAGCGGTTCAGATACATACTGGTGGACGAATTTCAGGATACCAATGACGCCCAGTTTCGTATGTTGCACCTGATAGCCCGGAACAGGGAATTATCCAATGTTACTGTTGTGGGAGATAATAAACAGGCAATATACGGTTGGCGGGATGCGAAAGTTGAGAACGTGGATAGATTTGATGCTGTGGTATGGGGAGGAAAGCATTTAAATGTATACCAGAACTACCGTTCCTATGGTGAAATACTCAGCGTTGCCCATTTTTCCATTATCCAGGATGACAGGTTTAAAACCGAATCAGAAAAGATCAAGCTGGAACCGGAAAGGCTGGGTATGGCAGAAAAACCTGTGGTCGTCCTATACGAAGCCAACAGTCGAGAGCAGGAAGCCGGCTTTATCGCCTATGAAATAGGGAAGCATCTCAGAATGGGCGCAGAAGCCGAAAATATAGCCATACTGTTGCGAGGGCTTCGCTCTGTGAAGGTTTACGAGGATGCCCTGCGGAGATATCACATACCCTACAGGACTACCGGTGGATCAGGATTTTATGAACGTCAGGAGATCAGAGACCTGCTGGCCTATCTCCGAATTATCGACGATCCTTACGATGTCCAGGCCCTTACCAGGGTGCTCAAACGCCCTCCTGTTGGCCTGAACGATCCATCCCTGTGTAAATTATTAAAAGGCGGCGGGGAAGGCCTGTATGAGGCTCTTGAAGGCTTAGAAAAGGTGCTGGATCCAGACGCTGCCTTCAGAGTTAAAAGACTTATGATCCTTTTGCGGAAAATATGGTCAATATCTTCCGAGGAAAGCATCTTCTTTCTTATATCCGAGTTAGTAAAAAAGAGCGGCTATCTGAAGTGGGTATACAGTATGACGGTTAATAACAGGGAGAGAAGTCTGGATAATATAAGAAAACTGCTGAGAATGGCCAGTGATTTCGAGAGAAAAAACATATTCAGTGGTCTCAAGGATTTCGTCCAATACGTCAAATTCTCTATGGATCAAATGGTGGTAGAAAGCGAAGCCAATTCAAAGTCAATGGCAAAATCAGTCCAGATAATGACTGTGCATCAGGCCAAGGGGTTGGAGTTTGACACCGTATTTATAGCAAACGCCAGAAAGCCCAGCTTTCCCACCCAGGCGAGACATCCTATGTTCGATTTTCATGAGGAAGACGGTTTAATAATAAATCTGGATAACAACGGCGATAAATTTTACAAATTTCGACCCTATGATCTGAAAAAAAACTCCCACCTATATGGAGAATATGGTATTGTAGATCATTACAGGAAATTCAAGGAAGAACACCTCAGGGAAGAACGTCGGATATGGTATGTGGCCATCACCAGGGCCCGGCATAATCTATACATAAGCTGTCCCAAATCCCGCATGGCAGGCGGAAAAAAGCCGGATGACTTTTTCCAGGAAATTTATCACCAGTTTGATGGTGAAAATATTATAAGGCTGACTTCAGAGGACATAAATGACGAGATGGAAGAAACGGAATTGCCGCTCTGGAAAGACAGAGAAAAATCGGCTTTTAAGGATATTAAAGAGGCTGTGGAATACGGGGATAAATTGTTTGGAATTCTCAGAAATTTAAGAAAAATCCAGGAATGACAAATTTTATAATTAAACATACATAACCACATAAAACTTACTCTATCTAAAAATGCGAAAGTATAGAAATCAAGTTGGGAAATATTATTTTCCTGAAAGGTGTTGATTAAATAAGAGATAATATAATGTAAACTAAATATAGTGAACGTGAAAATTATCCAGCATAAGTCACATATGCTACCTCTCTATACGGATGGAGCTTCCGTTATATTGTTTTAGTTATTTACTCATGACTGATAACTCCTTACCCATAAAACGTTGGCTTCATCCGTTTTGCCCTCTATTTAAGCACCACCCTATGGAGATATAATTATGAATAACAGTAAAATACTATATCTTTTTTTAATCTACATGTTATTATTTAACGCATCAAATACATTTGCTTCAGAAGATGCCACGAAAATGCGGAAGGCTCCAGAGTTAATCGGCGGTACAGAATGGCTTAATACCAGTAAACCTATATACATCAAAGACCTGAAAGGTAAAATTGTGCTTCTGGATTTCTGGACTTATGCCTGTATTAACTGCATTCATGTTATACCTGATCTGAAAAAGCTGGAAGCCAAGTATCCTGATGAACTTGTGGTTATTGGGGTACATTCTGCAAAATTCACCAACGAAAAGAATCTGGAAAATATTAGACAGGCTATACTTAGATATGGTATTGAACATCCTGTGGTAAACGATTCAGAATTTCGAATCTGGCGTTCCTACGGTGTAAGGGCCTGGCCCACATTTGTTGTTATAAACCCGGATGGCTATGTGGCCGGGACCGTATCCGGGGAGGGGAATTATGAGCTGCTGGATAATGTTATCGGCGCGCTTGTTGAAGAATTCTCCAAACAGGATAAGTTGAATACAAGCCCTCTGGAACTCCTGCTGGAAAAGCATAAAGAACCGGAATCCAAACTTTCATTCCCCGGAAAAATTCTGGCTGTGCAGGATCGCCTTTTTATATCCGACTCAAACCATAACCGGATTATCGTGGCTGATACCCATGGCAATGTTATAGATATTATCGGTGATGGAGAAGAAGATTCAGATGACGGAACTTTTGAGACTGCCAGTTTTAAAAAACCCCAGGGATTGAGCTTTTTTGATGACCAATTATATGTTGCAGATACGGAAAATCACCTTATCCGGCAGTGTGACTTAAAGAATAAGATAGTTATGACCATAGCAGGAACAGGCAAAAAGGCTTCACCTGGTGAAGACGGCGGAAAAGCACTGGAAACACCTTTGAATTCCCCATGGGATATACTGACTTTGGAAAATCGAAGTTTTATAGCAATGGCTGGTTCTCATCAGGTATGGGTTATGGTCTTGGGTCATGTGAAACACTATGCCGGAAGTGGTCGGGAGGGTATAATTGACGGTAAACTTATGGAAAGTCAGCTAGCCCAGCCAAGCGGGATAACCACTGATGGCAAAAAATTGTATATAGCCGATAGCGAATCAAGCTCTATTAGGTCTATTGATATGGATCCCGATGGTAAAGTTGAGACAATAGTAGGACCCGTAGGTGGAGGTTTGTTTGAGTTTGGCGATGTGGATGGTAAAGGCAGGGAAGTCCGGCTTCAACATCCTCTGGGAGTAGTTTATCATAAAGGGATAATATATACCGCAGATACCTATAACCACAAAATCAAGATTATCAATCCGAAGAAGAAAACATCAAAAACCTATCTTGGTGAAGGAAAACCGGGAAAGGCTGATGGTGCTAAATCGGCATTTTATGAACCCAGCGGATTAAGTGTAATGGATGATAAGATGTATATAGCAGATACAAATAATCATGCTATAAGAGCAGTAGACCTGGAAACAAAGGAGGTTAGCACTCTGGCTCTGTTTGGATTTGAAGATGACGCCTTTGGGGTAACAGGTTTGCCCTCAGAAACCTTAGTATATCCTGCAAGAAGCCTGCAATCCAACAGCAAATGCACCCTGGTTTTAAATCTGGCACTCCCGCCTGGTTACAAGTTTACCGAAGGCGCACCCTTTGAATATGGTATCGAGCAATGCGACAGGGATATTATGGTTTTCCACGAATCGGACAAAATGCGTATATTGGACAATGCGCCAAAAATGCCTTTAAGAATAACATTTAACACATCAAAGACAACAGGTGGATGTTTTATCAGAGCTAATCTGGTTTTCAATTATTGTTTTGAAGAGACCGGCGCATGTCTTATTAAGACAATCGGTATACAGGTACCTGTAAAAATTTCAAAGGAAGAGAAAAATCGGCAGGTTTATGTAGAATATAAGGTTGGCCCTGGTTTTTCTGAATAAATAAAGCTTTAAATCTGGGATGGTCTTGGGATAAAACCAAGTATGCGCTTCTTTTTCTTAATTAACACCTGTTTCTTATAAGTCTTACACCTCTTCTTGGAACTAATCCGACATAAAGTTGAGTATATAAATGGTAATAACTTTGCGTCTTCTTTGTTCTTTTTATCGTGAATAAGACGTATAAGAGTAAACATTCCCATAACCTTCCTGGCTCTCCACAAAGGTAAAAAACCCAAGAACAGAAGATTTTTTATTGGTCTCAACTTTTTATCTGTGATATTAAAGAAATTTTTCACCGTCCATCTTTCATTAATCTGTTGATCAACAGCAGCAACATCCATTCTCTCCCTCGGAAGATTGGTAATATAACCATTATAAATAGAAAGTGCTGATGCGGCAGGATTACCTTCAACGGCAAGATTTTCGGCTTTATCTGTCAATAGAGCATCAGCCAGTGCTCCGAAATCAAGCAATCTGGGCTCATATTTCTCAGTTCGATGCCTTACAATTCCGTAGTTCTTTAGCATTACTATGTCGGCAACTCTTACGGATTCAAAAGCGATCCGCATATTTTTGTATTCCTGATAATGATAATTGGTAGGTAATCGAAGCTGCTCGAAGGGATTAACCGTAATCTCAAGGGTTGGAGGCATAGTATTTAATCGGAGTTCGCCAAAGGGTTCTATAACTTTATTAATATTTTCCCGCTTGGTATCCGGTCTGTCACCTGTCCAGTAAATATGTCTGAGAGTTACAGGAAATGGGCTTTTGCTTCTAATAACAACGTCATTACCATCTTTCCTGACTATAAGGCCACGTTCATGTTTGGATGGATGGCCTCTGTCCATGGATATAGACCATTCGTTTTTATAGCTTACATCCATAAGCTCAATGAACTGTCCTGTATAATCTTTAAGCACCCCAACATATTCAACATTTTTATTGTCTCTGACGACTCTGACAACTACCTTTGTGCCTATTAATCTATCAATAAGGGTATCATAAGCTGCCTCTGTTACATATGATATAGCTTCCTGACCGGATTTTTCCAGTTCACCAGCATATTGACCGGCTTCACCTTTAAACTGTTTTTTCACCGTACCAAAAACCAGCTTGAAAGTCTTACTGGCAACCCTTTTCATGGTGTTTATAAAGTTCCTGAAACGCCTTCTAAGGCGCATGCCGATACTGGGATGATATACTTGGTCTACTTCCGCTCTTCTGGCTTCTTTTTCCCTCTCGGTAAGAAAATCATGATAGCGTACAAGAGCATGTATATTATTAAACTCATCCTGACGAAGCAGATAACTCACTTTTTCGTTGCTTTGATTGACTTTTTCCGCAACGACTTCAAGACCCTCTGATTCTACCCGAAGTCTACCTCTATGACGACCTCCATCTTTAAGCTCTATAGTCACCAGATGCCCCGCCAAACTTTTAAGCAGCTTGTCTTTCTTCAGCATTGTCATTATGGTGCTGAAGATTGTTACAAAGGTAACTATGATTATAGAAAAAATGATCGGACGCTCGGATAAATAGTCCCAGGCCTGTTTCCAGAACGATACGCGTTCCACAAGTCGATCTTGCGCCTGAGCAAAAGCCTGGTGAGAAATAAGTATAAACATAGAAACCAGGATAAAGTATACAATTGTAAGAATAGTCCTCTTGGACATAACGGCTTCCTAGCTTTCCAATTCTCCACGCTGTTCAGCAGATGTTTTGTATACTCTGATTTCTGTCTCTATAACGCTAAACTTGCCAGGAGAGCTGTTTACACAAGCTTCTCGTTTACCCAGAGCTTTTTCAATATTTTTTTGGGCTATTTCGTTTTGGTCCGGTTGGGTTTTTATTTGGATGGCTGTGTTTGATTCAGAAAGATCATACTCAACGCCGGACTTCTCCATAGCTTTGTTTAATTTCCTATAATTCATCTTATCAACCTCCAGAGAGATGATATTAAAAGCTAGGAGTTAAAAATTATAAAGCGCGTATAATTTAAAAACATTTCAACCAGTTTATTATATCATAATATATTTTGAGTTTCAAGTATTTATCCACCAAGCATAAAATCTGTGTCCGTAAAAACTCTGGCTTATCCTGTTTGAGTATGTTAATAATTGAAAATGCTCTCAGCTTGTCATTCCTGCTTCCGCAGGAATGACAAGCTGAGAGCATTTTCAATTATTACCACACTAAACCCGGAAGAACCGAAAATTCTTAAAATATTTCCATAATATACCCGGAGAGCCAAATTATTGAAATGTTCTATAATTAATAAAACTGAAACTTCCACTTTTAATTTCTACATCCGGTATATCAGCAGATTCAATCTTTCTGCCCCTTTCATCATAAAAAATCAAACTTATATTGTGTTTACCCGGGGGTAAATTTAATCGGGCTATGCTGAAGCTGTTGGGTAGGGTTAGCCATGAACGGGTATCTGCACTTTCTGTGGCTACGTTGACTATATTTGCCAGCAGACCAAGGCCTTCGCTCTTTTTCCTCACCTGTCTATAGGCCAGATATTTTGTCAATCCTCGAGCAATGGTTCTCAGGAGTATTATGGGTTGACGCTCCTGGAAATTCTTAAAGGCTATGGCTTCTACGTCCTCTACCTTTGATGCGGAAATTTCTATACCATCGGTTTTTACGTGCATATGCTTTATCCGGGGTCTATTGGATTTGTATTCGGGTATGGAAACTCTGAGTAAATACTCTATATCAGCATCATCATAACGCTTTCCGGCCCTGGTTCTCAGCTTGCCTGAATATTTCCATACATCAGCACCCAGATCATCTTTTTTGAGGATTGGCAGAACAATTTCCACCGAATCTTTTACAGGTGCAAAGCCATTTTCATGTATAACAACCAGCTTTCCTGAGTTGTCATCGCTACTTTCAGTATCATACTGCTTGCCATATTTATTTATATAAAAATTATATTCTTCAATAAAACCCAATGTTTTCGCCGTTCTTATAAGGTCTTCTTTGAGAGATGGCGGCATTGGAACATTGTATTCTTCTTCATAAATCTGGTATGCTTCCTCAGCCTTTCTATATGAAATAAAGGCATCGTTTATTTCTCCCTGCCACTCAAATAGCATGCCCGATAGGTACTGCATAAAGGCATCATCGGAGTATGCTGTGGATTTATCCTGGGAGTTATCTTTATATCTCTGGAGTAAAAAGCTTACCTTTCTACATTCAACCAGAGCGTCATCGGGTAAATCCAGATATATGTAGTTAAAAGCCCGGTAGTAATGTATTAAGGCTATCTCGAATTTTTCACCTTCATAAGGCCTGATATTGTCACTAGTCAGGAATGCGCTGGCTTCCCTGCTTATACTCTTTGTATAGAGGTCTTCAGACAGAAGTTCTGCCTCTTCGAATACCGAGTTACTCTCTTTATATCTGTCCGCATAATGCAGCAGCATACCTTTTTCCAGAAGATAAAGGAGTCTGGACCTTCCTGATTCTGTATCCTCAAGTTTCTCCAGGGCTTGCTCATATTTATTTTGAGAAAACAGAACCCGTACTTCTTCCATTTTTGAACCATAAGTAGCACAACCAACCAGAAAAATACATACTGAGAACAGGAGAGAAAGCTCAATGACTTTTTTTAATAGTGTCAAAATTCTTAACCTTCTGAATTAATTTATCAAAAAGGTGAAGCCCCATATTTGTAATGTTAAGCAAGTTTTTCTAATATTCCTGATATTTCTAAAATTAACTAAAACCAGATGTTGCAGTGCTTAAAGAGACACTAGCAAATGAAAATGCTGTCAGGCTGTCATCCCTGCTTCAAGCTTTTTCAAAAAGCTTGAAGCAGGAATGACATATAACTATATTCTTTGAGCATTTTCATCTGTTTCTTCATGCTGAATTCTTATAAACATTGGTTTTAGAGATTTTTTAGAATTCTCAGTATTCTATATTTTTCGCGCTGAGAACTCCTTACTTATTATTTACGAAGCTTCGTCCTGTAAATTACTGATCACAGATCACGATGAATAACGTTTGCGGGATATAAATTTCTTTATCTTATGTTGACCCAGCCATATTTTTACGTTTGTCTCAATATTAGTAAGGGTTAAATCAACCTGATAAAATACAACTTTTTCCCCACCTTCTTGATCCTGAATAGTATTAATTTCGCCGGTCATCATGTAATCAGCCCCTAGTTCCTTACCCATTTCCTTAATTGTTTCAGGACTGGCGAACACCCTCTGGTCTTCTTTTTCACTTCTGAGTTCTTCTCTTTCAGCGGCACTGGCAACTACATTAACCCGACCTGAATTGATAAAAGCCCGTTCAATGTCATTAACGAAGGTTTTAACGGCTATGTGTTCCGCGCTTCTGTTTCTCATACCCCCTACAATAACCGTAGGTTTTTTGCCCATGCTTTTTGCCATGTGTTCTGTTATCCAGGGATGATTCATACAATCAACAATCATGGCTTCAGCCACCATTCGGGAGTCAGCGTCGTTCCATCTTCCTGATAGATCAATTGTAGTATCAACACCAACGCGCTCTACAGATTTCTTTGCTGCACACCCCAGGAAAAATATACTTACGACTAATGTTAATACAAAAGCCAGGTTAAACTTCTTCATTTATAACCTCCTGCTGTTGGATAATCGAAAATATTAACTATTTTCATGTATTTACCAAAAGATATAAATTATTCTATACAAAATGGCCTTGTCTGTCAACTTGTTAATTCTGAACCAAGCATAAAATTTATGTCCATGAAAACTTCGGCTCTTCCGGCTTGAGACACAAAAGTATGCCCTTCCAGATTATCCAGTACTACCCTCAAAAGAGCCTTTTCAATTAACCGCATCAAAGAGTATATTTATCCCGGCTGCGTCCCTGGGTTTTCTGTTTGTCCAACAATCTGGTCAATTCTTCCACTATCTCAGGCTTTTTATCCCATAGATTTTCCGATTCCTGAAGGTCGTCATCCATGTGGTATAGCTGACCTTTGGGTTCACCGGGTTTGGGATCAATCCGTCGGGGTTGGGAAAAACCTCCTGAGCCTAAAGCCTCTATTAGCTTCCAGGAACCTTTACGTATGGAGAACATACCGTCTACAGAATGATGAATTATAGAATCTCTGGTGGGTTTGTCATTTTCACCTAACAGGGCAGGTAAAAAGCTAAAGCTGTCTTCGGCTGAATTATGCAAAAGTTTTGCATCCACTATTTCTGCGCATGTGGCCATAAAATCCGCCAGGCAGATCGTATTACCAGATACAAAGCCGGAGGTTATTTTTTCGGGCCAGCGGACAATAAATGGTTCACGATGACCGCCATCCCATATATCGGCTTTATAACCCCGCAGATCACCGCAGGATTTGTGACCGTATGTATTGCCGTCCACATCCGAAGGCCTTGCGCCGTTATCACTGGTAATAATAATCAAGGTGTTATCAACTATATCCAATCGCTCCAGGGTTTCGGTTATCTGACCAACGACCCAGTCAACCAAACATACCATGTCACCCCTTGGACCAGCATGACTTTTACCCTTCAGAAAATCAGGGGCCACACATGGCCGATGAGGAGCAGAGGGAGTCAGGTAAAGGAAAAATGGTTTGTCAGGATCGCAATTTTCCATAAATTCCACAGCTTTTTGGGCGAAATTGACGTCAACCTCTTCATCTTTCCAACCGGATGTCATAAATCCTTTTTTCTGCTGTGCGTTGTAAGGATTCTTTTCTTCGCTGGGTATGCCAACGGTTTTCCCGTTTTCAATAAAGCAGTACGGCGGCATGTCCAGGGAACCGGCTATGCAGAAGGAGTAATCAAAACCCAGATCGTTAGGTCCGCCAATTACAGGTTTTGTATAGTCAACATGGCCCTCATCAGCCCAGTTTTCCCATTCTATACGTTCACCATCTTTCGGCTGCCATTCAAGTCCAACGTGCCATTTCCCCACAGCGGCAGTGGCATAGCCTTTTGATCTCAGCATAGATGCTACTGTCATACGGGCAGGATCAATCAGAGGTAGAGAAAATCCCCCGCCGACCCCGCTTTTACGGCTGGTTCGCCAGCAGTACCGCCCGGTCAAAACGCTGTATCGGCTCGGGGTGCAAACAGCAGAGGATGAATGGGCATCGGTAAAGCGTATTCCCTCTCCGGCTAATTTATCCATATTCGGTGTTGGAATCTTTGTGGCCCCGTAACAACCCACATCGCCATAACCCATATCATCGGCCATTATGTATACTATATTCGGATACCTGTTACTCATTTAATTTCCTTTCTTATTTCAGATAATAACTCCTGAGAAAATTCCTTCAGCAACTTTACATACAATTTATAATCGTCTATGGATACAGCAGGCGGGGTCTGGTGATCACAGCTAGGAATATAATAACCCTTTTGGACAGCAGGTTTAATGCGCTCAAATTCCTGACGCATGGCATCCTCCCCCAGGTGCATAACAGTCTTGTCAAACCCTCCGATCATACGCCAATGGGGATGATTTTCCCGTATTCGATTGACATCCACACCGGCCATTCTCTCCAGGGGCAGAATACCTTGTAGACCAACACCTTCAAACCAGGGGATTAAAGGCTCTATATCACCGTCGCTGTCGATCATGGGTATTATACCACGTTTTGTCAGTTCTGGTATAACTTGCAGATAGAAAGGTTTCATAAATTCATCCATCATGTTATATGAGATCATGGGCCCATGGTTGTATGACATATCTTCGGCAAAAGTCATAAAATCCGGCGTGTAATATCTGCACATTTCCTCTATGATTTTTATATTAAACTCGGCCAGATCTTGGTTCATGCGCTTCATCAATTTGGGATGGTCATAAAAAGCAAACAGATGGTCTTCAATGCCAAATAAAGTCCGGGGATACCAGAAGGGTCCCTCAAGGGTAAGCCATAGAAACTCGTCCCCGGACTCCTGCCGCTTTCGGTGATTTTCCATGTTTTCCGGATTAAACCGGGGTTCGGGATATAAATCCGGTCTGATTTTGTCATAATCTTTTTCGTCGGAAACCTTTACATTTCCAGACTTGCTGGGCCGATACCATATCTGGTAATGTTCATCCAGACCATACCATTTTCTTAGGTTAGTATTTTCAGGCGCGCCCTGACGAATCCAGTTTTCATAAGTTAAATTCCACCATCCTGCCCATTCTATAATTGGAAGACCTTTGGATAAATCTCCATCTCGCATTACTGATAAAAAGCGTTCCCGGGTTGTATAATTACTCATTATTTAATACCTTCCGTATGTCCTTGCTATATCAATCATAGCGTATATGTTTTCATCCGGTGTATCCCTGCCGCATTGATCTCCGGTGGAGAGTATAAAACCGCCGTTTTCTCCTGCATCATCAATAGCTTTCATAGAAGCTTTTTTTACATCTTCAGGAGTTCCTCTGAGCATTACCTCTGTGGTATGCAGATTGCCCATAAGACCTATCTTATGTCCGAATTCCTTTTTT
Organism: Candidatus Poribacteria bacterium; assembly: GCA_014730235.1. Classification (GTDB taxonomy): domain Bacteria; phylum Poribacteria; class DTPJ01; order DTPJ01; family WJIO01; genus WJIO01. Next base: position 16,362 of record WJIO01000357.1, read on the forward strand.
AAACGGGCCAAATTGCAATCACCCATAGGCGGCGGCTCAAGGGGGTTAATACTGCACAAATCCGTCTCCTGGGCGGATATTTTTACCAGATCATATTCCGGACCGCAGCAGTGAATCTGGCTGGTTACATTTGCATCCTTGCAGATTTTGGTTAGCTCCTTTAATGCAGGCAGAGAAAGCTCCCGGAAGATTGGCTCTGGATTGGTAATCATGTGGCCGGACATACCTATTAAAATAAAA
>WJIO01000358.1 GCA_014730235.1 Candidatus Poribacteria bacterium
AAAGATAAGAAACTTCTTTATGCTGTCATTCCTGCGAAAGCAGGAATGACAGGCTGAGAGAATTTCTAATTATGACCACACTAAACCCGGAAGAGCCATAAATATTTACTACTCAGCTTTTTCTATTAATACTTTCTCACCATGAGAAACCTTTTTAAACTCTTTTGGATCACCAAGTAACCTACCTAATACATTGACTGCGCTGGCAGGTCTGATTTCATTACCTGTGCTGGCTGGTGTAGGGCCAAAGAAAATGCAAAAGGCTGTACCGGGAGGCCAATAGGCAATATCACCCAATTCAACAACTTCCCTGGAATCTTTTTCCTCCGATGCCTTTACAGGTATTGAAAAATATATTTCGTCACCCCAGGTATTGCCATTTTTTTCTATTGGTAAAGCGTCCCAGAGCTTCTTGGCTGTATCTGAGTCGTTTAATTCAGCTTCCATGCTAAGGTTTCCTGCTGTTATCTTTATTTTTTCAGGCATAGGTCTTTCAGGCTGGTTTACAGCCTACCTCCTTTCATGTTTTTTAATACTATTATTAGTATTATACTATTTTCTATACTTATTCACAATTATTTTTAATAAATGCAGTGTTAATGGGATTTATTATAACTAAATTATAACAGAGATAGAAAAATTGTCAATGCTGACAAGTTATAAATTTATGTCATAGTCTTATCAAAGTAAATACTTGACAATATAATGGCACGGCTGTAAAATGGGCTTGATATTGAAATGGATATATTTTTGTATACATGAATTCCTGTAGAATATAAATACTGTAATCGTTAAAAAATGAATACAATTTAGTTGTCATTCCTGCTTTCGCAGGAATGACAACTTTTGTAATTTACCATCATGGTAAGGGTATTATTCTAAACACATTTTCATTTTTTAACGATTACAAATACTATATTATTTGATAAGAATAGAGGTAATCATAACATGAGTCTTCTAGGATTAGATATTGGAACCACTGGCTGTAAAGCCATCGTCTTTAGTGTCAAGGGTAAACAACTTGCCCATGCTTACCGTGAATATGGCGTTATTTATCCCAGGACAGGTTGGTCTGAGATAGATCCAAATAAAGTCTGGCAATCTGTAAAAGAGGTTGTAAATGAAGCCGCTTCTCAGGTTAAGGGTGATCCTGTAAAGGCTTTAGCTGTAACAAGTATGGGGGAGGCCTTTACACCAGTTAAAAAGGATGGAACCCCATTATCAAACAGTATGACTTATGTTGATATAAGGGGAGTTGAGCAAAATCATTGGTGGGAAGAATACTTTGGTAAAGAAAGAATTTTCCAGATAACAGGACAACCATTGCATCCAGGATATTCATTACCCAAGCTTATGTGGCTGAGGGATGAAAAGCCAGAAGTTTTTTATAAGTCCTACAAATTCTTGTTGTATCAGGATTTTGCCTATTTCAAGATGGGGTTAGAACCTACTATTGATTATTCCCTGGCAGGACGCACAATGGCCTTTGATCTTAACACAAATGGATGGTCAGAGGAAATGTTTTCAGCCGTTGATATAGACCCTGAAGTTATGGCCACACCAAGGCCATCCGGCGAAGTGGTTGGTGTAATACCTGATTCCATCACAGAGGAGCTTGGATTACCCAAAGGAACTGTGGCTGTTACAGGTGGACATGATCAACCTGTCAATGCCCTTGGCGGGGGAGTGGTTTCCGAGGGCGTAGCTGTGGATGGTATGGGTTCCACAGAATGTGTGACTGTAGGATTTTATAAACCTATTCTCAATAAGGAGATGCTGGAATTTAATTATCCTGTTTATCCTCATGTTAAAAAAGGTATGTATGTATCATTGGCGTTCAGTAATACAGGTGGAAACCTGCTGAGATGGTACCGGGATAACTTCGCCCTGGATAAGGTAAAAGAAGCCGAGGAAACCGGGGTTGATGTTTATGACCTTATACTAAAAGAAGTTCCTCATGAACCAACTGACGTATATGTGTTACCTTATTTCGTAGGCAGTGGAACTCCATATTTCGATCCTGAATCAAAAGGTGTAATATCCGGAATAACCCTTGCCACTACTCGCGGACAATTTGTAAAATCCCTTATCGAAGGTATAACTTATGAGTTGAGGCTTAATCTGGAAACTCTGGAAAACGCCGCCGGGGTAAAAATAGACCGACTCAGGGCAATGGGTGGTGGTGCTCGATCAAAGATGTGGCTACAGCTAAAAGCTGATATGACAGGTAAGGAAGTTGTATCACTGGCTGTTTCAGAATGTGGATGTCTGGGGGCAGCAATGCTGGCTGGTGTGGGTATAGGTGAATATGATTCGGTGGACCAGGCAGTTGATGCTCTGGTCTCAGAAGTCAATGTTTTTGAACCCAATCAGGAAATGTATGAAAAGTATTCTGAAAAATTTAGTATATATTCAGAAATTTATCCTACTAATAGAGAATTACTTCACAAGATGTGATAAAGGGTTTGGCTCTTCCGGGTTCATTGTGTTAAATATAAGAAACTTCTTTATGCTGTCATTCCTGTTTTTGCAGGAATGACAAGCTGAGAGAATTTTCAATTATAATCACACTGAAACCAGAAGAACCAGGAATTTTAAGGGGGTAGATTTATGAGGATAAATCACATGACATTCTGGATTTTCTTAATCCTAACAGTTTTATATGTTTTACCAATTCAGGCTGTTGAATGGCAGCTTGTAGCTGAGTATCCAGGCAGGGAAGGATGGATAAATCAACTGGTCATACATCCGGATAAGCCAGATGTCTTCTTCGCTGCCACAGAAGGTGCGGGTGTTCTGTTAAGTGAAGATGCAGGGAAAACATGGACACCTAAAAATCAGGGACTTACTCAGGCTGCTGAGGGCACAGTCTCAGGTTTACATGTGAGGTGTCTCGCATTGGATCCAAATGAAGAGGGAACCATGTACGCGGGTATGGCTGCTTTTGGTGTATTTAAAACTACCGATGGTGGTACAAGCTGGAGCACAATGAACGAAATGCTGGGAGATACTTTCACCAAGGTTATGGCAATTCATCCTGATAAGCCTGACACACTGTATCTTGGTACGGATGGCGGCGGGATTTATCGTTATAAATTTGATTCTGAAGAACCAAAATGGGAAGAGATAATCGAAGGAATGAAAAATACATACGTCAAAACGATGGTTATGATTCCTGATAACCTTGATGTTATTTATGCTGGTACCGATGGAGGTATATCCATGACTAATAACGGCGGCGATTCCTGGATAAACATGACCAGTGGCCCTCGTTATGTATTGGCATTGGCTGTAAATCCGGAGAATCCAAAGATAATTTATGCCGGTTCTGACGGTAGTGGGTTAATGAAATCAGTGGATGGTGGTGATAGCTGGGTTGCTGTTGGTGGTGATATTTGGTTGACCAAAGGTATGGCTGATGAATTCGCTGCTCCCGGTGAAGATTCAATGACAACACCAATGGTATCTTCCATAGCAATCAATCCAGTCAATACATCTATTGTTTATGCCGGTAACCCCAGCGGATTTTTCAGAAGCACCGACGCAGGTGAAACATGGACTCAGGAAAACACTGGATTGTCCAATATAAATGTCAAATGTATAAAGGTTTCTCAAAACAAACCTGTTACAGTTTATACAGGCACTTCAGGTGCTAAACTTTTCTCTTATGTAGAGGAATAAGAATTTTCGGAGGAATATAATGGCAAAACCTAAAATTGCATGTCAACTAATAATATTTGGTCCCAGAAATAAGGATGACCTACCTGGAGTTTTAAAAGCAGTTGCTGACGCTGGATATGCTGGTATAGAAGGCGGCTCTTCCGCAGATCCAAAGGAACTGCAAAAAACGCTGGGTGATCTGAATCTGGAACTGGCTGGTATCCACAGTGGATACAGCAGCTTTGACGATCTGGATGATACCATTGCTTTTATGAAATCTATAGACTGCAAACTTCTTATGTGCTCAGGTGTTGGAGATATGAGCCGAGGCCTGGCGGCTTATGAAGACGCAGCCAAAGTTTTTAACGAGGTTGGTAAAAAATGCCATGATGAAGGCATAAAATTCTGTTATCACAACCATAGCTGGGAGTTTAAGAAATTCGACGGCGTAGTTGCACTTGAGCATCTTTATAAACTTACAGATCCCAAGTATGTCTATACCTGTGTTGATGTATACTGGGTTCATCACGGCGGCGAAGATCCTGTAGAATTTCTTACAAAAAATCTTGATCGTGTGGGCACAGTTCACTTTAAAGACATGAAAGACGATACATTTGCGGAGGTTGGTGAAGGTGTTATTAACTTCCCCGGTATTATGAAAGTGCTTGAGCAAAAAGATGATCTGGAATGGATTATAGTTGAACAGGACAGAACTAACAAGACACCAGAAGAAAGTATAAATATAAGTCGTAAGTATATAAAGGAAAAACTCGGTTTGTAATCGTTAAAAAATTGATATAATTTAGTTGTCATTCCTGCTTTTGCAGGAATGACAAATTTTGTAATTTAACATAGAGGTAATATCTTAAACACATTTTTTACGATTATTATCCAGGAGAAATATATGTATTTTGCTTCAATAGCGTTATTTACTCCCATAATATTGTCTTTTGCAACTACGGGTAATTTTATACCAAAAACACAAACATCAATTAACGGTGATAAATTCCTTATAAATGGAGAATATACATACGAAAATCTCAATCCCAAAGCTGTTGGTAAACTTATGAATGTTCGAATGGTTAATTCGGTTTTTGACGATGAAAATCCTGAAACCAGGCCAGAAAACTTTGACCCTGATAAAAATACCCAAAGTTTTATTGATTCTATGGATCAATATAAATCCAGAGGGATATTAGCCTTTACTATTAACTTACAGGGTGGTTTCCCTGGATATGAAAATGCAGTAAATACGGCTTTTGGTTCAGATTCCAGTTTGAAAACTGAATACATGAAACGAGTAAGCAAAGTTATTAAAGCGGCGGATAAGCGGGGAATATTAATTATACTTGGATTATTCTATCAGCGGCAGGATCAGATATTGCCGGATAAAGACGCAGTCCGAAATGCTGCCGCTAACGCCGCTTTATGGGTTAAAAACAAAGGCTATACCAACGTCATGATTGAAATAGCCAATGAGTATAATCATGGTGGGTTTTGTGACTATATCAAAAGTGAAGATGGCGAAGTTGAGCTAATCAACATAGTTCGGGAAAATGCACCAGGTTTGCTTGTGTCTACCAGCGGAATTGGCGATTGTAAATTTCATGAAAAACTGTGTGAAGCTGCGGATTTTATATTGATTCATGGCAACGGATGTAATCCGGATATATACAGGGAAAGGGTTGACGTATTGAGGAAATATGGTAAACCTGTTGTATTCAACGAAGACTGGTGTTTTTCCAACGATCCCAGAGGTATTCCCGATGCTGTGGAAAAAGCCAGAGCCGCTTTTAATGCCGGTGCTTCATGGGGAATTATGAACCAAAAGAGAAATCAACAGTATCCATTTGTATTTGGAATTGGCGATCCGGATGGCGATATGAATGCGAAGGAAGATTATGCCGCTTATGAGACTATAGCAGAACTTTTAGGCATTGATTAACAAATAAAAAAAGCCACCCGGATTAATCCGGGTGGCTTTTTTGGGTAATCTGACACAGAGTTTAATATTCGTCGGCAGGGGCTTTTGTTGCTTTTGCAACGGATTCTGTAACTGTATAGACTGCCGCAGTTCCATTTTCGTCGACATCACCTGTAGCTGTTGCCGTATAAGAAGTTGTAATACCATCACCGCCAGCAGCTACTGCATATTGGTAACGTACCTGGCCGTCAGGCTCAAAACCTATAGTGTCAAAACCACCGGCATCGGCCCAATCATCAGGAGTAGCATCAGTACCACCAGCGGCAGGGCTTGCAGCGCAAACCTGGTAAGTGTCCTGCTCAGCTTTAAAAGCTTCTTCGGCAGTTCTGATAGCTGCCAGGTTTATACGGGCTTCTGATTCTCTTGCCTTTAGCTGGAATCTTAAGTAACTGGGAATAGCAATTGCGGCTAATATAGCCATGATTGCAACAACGATCATAAGTTCGACCAACGAGAAACCTGCTGAATTCTTCAACTTAATCATTTCTTACCTCCATTAAAATTTAATGTCCCTGAATGAAGTTTTAGTTAATTTAATAAAAGCTTCTTTCTAAAAATTCCTGCGAAAACTTTTGAAGAAGCCGGAAGCCTGATTTATTTTCAAATAACTCCCAAGTTTCGTTGCCTGATATAATTGCAATATATATACCAGGTTTGTTTTTATAGCTATATTAATTTAAAAAAAATCCGTAAATGCCCTTTAATATTAGCTTTAGAAAAATAAGAAAATATAGTTTTCTGATATCAGAAATTATTTAATGCTTTTAACAATATATTTTGTCTTCATTTATTGAATGACTATGATCGTTTTATGAAGTCAACTTTCGCGATAAGTAAAAATTGATTGTTCTATTTGTAAAATCTTGATATAATGGCAAAAACTAAGAATACAGTTTTTTACTTGGCAAAAAACTGTAAATATAGATTTCATAAGAGTTTTCGGCTTGTAGGGACACGGCATGCCGTGTCCCTACAAGCGCATAAATACTATGTCTTTTAAAAAGTGCGAAAGTATAGATAGTAATCATTAAAAATGAGGTTCTTACGGGTTTGGTGTGGTAAATATAAGGAACTTCCTTATGCTGTCATTCCTGCGAAAGCAGGAATGACAACTAAATATATTCATTTTTTAATGATTACAGATAATACAAAAAAACGGAGAATAAAATGTTATCTTATCAGCAGTATCTTCGGAACAGCACAGTTCCAAAGGAAATAATAGATACTTTCCTTGACGATAATCAACCAACCTGGGCTAAATACGATCCGGAAGTTGGTTATATCCTAGGCAATTCCATGCCGCGAGATGGAATAGACGGTAGTTCCACCATATCAACATCCCAAAAAAACGGAGCCAGAAAAGCCCATATGTATGCAGACAGAAAATGCAGGATAAATACATACGGAAACAGTTTTACACAATGCCACCAGGTAAGTGATGGGGAAACATGGCAGGAATATCTTGCTGGTCATCTTGGTGAACCTGTAAGGAATTTCGGTATGGGAGGATTTGGCGTATATCAGGCTTATCGAAGGATGCTCAAGACAGAGCAGACATGCCATGATGCAGAATATGTAATCCTCTATATTTGGGGTGATGACCACAACCGGAGCGTCATGCGATGCCGTTATGCGGTAACTTATCCCTGGTGGGATGATCGGGGTGGCGTTGCTTTTCATGGTAATTTCTGGGCAAATGTAGAGATGGATCTGGATTCAGGTCAATTGGTGGTAAAGGAAAATATCCTTTCTACGCCGGAATCCCTTTATAATATGACCGATCCCGATTTTATGGTTCAGGCTTTGAATGAAGATCTGATGGTACAGCTTTATGCTACCAGGCAAGTTGATCCATCAAGTCTTGATATAGAAAGCCTGAATGCGTTGGCTGAAATTCTGGGTGTGTCTAAAATTGATAAAATGGATGAACCCAACTTAAGCAGTTCAATAGAGAACATAAAAAAAGCCTATGGTTTTGCTGCAACAAAATATATAATACAGAAAGCCTGTGATTACTGCAACGGCAAAAATAAAAAACTTATGATCGCTTTATTATGCCCGACTGCAACCCGGCAACTACTTAACGGTCAACAGCGATACGAACAGGATATAATTAACTTTATTGATAAAAATGGAATCAGGTATTTTGATATGAATCTGGTTCATCTGACGGACTATAAAGATTTTAATCTATCTGTAGAAGATTATATGCAGAGATATTTTATAGGGCATTATAGTCCTGCTGGGAATCATTTCTTCGCATATTCCATAAAGAATGCGATTGTTGGCTGGCTTGATCCTAAACCTATAACATACCGGGATGATGATCAAAAGATGTTTGATTTCAAAGGTTATCTTCCTGATTGAACCAAGGAGAAAGAAATGAAAGTTGTATATATGATGGCTGATACCTTCCGGAGGGATCATCTTGGTGCTTATGGAAATGATTGGATTCATACACCAAATCTGGACAAACTGGCATCAGAATCTGCATTGTTTGAAAATGCCTACATAGGTTCTTTTCCTACCGTTCCAAACCGTCGGGATACGCTCCTGGGGCGCGGGGATATTGGTCTACCCTTTAACCGATGGAAAACTATAGAAAGACAGGAGGTAACACTTCCAGAAAGACTTTCGCAAAAGAAAATAACTTCAATGCTTATTACCGATACACAAAATAACGTTACTCGCGGAATCAACATGTATAAAGGCTATACCGCATGGTATTTAAACAGGGGACAGGAAGGTGATCCACATTGGTTGGATGCAAACGTTCCTTTAGAATGGCCTGTACCTCATGAGCTTATTCGATACAGGGCGGAAATGTGGCACCAGGTTTTGATAAACCGCGCTCATCGTAAGGTAGAAACCGACTGGTTCGCACCGGGAACATATTCAAAGGCCATAGAGTGGCTGGAACACAATTATCAGCGTGAAGATTTTTTCCTCTGGATTGACACCTTTGATCCTCATGAACCCTGGGATCCACCTCAATATTATGTGGACATGTATGATCCGGGATATGAAGGGCGCATTTTCGACGCCCCAACTTATGGCCTGCGAAAGAAAATGGGAATTACCGATGAGGAAATGAAGCATATCCGGGCCTGTTATGCTGGTGAGGTTACAATGGTGGATACATGGATCGGAAGGCTTTTGAATACTGTAGAAAAGCTGGGAATATGGGATGAAACTATGATTATATTCACCAGCGATCATGGAACTATGTTTGACACACCGGGAGACAACGGTTTAATATGCAAACCCAATACCGTTGGCGCAGATGGTATGCTCATGTCAGCAGGAAGACCAATGAAGGAACCTGTGCAGTATTTCCCAATTTTTCAGAATGTAGCCCGTATCCCATTGATTATACATCTCCCTGGAATGAAAGACGGAAAGCAGGTTAAATCTATAGTGCAGCCCTGGGACATGAATGTCACACTCCTTGATATTTTTGGTATTGAAAAGCCCGATGAATTAATCGGACAATCCCTGTTGCCGTTGATTAAAAAAGATAAACAATCAGGACGGGAAGTAGCCATCTGTGGAACAAATACCCTGGCTCAAGCCATTAACAACAAATGGATTTATACAGTATGGCGGGGACAAAGGAAGCCATCTTTGATAAATCTGGAATCAGATCCCCTGGCAGAGACCAACATTATCAAAGAAAATACTGAAACAGCAAAATGGCTTCATGGTGAAATTGTAGACTTTATGGGTCAACAGGATATAGATTCTGATTTCATTGAATCTTTTACTCATTAAAATCCCAGCTTTTTAGTTATTAGCAGTCTGATAAGCAAACCGGATATTATTCTTATTGACTTGATAATATGAAATTCTTTGTGTAATTTGTGTTGAGCAAAATTTCTAGAAATTTTGCTCAACACAAATTAAATTTACCTACTCTGTTTTTGCCAGTTTAACTAAATCAGGTATTAAAAGAGCCTCACCATTTATTCCCAACCGGTACTCTCCATTCAATATCCCGCAGCCAATCCCAGGATTCACCATCACCTATAGCCGTAAATAATTCACAATCATCACCATCACCAACAGCTATAGTCATTTTATGCCATCCACGTTTTAGCTTTAAGTCTTTGCCGGTTTCACCACAGCGATGTATGGCTGGAACCAGGTACGTTCCTTTGTGATGGTTAATTTCAGTTCCGTCAATCCAGACTTTTACTTCCCTTGGGGCCTGAACTATGTATCTCATGGTCTGATCATGTGGTATGATAAAATCCGCAGTTAAGGCATGTGGATCTTTTGGAAGTCTCTGGAAATGTCCGGCAACTTCCAGCAATTCTGCATCTTTAACAGTTTTTGGACATTCATCAGGTATTTTACTTATGGGCCAACGCAACCAGGGAATAGTATTTATTAAACCTGCACTTACAGTCCACTGCATGTTGTTTAGCTCAAAGCATAGATCAAGTAAATTTCGATATACCCGATTTTTGTTCCCCGGTGGGGTTATGGAAAATCTGATATTTTCTGCCTGTCCGGGATCAAGTTTTATGCTATTATAAGAAAGACTGGATATCCAACCATCAGGAACTCTTATTCTAAGATGTATATCCATATGATGTTTTGAGGGATTGATAACTTTTACATAGAAACCTGCTGGTTTTTCAGGAGATAAAGCTACATTGAGGGGATAGTTTACATATACTATTAACGGTTCAGTTGCTACCAGACTTTCCGTAGGTTCGCTTTTTTCTCCCAGCATAATATGTTTATGACAGCAATTTCTTGGGGGTGATATGTTCGTCTGCCAATGGGTTATAGAATCCGCATTACTCAATGTAATATTGGATTTATAATATGCCAGTGTGTGTATGGCTAAACCTGCTACCTTTTCGGTAAAATCATCCAGCGTATTAGCGTTGTGCATACCTACTATTCCCGGAGATAGTAGGAGGTCTTTACCTATAGGCTTTAACCATTTGTTATCAATACCATCAGGATTTAAAATACCCAGCAATGCTCCGAGAGTTGCACCTGTGCAGTCAGTATCTTTTCCGCAGTTTACCGCGGTACATATAGACTTTCCAAAATCACCTTCACCTGCTAACCATCCAAGCACTATAAAGGCCAGATTCTGAGCCACATCGGTGAAATTCTGACGACCATGTTCCCTTAGAATAAGCTTTCTCACTTCCTGCCAATCATGAAGTTCCGACCACCATGCTCTGGTATCTTCAATAGCGCGAGCTACTCGACTGCCGGATGGAATTACATTTTTTCCCTCATGCAGTAATTTTTCCTGATCATTTTCTATAAAAGCCGCACTTTCAATTGCTGCAAGATACCTGGCGGCATAAACACCTTCCGCTGCATGATCAACACAGGCATCTTCCCGGGCCAGGGTAGCTGCAAGTTCTGGATCTCCAGGAGCAAGGCATGCCCATATTTCTGTCCGTATAGCAGCTCCCATACCAGCAGTAAAACCATTGTCAAACCAACCACTTATGGGGGGACTTATACCATGATATAAATTCCTGCTGGCAACGCCATATTCATCAGGCCAGAAGTGTATATGTTCTAACCATGTAGATGCTAACATATGACGTTCAATAGGTAAACCATGACGCCGGATTGCTTCAAGCCATACAACTTGTAAATCCAAATCATCATTAGGTAGCATTTGGTCTGGTATAGGATCATAAAACGTCAGGGAAAGAGGCCCCTCTTTTCCCTCTACTGGTCCACCTAATGTTCCTCCCACAGCTTTACCTAACCAGCATCCTAAAACTCTCCTGCGATAATCTGCCAGATCTATTTGATTCATTCCATAAACACCATCTTTCTTTAAAATTACTGTAAATATATAAGAGAGCTTTTTAATATACCATATCCATCCCTCCAGCATCCATAAATATATTACCAGTTTTCATTTTTGTGTTCAATATAAAATTAAGTAAAAACATTGTATATAAAATCCTGATGTGTTAAAATACGTTATTAATCAGATATTGATTAGTTAATTGGGTTCTGGTAAAATACCTTTGTTAAAACTTTAAAACTTGGGGAATCAAAGAATAGTTCTGTTTCTTGCAAGTAAATATAATGCATGATAGGTCCGGAGTTACAGTCAAAACATAAGGAAAAATATATGAAAAGAATTAAGATTTTCTATATTAATATTTTATCTTTAATCTTAGCTTTTATTGTTATAGGTTGCGCTGAAGAATCAAGCAGTGGAGTTCTGGAACTGGATGCCGGTGAACCTATGATTCTGGAATCAGAAACATGTCTGACCGTCTCGAGTTCTAAACCTGTGGGTATAACTGACTCTTTTTTCAGCTTTGATGATCGCATATATATATGGATACACTGGATGAATGTGGAGGATATGCGGGATGTTGGGGTGGAATGGTTTGAACCAGATGATGAAATACCTGCGTGGAGTGATGTTCAGACTATAGATTCAACCAGTGGTTATGCTATTACATGGTTCTATATAGAAAAACCTGAAGAAGGTTTTGTTGAAGGCGAATGGTCTGTGGATATATACCTGGATGACGATTTTCAAAGGAGTCATATCTTTTTTATTAATTAATCCTTAAAGTGTCTGGAGCTTATTATGTATCAGGAAATTACTTTAGTTATTTTATCTCTCAGTCTAGGAATATATACAGCAAATGCAGGAGAAGGATTAAGAGTAAATGATGATCCGGCTAAACCCGGTGAATGGGGGATTCGACCTTTTGATAACAGTAAGACTGCCGTAAATCCCCCAGGATTTATCTGGCGACCCCAGGAAAATGCCGTTTCATATAACTTGCAGTTATCTCGTAAGCGGGATTTCAGCAGCGTGGACTATGAAAAGAACAATTTAAAGCTTTTTTGTCACTGCCCACCCAAAAAACTTGGTGATGGTGACTGGTACTGGCGTTTTGCTTATACCACAGAAGATGGTCAAAAATCATCCTGGAGTAATATCAGAAGATTTACCATTCCAGTAAATACACAGGATTTTCCCATGCCTGAAAAAGAAGAACTTTTCGGCAGGATCCCGGATAAACATCCCAGATTATTTCTAAGACCTGAAGACTTGCCTAAACTCAGGGATTTAGCCCAGGGGGAATTAAAAGACATATACCAATCTATGGTCAGCCAGTGTGAAAAGATAATGTCAAATCCGCCATCTACGGAAGAGCCACCGACTTATCCAGAAGGTACCGAACGTTTAAGCGAGGAATGGCGGGAAATATGGTGGGGAAATCGCAGATATACTATAAACGTGCTTAACAGTGCAGCTACCCTGGCCTTTACCCGACTTCTTGGAGGTAAGGAAGAATATGGATTAATAGCAAAAAAGCTTTTGATGGATGCAGCAGAATGGGATCCAAAAGGTGCTACTGGTTACAGATATAACGATGAAGCAGGTATGCCGTATAACTACTATTTTTCCCGAACATATACTTTTGTAAATGATTTATTGACTGAAGAAGAAAAAGAAAAATGCCGGGAAATTATGAATATCAGGGGCAAAGAAATGTATAATCATCTCTGCCCTAACCATCTGTGGAAACCCTATGGAAGTCATTCAAATCGGGCATGGCATTTTCTTGGTGAAATAGCTATTGCTTTCTTTGATGAAATACCAGAAACCAGGGATTGGCTGTGGTTTACCATGAACGTATTTTACAACGCCTATCCTGTATGGAGCGATGACGACGGTGGCTGGCACGAAGGTCTTGCATACTGGCGCAGTTATATCCGCCGTTTCCTGTGGTGGGCTGACATTATGCGTTCGGCGATGGATATTGATGCTTATAAGAAACCTTATTTCAGCAAGGTGGGTTATTATCCCATGTATCTACAGCCGCCCGGAGCAAAGAGGGGCGGATTCGGTGACTTGACTGGACACCTTAAATCAGATGGCAATGTTGATTTAATGAATATATTCGCCGCCCAGGCCCAGAATCCATACTGGCAGTGGTATGTTAAGGCTCATGACAATTCATCGGTAGATAACAGTTATGCCGGATTTATAAGAGGTGCGTTACCTAAAGTAATGTCAAAACCTCCAGTAGACCTACCGGATTCACGACTTTTCAAAGGAACGGGTCTGGCCATGCTTCATACAGATTTAACTGATGCTACAAATGATATATTCATTGAATTTAAAAGCAGTCCTTTTGGTAGTTACAGTCATGGATATGATTCCCAGAATTCCTTTGTATTATATGCCTATTCAGAACCATTATTAATTCGCAGTGGACGAAGGGATATTTACGGAAGCGCTCATCATAAAAACTGGATGTGGGAGACGAAATCGGTTAATTCTATACTGGTAAATGGTCAAGGGCAGAAACCCCTTCGGTCGATGGAAGCTCAAGGGGAAATTATAGATTTTCATACTTCAGAATGTTACAGCTATGTTGTGGGTGAAGCAAAAAAAGCCTATGAAGGTCGGGTAAAGACTTTCACCCGTAGTATATTATTCATAAAGCCAGAGGTGATCGTAATATATGATCATCTGGAAACCCCGGAACCCTCCACTTTCCAATGGCTAATGCACTCACCAAATGAAATGGAAGTTGCTGATCAAAAAAATATAATACTGGAAAACGGTGAAGCAGGATGCAAGGTATCATTTATGCTGCCTGATGGACTGGAAATAAGTCAGACAAACAAATTCGATCCCCCACCCCGCCCCAGGGTAAAACTGACTCAATGGCATCTACAGGCCAGCACAGTTGAAAAAAAGGATGGGTGTAATTTTATTACCATAATCCGACCATATAAAAAAGACATGCCAGTTCCTATGGGCATTGATATGGAAAAACACGATTCAGGATATGTTTGTGATTTACAGCTTATAAGAGGTAAAGTAAAGGTAATAATAAGAACTGCTGAGAAAGGCAGTATATGCAGTGATGAAATAGAAACTAACGCTCGGGTTACGGCAGTTCGATTTAATAATGATAATAAAGTTATGGATTATTTTACCGCAGACGGAGATATATTTGAATGTCCCGGTAAAACTTCCTATAAATAAGTTTGCTATGGAGGAAAAGAAATAATGCAAGGTGCTGTTCTGGTAACAGGTGGTGCGGGATATATAGGCAGTCATACTGTACGAAGGCTTCTGGAAGATAACCGACGTGTAGTGGTGCTGGATAATCTATCTACAGGTCATAGGGAAGTAATGTCGCTTTTCTCGCGTGTATACGGACCAAAACAATTTTGTTTCGAGGAAGTAAATTTGCTTGATGCTGATAGTATACAGGGAGTGTTTGAAGATCATGAAATAGTAGGCATTATAGATTTTGCCGCCCGAAGTCTTGTGGCCGAATCCCAGAAAACTCCTCGTTTATATTTTGATAATAACGTTATAGCCTTTATGAATTTAATAACAGCCTCTCATGATGTTCCTGTGGTAAAATCCTCCACAGCAGCCACATACGGTGATCCTGATGATGAAAATATACCTCTGGTTGAGACATATCAGAGATCATGTGTGGATAAAAATATATTTCCCGACAGCCAGTTGATGGAAGCTGCCTATGATTTTGATACTATTATAGGATGGTATAACCAGGAAATAGCTGGAAAGAATTCCGGATTTGAACTTACCGAGGAAAATCGGTCTTATCTCCGTATCCCTACAAATGTATACGGCATAACAAAGGTGATGGATGAGATTATTCTGGACAGATGCGATGTTGATTGTGGTCGTCATTATATATCTTTACGATATTTCAACGCCGCTGGTGCAGATTCATCCCGCCTGATCGGAGAAGACCATAATCCCGAGACCCATCTTATACCAATTGTTTTACAGGTGGTATCCGGTAAGCGGGATAAGATTAAGATATTTGGTAATGAATATGAAACCCGGGATGGCACAGCAGTCCGGGATTATATTTCCGTTCAGGATTTAGCTGAAGCCCATGTTTTATGTATGGATCATCTTATTGCAGGCGGTTCCAGCAAAACCTATAATCTTGGTTCAGGTCTAGGTTACAGCGTCAAGGAGATCATAGAAACAGCGAGAAAAGTCACTGGCCATCCTATACCTGCAGAAGATGATGACCCCCGCAGCGGTGACCCCGCAACCCTTATAGCCAATTCAAATCTCATTAAGGAGGAAATGGGTTGGGAGGTAAAAGCATCTCTTGAGGAAATCATAGAATCCGCATGGCACTGGCACAGGCTTAACCCCGAAGGCTATCAGGTTAAGCAGGAGGAACGTTTCAATCCCTTCTGGAATCGCTGGGTAAACATCGCCGCCCACAGATCAAGCCGTCCATGGAGCGGAGAAACTCAGAGTATGGATTCTGGAGAAACAAAGAAATATGATGAAGATTGTTATCTCTGCCCCAAAAACACCAGGGTTAAAGGTGATGTAAACCCTGATTACAGCAGCGTATGGACATTTGTCAATGATTTTTCAACCCTGGTAATGGACGCTTATGAAACCAGTGAAGAACACGGCCCCTATAAAGCCCATACATCCAAAGGCATTTGTGAGGTTATAGTATACAGTCGAGATCATTCCCAGATGATGTCAACCATGTATGTTGATGAAATTGCCAACGTTGTGGATGAATGGGCAAAAATTTACCAGCGATTGGGCGAGATAGAAGAGATAAAATATCCTCTGATATTTGAAAATCGTGGTAATATAATGGGCAATTCTCAACCCCATCCTCATGGACAGGTATATGCTTATGGGTCAATACCTGACCTGATTTTAAAACCCCAGTTGGAAGTAATCGAAGATTATAAAGACAAAAATGATGGAAATTGTTTTGTCTGTGATGCCAATAAATTCGAAATAGAGGATTCCAGGAGAATTCTGGCAAAGAATGATAGCATGGTTGCGTATGTTCCCTATGCTGCCCAATTTCCTTATGATGTTATGATCGTTCCAATAACTCATGCAAGTAGTTTACTTGAACTGGATAAAAAACAGCGTATGGATTTAGCCGGGATTTTAAAGAGAGTGCTTAACGGTCTTGATGAATTGTTTAAGTCCCCGTATCACTATTCCCTGGCTCTTATTCAGACACCTACTGATGATATTGATTATGATTTCCACATGCAGTTACATATAACCTCTTTGCTGAGAGGCCCCGGACTCAGAAAGCATGTAGTAGGTGCGGACATTTTCGGCAGACTTATTAATCCCTCTGATCCCAATCATACAGCTGAAGAGATCAGACATGCTATGCGGCAACACTATCGCAGTTAAATTTTATTCAATATGAAAGACAAAAAACACTGGTATGACGGATGGTTTTATTCAAGGGTAATCGATCCCTGGGGTGCATGGGTTCGAGAATGTGTATATGAATTTATAACGGTGGGTAGTTCTGTAATTGATATAGGCTGCGGGACTGGTAAACTTGCATTTAGGCTGTCTGAAAAATGCGATTTTGTTATGGGGATCGAAGCTTCAAAACGCATGGTAAATTTTGCCAAACGGTATAAACTTTCTGGAAATTACGGTAATGTAGATTTTATCCATCTGGATGCGCTAAAATTATCAGAAATTATTGAGGAACACTTTGATTATGCTGTAGTTGCCCTGATGCTTCATGAAGTGTCAGAAGATAAGAGAATAAATATATTGAAAGAAGTTATGAAAATTTCGGACAGGATAATTATTGCGGATCTTAATTCCCCACAACCTTCAAGCCTTAGAGGTATGCAAAACGTTTTCCCCGAATTAGGTGGGGGAATCAAACATTTTTTAAATTCTATAAATTTCATAAAAAATCATGGTATAGAAGCATTAATAAATCAAACTGGACTTGTGGTTTTAGATCAACATATTGATAATTCAGGCAAATATAAAGTAATATTGGCAGAATCGATATAAACTAACCTTTTTAATTGATTCAAAGAAAGGAGCTTAAAGGTGGCATCAAAATTAGCTTTTAAGAAGCATGTTATTGACGAAGGTATGAATGAAACATGCGCAGTTGTAGATGTAGACGGTGATGGCGTTCTGGATATAGTTGGGGGAACTCACTGGTACAAAGGTCCTGACTGGAAAAAATATCCCATGCGGGAAATCCCGTTTGAAAATAATTATGTGGATAATTTCGCCGATTATGTCCTGGATGTAAACACAGATGGTAAACCGGACATAATTTCAGGAAGCTGGTTCCGAAAGCAGATCGCATGGTATGAAAATCCTGGAGAAGCCGGTAAGATATGGACTGAGCATGTAATTGATGTTCCCGGCAATGTGGAGACCCTTTGTATGGTTGATCTTGACGGTGACGGCATACCCGATATATTGCCAAATGTCATGGGGGTTGATAATATATCATGGTATAAATCCATCCCCGGTAAAAATCCTGAGTTTAAAAGAGTTATAATTGGTCATGAGGGAGTTGGTCATGGTCTGGGGTATGGCGACATCAACGGTGACAGCAGAATTGATATAATAACTCCGAATGGATGGTATGAAGGGCCGAAAGATCCTGTCAATGATGAGTGGAAATGGCATCCTGAATTCAACCTGGAATCAACCGGTGTTCCTGTTCTTACTTATGATATAACCGGAAACGGACTTATGGACATTATTTGGGGTGCAGGCCATAATTACGGTTTATACTGGGAAGAGCAGAAAATTGACAGCGCTGGCAACCGCACATGGGTTCGTCATGAAATTGATTCCGACTGGTCACAGAGCCACGCCTTGGCCCTGGCTGATCTGGATAAAGACGGTGTTATGGAACTAATCACCGGCAAACGCCTTTTTGCCCATAATGGCAATGACCCCGGCGGTAAAGACCCATCATGTCTGTACTGGTATAAGCTGAATCATGATGACTTTACATGGAAGCGAAATGTGATTGATGAAGGAACAAAAGTCGGCGCAGGTATGCAAATATGCGTCGCAGATGTGTTTAATCGCGGTAAGCTGGATATTGTTGCCCCCGGCAAGGGTGGATTGTATCTATTTGAAAATATTGGTTGATACCATTCATGCGATACAACATGGGTGCATGTATACATGCACCCATGTTGTATTATAAAATACTTAAATTACACAAAGGCCTTGCGACCTTTATTTTTTGGCCCTGCCAGATCGATCTGACCTTTCCCTGTAACAGCTAAGCGGCTGCCGTCCAGCATTGGTTCTGAATACTGACAGAACCATTCATCAATCTGGCCTCGCATTTTCACAATGATTTCATCATAAGCTTTATCTTCCACCAGGTTATTTATTTCATCCGGGTCATTTTCCAGATTATACAACTCATGAGGGCCGTAAGGATACCTGTGAATATACTTCCATTCGTGATTTCGGATCATCCTTACCGGGCCGTATTCGTCAAAGACTACCACATTTTCATTTCCCTTATCCTCTTTGCCTTTGAGGACATCGGCAAAGCTGCGACCGGGAAGCTTTTCTCCTTCCGGGTTTTCAAAACCCAGGTAGTCAAGAACAGTAGGCATGAAATCGTATTGGCTGTAAAGGCCACAGTTTACAATATCCTGGGGAATTCTGCCTGGACAGGAGATAAGGAGAGGAACTTTTACTGAAGTGTCATACATATTCATTGGGAAAGTGCCGTTGCCTTTGCCGCATATACCGTGATGTCCCATATTCATGCCGTTATCGGCCAGGAAAACTATAATAGTGTTATCCCGGATACCCATATCTTCCAGTTTCTGGATAACCCGACCTATATTGGTATCCATTGCCGTCACTGCTGAGAAATATCCCTGTAACGCTTCTCTGCGTTTTTCAGGACTTGGATTCCAACCTCTCCAGGGATGCGGCGGTTCAACTGGTATGGAATCAAAAGGACAATCAGCATACAGGTCAAAAACATGAGGATGATTATCCCTGCCCCAGGGTGCATGGGGTGCTGTATAGTGCAAACTCAGGCAAAATGGCTTTTCATTTGAAGCATTGTCATCCAAAAAGTCAATGGCTTTATCTGTAAAATAGTCTGTTACATACTGGGTTTTATTCACAAGCTCAGGGGAATTTTCAAATACAAAGTAGTTTACGTAGCTGTCACCGCCCAGGGAATGGGCATACCAGTATGAATGACTCTTTTGCGGTTTTGCACTGTGACCCACATGCCATTTACCCGAAAGTCCACATGTATAACCGTTATCCGCCAGAATATCGGTAAATCCGGTCATGCCTTGCAGGTATTCAATATGATGGTCTGCTCCGCACCAAGTCACGCCGTCCTCTACGTCTATATTACCGCTTTTGATCCAGTCGTGAACTCCATGCTGAGATGGTATCCTGCCGGTTAAAAACGAAGCCCTGGCAGGAGAGCAGACCGGGGAAGTACAGAAAAAGTTGTGAAAACGTATTCCTTCTCCCGCAATTTTATCCAGGTTAGGGGTTTGGATTTCACTATTTCCAGCGCATCCCATAGCCCATGCGCCTTGATCGTCTGACATGATAATAAGAAAATTAGGTTTTTTATCCTGCTTCATGGTTATTTCTCCGTATGTTTTATCAGAAATATATATAATTGTATTTCATTATAACTTCTGAATTCAATTCTGTAAATAATAATTGAGTGCGATTTAAAATTGTATTTATGCCGCCAACCCTTTTCTATACCTTCCCCAATATTCTTTCCATTTGTCGTTCTTCCACTTCAGCCTCAATAAAGTGGTGTATTGAGCACCTTCTGTGGTCCATCGCATTCCACTCC
>WJIO01000359.1 GCA_014730235.1 Candidatus Poribacteria bacterium
CAGATGTTGCAGTGCTTAAAGAGACACTAGCAAATGAAAATGCTACCAGGCTGTCATTCCTGCGAAACTCTTATTCCTTTTTGCTCAAGCTTTTTTAAAAAGCTTGAAGCAGGAATCCAGAAGATCTCCATAAAGACTGAATTCCTGCTTCCGCAGGAATGAAAATATAAAAAAGTTTCTTATCTTTACCACAATAAACCCGGAAGAACCATAAATGTTTTAGGAGAAAAGGAAAAAAGTATGAAAGTCGCAAAATTCTTTATGTTTATTTTAATTCTTATATTCACACAAAGCCCTAAAATATCTTCAAATCTACAAGCTGATGAAAATGCGATAAAGGATAAAGATATTACAGAGGCTGTTTATAGACAATTGCTGTTGGATGAGGCTGTTCCTTCTTACCTTATTGACATAGAGACAAAAGAGGGTGTGGTAACTCTTTCCGGTTCAGTAAATAATATTCTGGCAAAAGAACGTGCTTTAACGGTTGCAGGATCGGTAAGAGGAGTTCGCTCAAAGATAGATAGACTGGAAGTCAAACCCAAAAAGCGATCTGATGAGCAAATTCGCAAAGATGTAATCAAAGCTTTGAAAACTGACCCGGCTACTGAATTAATGGAAGTAAACGCAAAAGTTAATAAAGGTGTTGTCACACTTATTGGTAGGGTTGAATCATATGCAGAGCGAAACCTCTGCGCCGAAGTAGCAAAAGGGGTCAAAGGCGTTACTGATTTAAAAAACGAAGTTGAAGTTAATTATAAACATGAACGGCCAGATGAAGATATTAAAAATGATATAAAACGTCGTCTTGATTTTGATGTATGGATTGACAGTCCCGTATCAGTAGATGTAAAAAATGGTGAGGTTACACTTGAGGGAAGCGTTGTAAGTGAATTTGCAAAACAGCGAGTTAAATCCAAATCATGGGTTGCAGGAGTAAAATCAGTTGATGCGGAATCATTAGAAATAAAGTGGTGGATGCGGAATGAAATGGAACGCAAAAAACGCTATAGTAATCTTTCTGACGAGGATATAAAGAGTGCTGTTCAGGACGCTTTTAAGTATGATCCAAGAATTTTACCCTTTACGATTGAAGCCAATGTCGATAATGGAGTTTTGATAATTACCGGAGACGTAAGCAATTTAAAAGCCAAATATGCCGCTGAAGAAAACGCAAAAAATACCATTGGGGTTTGGCGCGTTATAAATCGTATACGCGTGCGACCAAAGGCTTATATTAGGGAACTTAGTGTCTCTATGGAAAAAGATAGAGAGGCAACTATAGCGATAGAAAATGCTCTGTCAAGAGATCCATATATAGATTCTTATGATATAACGGTTTATGTTCATAATAGTAAAGCCAGATTGTATGGAACAGTGGATTCACAGTTTGAAAAATATCATACTGAAGATATAGTTTCACGTGTTAAAGGGGTAGCTGAAATAGAAAATTATATTAAATATCATAAAAAATGGAAGCAGAAAGATGATCTGGAGATTAAACAGGATATTAGGGATGAACTTTTCTGGAGCCCGTTTGTTGACAGTGATGAGATAAAGATTGATGTTGAGGATGGCACAGCAACGCTGAAAGGTACTGTTGGTACATGGTTTGAATTCAATAAGGCCCAGGAGAATGCTTTTGAAGGTGGTGCTAGATGGGTAAAGAATAATCTTAAGGTAGAATTTGGACCCATATATTATTTACCTTTATAAATCCAGTTTTTCCGACTTAAGTGTGGAAAATTAAAACGGAAGGGTGAATCAGACCAAGTCTTTTGCAATTTTTATTTCCACACAAAATCCGGTAGAGCCAAAGAAATTAATTATAAATACGAGGAGAATAGAAATGTCTTTGAATATAGTTGAATTACCACCAGAAGAATTAAGAAAAGTCTGCGAGCCTGGCCAATTTGATTTTGAATGCACTTCCGAAATCAAACCATTGGGGAAAACCATTGGTCAGGACAGGGCCTTACAAGCTATTGAATTTGGTGTCGGTATAAAAAGTCATGGTTATAATATATACGCCCTCGGCCCTACTGGTACAGGAAAGACCAGCTTTATTAAAAAATTTCTGGAGGATAAAGCAAAGGAACTCCCTACACCTGATGATTGGTGTTATGTAAACAACTTTTCAGACAATAATAAACCGGATGCAATCAGGCTACCTGCTGGCAAAGGTTCTGAATTTAAAAAAGATATGAAAAACCTTCTGGAGCATCTTAAAGATGAGATACCCAGAGCGTTGGAAGCTGAAAATTTTGAGAACGAAAGAAACGATATTCTTCAGGAATATCAGCAAAAAAGAACCGAAAAAACCTCAAAACTTGAGGAAGAAGCGAATCAAGCCGGATTTGTCCTGCGCGGCTCTCCTACAGGTTTGTTACTCTATCCTGCCTCTGATGGGAAACCTCTCTCAAAGGAACAACTAGAACAGTTAAATTCGGAACAAAAGCAGGAAATTCAAAAAAAAGCTTCAGAATTCCAGGATAAAATATCCTCCACCATGCGTGAAATAAGGGAGATGGAAAGAGCGGCAAAGGAAAAGGTTCATAAACTGGAACAGGACACTGTTATCTTTGCCGTTGGACATTTTATTGACGAATTAAAAGAGAAATATGATCAATTCTCACAGGTGATTTCTTATCTGGAGCATGTCCAGCAGGATGTGGTAGATAACATACATGAATTTAAAACCTCCCAATCAGGAGATAGAAATAAAAGGCAAAATAAGATCCCGGGATTGCCAATACCCGAAGGTCAATCGTCTTTTAATAAATATAAGGTTAACCTTATAGTGGACAACTCAAAAACAGAAGGCGCTCCATTAGTAATAGAGCATAATCCAACATATCCAAACCTTATTGGCAGAATAGACAGACAGGTAAGATTAGGGGCATTAACTACAGATTTCACCATGATAAAAGCTGGTGCAATTCATAAAGCCAACGGTGGATTTCTTATAATAGATGCTGAAAGCCTGCTCAGAAAGTTATTTTCATGGGAGGGTATAAAAAGGGTCATCGAGGATAAAGAGGTAAGAATATCTGAAATTGCTCAGGAATTAAGTATGTTTAGCACGGTCTCAGTCGAACCTGAGCCTATACCTGCGGATTTAAAAATAATAATTATAGGAAGTCCCTTTATCTACTATGCCTTGTATGCCCTGGATAAGGATTTTCAAAAGCAGTTCAAGGTAATGGCCGACTTTGATACACAGATGGAAAGAACCAAAGAAAATGTATATCAATATGCAAAGTTTATATGTGCCCGATGTATTGAGGAAGAACTTCTGCATTTCCATATCAGCGCAGTATCCAAAGTGGTAGAGTATAGCTCTGAATTAATTGGAGATAGAGAAAAGCTCAGTACCAGATTTATAGACATCGTGGATATAGTCAGGGAAGCAAGTTACTGGGCTGGTAAAAAGGATAAAGAACGGGTATATGATGAAGATGTCAAACAAGCTATTCAGGAAAAAATATATCGATCCAACAGAATAGAAAAACGCATTCAGGAACTTATAGAAGAAGGTACAATAATAGTAGATACAAAGGGCTGTGTAGCTGGTCAGGTTAATGGCCTATCCGTAATGCAGTTGGGAGACCATATGTTTGGAAAACCTTCTCGTATAACAGCCAGAACTTCCCTCGGTAATGAAGGTTTAGTAAATATTGAGAGAGAAGTCAAGATGAGTGGTAAAATCCATGATAAAGGTGTGCTTATATTATCCGGATATCTAAATGGCAAATACGCAAAGGATAAACCTATATCCCTCTCTGCCAGTATATGCTTTGAGCAGTCCTACAGTGGTGTAGAAGGTGACAGTGCATCGTCCACAGAGCTTTACGCGCTTCTTTCAAGTATATCAGATATTCCGTTGAAGCAGAATATAGCAGTAACAGGTTCTGTAAATCAGCGGGGCGAGATTCAGCCAATTGGAGGAGTTTCTCAAAAAATAGCCGGTTTCTTTGATGTCTGCAAAGCAAAGGGATTATCGGGAAATCAGGGGGTTATGATACCGGAAAAAAATATTAAACACCTCATGCTGAGAGAGGACATAGTTGAATCTGTAAAAGAAGGTAAGTTCCATATATATCCGATAAAAACTATAGACCAGGGAATAGAGGTATTAACAGGTATTGAAGCAGGCGAAATACAGGAAGATGGAAACTATCCCGAGGGATCGGTGAATTACATTGTGGATAAACGCCTTAGAGAAATGGCAGAAATGCTAAAACAATATCATATGGAAAAAAAAGAGGAAAAGGGTAAGTAGGGGGGAAGATATGAGATCAATGGATGACAAAGTTGCTTTGGTAACTGGTGGAAGTTCTGGCATAGGTAAAGCTGCTGCCATAGCTTTTGCCAGAGAAGGGGCAAAGGTTGTTATAGCCGACATTCAAGCTGATAAAGGTATGGAAACATCCCGGATGATTAATAAATCCTACGGTGTGTCTATATTTGTTAAAGCCGATGTTTCCAGGCAAAAGGATGTTGAAAAGATCATCAAGAGAACCGTTGAAACATATGGAAGATTGGACTGCGCGTTTAATAACGCTGGAATAGAGGGTGAACAGGCCGCAACCGCTGATTGTACAGTGGAAAATTGGGATCGTGTTATGAATATAAATCTTAGAGGTGTGTGGCTTTGTATGAAATACGAGTTGATCCAGATGATCAAGCAAAAGGTCGGCTCGATTGTCAACACATCATCCGTTGCCGGCCGCGTTGGGTTTGAAAATATTTCACCTTATACCGCCAGCAAACATGGTATTTTAGGACTTACCAAAGCAGCAGCTCTGGAATACGCCACTTCAGGGATTCGCATAAACGCTGTATGTCCTGGAGTAATACAGACGGAAATGATAGACCGTTTTACCGGTGGAGACAAAGAAAAGGAATACCAGCTAATCGCAAAAGAACCCATGAGGCGAATGGGAACTCCGGAGGAAGTAGCCGAAGCCGTATTATGGTTATGCTCAAAAGCCGCTTCTTTTGTCACCGGTCATTCCCTTAATGTTGATGGCGGATTTGTCGCGCAATAATTTAACTTGGGGGTAATTGAATGATTTCAAGATTAAAAAAAGCTATAATTTCAAAAGATAAAGAATATTTAAAACAGGTTTTATCAGATTTTGAAAAATATAATAATTGGTCTTTGATAACTGTAATAGATGATCTGCTGCCGCTGATGTTAATGGAAAGTAATCTTCGTTATGGTAGTTTTCATACAGTAAAGATGAATCTTTTCCTTAGAAGATTAGCACTTGAGGGATATTTTTCAAAGGATACCGAAAAAGAGATTCTAAGGTTAATTGCCTTTGAAATGGCGGAGCGAAATTGGGTAAGTATAACCGCAAACAGAATAAAATCTGCAAAAGATGAAGAATTCTCATCAGTCGAGGGTATCGCCGGAATCGTAAAGGAATTGCATAGGGGCAATGTCCACAACGCGTTTTACTATGCTCTTGGTCTTCTTGAGAATGACCGTAATGCCTTTTGTCACCTGCTTCTGAAACTGGGAGCTAATGCCATACCAAAATCACTGGGGCACAGTATATCATGCTTTTATCCGGTGGTGGAAGATATGATTGTAACAGACCATACCCACACAGATACAGCCCTTTTAACTTACATAATGTATCTTGCCCGTTACGAAGCCAATGAAGATATGATTCATAAAGAATACGGTCATACAAAGGAAGAGATGAATTATGGTAGATTCCTGAAAATTTGCTCATATGGAACTGGCATTGTGGAAGTGCATCATACCATTACGTTTTACTTAATGGCTGAATGGGAAAAAGCTTTGTTTAATATAGATAGTGAAGTTCCATATGGAATATTGGTAGATTGGGTTGGAGAAAAAGAAACCGATGAAGAAAGAGAAAAACGGGCAGATAAAGCCGAATACTCAGGCCATATACCTGAAACCTATGAAGAATTTGAAAGCAAATTTTCCCTTGATAATATTGATGATTCAATCCCAATGGTATTTAGGGTAATAGAAGAAAAGCCTGAAAAATCCGTTGATTGGCTTTTCAGGATATATACTTCAAAATATGAAAACAGTTGGAATCCCCATTATTATACCAGCCTTTACTGCGCCCTTCGTTTTTACATTGAAGATGTTATAGATGATAAAATCGCATGCCGAATGGGCATGGATCAGGCGTTAAAATATTTCGCAAAGGGTATAAGATAATACTAACGGTTAAAAAGTAGATTGAAAATCATGAATAAGGTAATCGTTAAAAATGGTGGAACTGTTTAACGCTGTCAAAATGGAGAATATACCCGGAAAACCACCAATAGCGGCTATTTTCCGGTGGCAGCAAAGAATTAAAGGAGAAATTTCAAAATGAAAAAAGTATTTAGACTCTCACTGGTTGTTGTTTTTATGTGTATATTGGTAAGTTTTGCAATATCTGTGGAAATGATGGAAAAAGCAGAAGAAACAGAAATGCAATATACCATGATGCCCATGCAGGAAATGAAGGGCGAAATGGGTAGACCTGCGATGCGGGGAATGGGTCCTGGTCACGGTATGATGTGTGGTAATCGAGGTATGATGAATATGCCCATGATGAGGGGAATGATGGCCTGTTCTGGTATGAAGGATATGCCTGTGATGGAAGATATGAAGATGGGTCACGGCATGATGTGCCCAATGTGTGGAAAGATGATGGGCAGAATGGGCGGAATGTCAAAGATGGTTGACATGGTCGCGGATAAAATTGAACTGTCAGAGGA